>JBEBSZ010000004.1:0-108961 GCA_040394025.1 Aeromicrobium sp.
GCATCGTTTCGGGGTCTGCAAACTGTTCGGGCGTAATGTGATGACCGCGATCAATGATCTTTCGCAGGTGCCGATTCGATAGTGGATCGTTGACGCTCGCCGCAGCGACGAGTTTGCCTTGAGAAAACCCACCTAAGCTGAACGTTTCGCTACCGAACTCTCCGCGTTCGACGATCTGCTCGGTCTCCGGCAATCGCCCGATGACATCTAGGTGCAGGTCACCTCGGTCAGACCAGAACCATGCCGTCACATGCGCCGCGGGGTCAAGCCCAAGAATATTGTCAGCAGCGCGCTCTCCGGTAAGTTTTGCCGCTTCCCAATGACCCGCTGGAGACACGAACCCCGATTCGGTTCTCAACGCCGCACAATCGCCGACAGCAAGAATCTGGGGGTGCGAAGTCCGTTGGCCTGAATCAACCTGCACCCCCGTGTGTGCCGTCAAACCTGCAGCAATCGCCAGATTTGTGACCGGTTCTAAACCAACCGCAACCACAAGGTGATCGAATTCTTGCCATTCTCCGTCACTGAAATTGATCTGGAGCGATTCCCCCATGTCGCTGACCTTCTCTACGCTCACAGTGCGGTGCGCGATACCTTGCACCCCGAGTTGGTCTAGGAGCCAAGCTGCTAATCGTGACCCGACAGCATCCGCCAGAGGGGTCGGATTGGGATCCACTGTGCTAACGATGGCACCCAATGTACGAGCTGTAAGCGCAATCTCCGCCCCCAACAATCCCGCTCCCACCACAAGCAAGCGGGTCTCATCTGTGAGACTGGCACGTAACCGCTCAGCATCACCGACGGTGCGCAAGGTATGTACTCGCTGCGAATCTCGCGGTAACCAATCGGGATGAAACGCCTCACCTCCCATTGCTAAGACAATCCAGTCCGCTGCCATTCGGCCATGCGCCGTTTCGACTGCAAGCTGTTCCGTATCGATCGAGCTCACTTCCGTATTCGGCAGATAGTCGATGTCATGCTCAGCAAACCATTCAGGCGAGTACAGAGAAATATCTGCACGCGACGACGTTCCTGACAGGAAATCTTTACTTAACGGCGGGCGATCATAAGTAAAATCCCCCCGGTCTAAAAGCAGAACCGTGCCACTATAACCACGCAGTCGCAAGGTGGCAGCAGTCGTGACTCCAGCGACACCGGCACCAACAATCACGACTCTTTCGACTGCAGCCGACGCTCCCATGCACTGTCCTCACTCAAGAAATCTGCTGCTTCAAAGATGTCACAAGACTCCGGGACACGACGAGTGACCCAAGTAAAGAGGCAACATAGTTCTAGCACTGAATACAAGCCATTGGGCACAGCCCACCGAGCCAGGAGAACGACATGAACCGGGATTTCGAACCAGAAATCCAGGAACTCGCCGACATCATGCGAGATTTCATGAACACTCAAGTGATTCCGAGCGAAGCTATCTGGGCCGAACAGCGAGATGAACTCGGAATCAACGCTGAACTTCCGATTGTTGAAGAGCTACGACGCAAGTCAGCTCGACGCGGATTGTGGAATCTGCTCCAACCACAAGTTGCAGCAATTACGCACGTCGAATCGGCAAAAATCGCAAGAATTACGGGCTGGTCCCCCATACTCGCCCCAGAGTCCATCAATAGTCAAGACCCCGACTATGGAAATATGAACGTGCTGTACGAGTTCGCTAACGAACAACAACACGCGACTTGGCTTGAGCCTGTGTTTGACGGAGTATTCCGCTCGGGATGGGCAATGAGCGAATCACCAGAGTTGCTTGCTGGGCGCACGCCAGGCAATGTCTACGCACGCCGCGAAGGTGACCATTTCGTTCTGAACGGTTTTATGAACTTTGTCGCTGGAATCGCTGACAGCCGCTGCGCTTTTTTCGCACTCATCGCCGAAACAAGACCCACAACGGTTGTGGCAGCACAGCAATCGGTATTTATTGTCCCCAGAAACGCCGAGGGCGTCACCATAATGTCTGGCAGTGATTTCTCCGGCTATTTGCCTCAACTTCGGCTGTCGCCCGTCACCTTAAAAAACGTCAGGATTCCGGCAGAAAATCTCCTAGGTGACCTAGGCGACGGGCCGAAAATTCTCGCGACGCGACTACGCCTTGGTCGCATCAACCGCGCCATGCGGTCGCTCGGGATGGCTGATCGCGCACTGTCGAATGTCGCCCACCAAGAAAATCCGGACGACTTGGCGAAGACTTGGTTACGTCAATGTCAACTCGTGCTCATTGCCATCGAAGACCGGATCCTAGATCTCGCCGAACGTATGGACGAGCCACGAGCCGATCTCCCAAGCAACTCGGAAATATCGTCAGTCGCCGAGGAAGCGCACAGTCTCGCTTTGAGCATCTCGAAAGAAGCCTATAACTATCTTCAGGGACGTCGAGGCGAGGATTTCGACCTGATCGTCTACTTTTCTGATTGGATCAAGGGAATGCGTGCCTTCGACGCCTCGGACGTCAGTCGGGTTGATTCCTTCGCGATGAGCCCACAAAGTCACAACTAGGGGTTCGGACTGACCGAATCTTCGGCGTTTTCCTCGTTGTCAACCGTGGCAGCGGCACGATTCTTCACCACGTCAGCCAAGGCTTCAGTCTTATCTTGATTCCAGCCTTCGGGGGCGAGGATCGTTGCCCAAGCGTAGACCGGTGACTGTCCGTACAAGTGTCCTTGACCTGCCGGAACGCTATTGGCCACAAACTGGTCGACGCCCACCTGCAGCATCGTGATGACCGGGATCCAGCGCATTCGACTCACCACATGTTCACCTGGAGCTTCGCGTAACCAATCTGGTTTGTGGAAGGTCAGTTCTGAGGTCCACCAGGTGATCGGATCGTTATCGTGCTGAAGGTAGCCGATTCGGGTGCCCATCCAGTCGAGCCCACCGGCCCATGTCTTGCCGTCTGCTGAGAATCGAACCACCTTGCCATCGTTATAAATTGGCATAATCTGTGGCGAATCTTCAGCCCGGTCTGCCGTGAATCGACGCCACAGCGTGTTGTTTCCGGTAGGTCCAACAAACAACGCCCCATCAACCCGGCGTGCTAGATCTGGCGCGCCGCTGAACGCGGCTTCACCACCGAATGATCCAAGACTCTCACCACTCACGACAAGGAGGGGACGGTTCTTGGGCGGTAGGTCAGCCCAACGTGCGTACACGGCCTCAAAAAGCAGGCGTCCTGCTTCTTGGGCGCGATCACGATCGACGATGAATGACGCCCAGCTCGGCAGGTAGGAGTACTGCATACTCACGGTGGCGGTGTCGCCATTCCACATGTATTCCAAAGCTTGGGCAGAGTTTTCGTTGACCCATCCGCGACCCGTGCCTGTGGCGATATTGATGACTGCCCGATCAAAACCACCGGTGCGTTCGAGCTCTGCTACCGCAAGTTCTGCTTCATCAGCCAAGTCGATATCGCCCTCACTGCCGACACCGATATATGCGCGCACCGGCTGTTTGGCTGTAACTCCAGAGAACTCGCTGATTTCTTCGGGGCTCGGAGCATTCGCAATAAATAGGCGCCCTTGTCTGCCTAGGCTTTCCCATGTGACATCCGAGCCTTTGCCGGCTGAAAGGTGAGGGCTTGTGGGCGCTGGTAAGTCTGTCGTGAACTCTTGGTTGATGGTGTAGAAAGCCGAATCGATCGTTTTGACAATCCGAGACACGACGACGTTGTCCAACAGAGTCAAGGCGACGAGCGTTACAACTGCAACGCCCGAAACGATGGCCACTCGGGGAGGCAAGAACCTGCTGACCAACCGCACCACTACCCGGCCGAAGGTTCGCAGTGCGCGGGCAATAACCAGAAAGAGTGCGAACAAAACGAGTGAGACGACGATCGTGAGCGTCACATGGCCGAACTCGAGCCTTTCCATCTCCAGCCGATTTCGTAATTCATTTTGCCAAAACACATGGGAAACAAGTGCATAAATCGTGCCCGCAATAGCAACGACAAAGAATATCCACCACGCAAGGCGTCGACGTTGCGCCGAAATCTTGACGTCAAATTCGTGGATAAGCCAACGGACAAAACTGCCTAGGCTGTATCCAAGAATTGCTGCCAAAGCGCACACTAGACCTTGAAACACTCCAGGACGCGGAAGCAAGGATGGGCTGAGAGCCAGCCATGCCGCGGCAAGAGCGAAAACTGCTGGTACGAGGGGCATCCGATCGGGTCGCCAGATCTTTGGAGCGTTCATGAGGGTCCTCTCGAGCCGTTTTCAACACCAGCGGGTGGCGCTGGTTGATTCTATGCCCCTGCGGCCAATTTCTTTGGGCTGAATTTCGATATTTGGCTTTCCGTTCTCATCCCCTAGGAATCAGGCATACAGATTCAGGCTGCCTGTGATGCGGACCACACCATATGAGACGCTACCCGCATGCGTTTTGTTCGTCGCTTCTTCGTATTGCTATTACTTCTCGTTCTCGTCGCTGGTGTGGCTGGCTACTGGTGGCAGCGGCCTATGCTGCTTACCGGCACCGGGTACGCAGCTCACAATGCTTGTGCGATCGAACTCGTCGCGGATCGGGCCGACCCGACTGAGGATCTGCCGCCAAACCCTCTGGTACCAGTCCTGCACTCAACGACGGAAAATTATGAAACCACGGCCAGCGTCCTTCGCATATTGGCAAGACAACACGCATGGTTCACGGAAGGTTTCGGCTGCACTGTTGCAAGCGAAGCACCTAAGCTACCTAAGCCAAGCAGCGTTGACGCCGGTCGCAATCGGTTCGCAACAGCCTCGGTATCAGCGAAGAATGAATCCGTCGAAGCTGCCCTCAATCTGGGTTTTGGTGACGATCTCGGCACCAAAGATCGGGCTGACCTAGGCACTCGCGCAATTGTCGTGCTAAAAGACGGCCAATTGGTCGCTGAACGCTATGCCGAAGGGTTTGATAAAGACACACCACAACTCGGCTGGTCGATGTCAAAGAGTGTGACAAATCTGATCGTCGGTCGACTCGTCCAAGCAGGAAAAATATCACTCGATGATAAGGAACTCCTGCCCGAATGGACCGACGATCGTCAGCAGATCACGATCCGAGACTTGCTCACCATGACGAGCGGCCTGAGTTGGGACGAAACCTACGCGCTCAACACGACCATCACCAAGATGCTCTATATGGAACCCGATATGGGTAGCTTTGTCGCCTCGCAAGAGTTAGCGCACACGCCCGGCACCCATCTGCAATACTCCAGCGGGAGCACGACACTACTTTGTTCGATTCTGGCGCCAGAACACGCTGGCGCAAACTTGCCACGTGAGCAAATCTTCGCCCCGCTCGGACTTGCCAGCGCAGTGATGGAACCGGATGGAGCGGGGACACCGGTTTGCAGTTCGTACATGTGGGCCACACCCCGCGACTGGGCTGCCGTCGGGCAGTTTGCGCTGCAAGAGGGTGAGTGGAACGGGGAACGGTTGCTCCCCGACGGATGGATGAATGATTCAACCCAGGCTCTTGACGTTGAGTCCGAGGAAGATGCTCCCTACGCAAGTAGTTGGTGGCCTAACTCCTATGCCGACGGAACCTTGCTGCACGACTCTTTGCCACCCGATGCCTACTGGGCACAAGGCCATGATGGACAACGCATTTACGTAGTGCCTTCGGAGGAACTAGTTGTTGTACGTTTAGGTTTCAGTCCCGCAGCAGACGACATCCGCACAACGACCCTCGTGTCAAATCTGATTCGGGCTTTGCGCTAATTTCGCGTCCCGACACCGCGGCACTTTTTCCATATGCGTGCGCGGGCTCATGCCTCGACCCGTAGGCTTAAGCGGAACATTCCACGTCTAATAGGAGACACCCCCATGGCCTTGACCAAACCAGCTGCCGTCGCGCTAGCGCTAGCGCTCACCTTCACTCTGTCTGCATGCGGTAGCAGCCAAACGGTCGAAGAGGCCTGTGAGTATGTCAATACCGAAATCAAAGCTCCTTCCGAGGAAATGTCGGGCGTTGATTCCACCGATCCTGAAGCTGCAGAAAAGGCCATCAAGACGTTCACAAAAGAACTCGGCAACATCGAAGGCGACATCAAGAACAAAGAAGTGAAGGACGCCTTCGGTAATCTCGTTGACGTATACGAGGATCTCGCAGATAGTTACAAAGATCTCGCTGCCACCGCCAAAGGCGAAGACACTGCCGATATCGATACGGAAAAGGTTACCGAAATAAGCACCAACATGCAGGAAGCAAGCCAAAAGTATGCTGAGCTGTGTGGCGATATTTCCTGACACAACACCGACAGACAGCGTCATGTTCAAAGGCAGAGGCGTAGTCTCGGAGCATGTCGCAACTTCGGTTTTATGTAGACGCTTGGAAACATTCCGCTGACGCCATCAGCGACCTCAATATTTCCAGTGCTGATTGGGAACGAGATACAGACCTTCCGGGCTGGCGAGTCCGCGATATTCTCGCACACTTGGTGCATTTAGAGAATGTCCTATTAAACGGTGAGGTAATTGATCGTTCCGAAGGTGATGCTCCCGTTCCGGCCGACTACACGAACGCCGGAGTGGCTGCATTGCGCGATACCGACGTAACAACACTGCGCAAAGATTTCGCAACCCTTATCTCAGGTCGCGCCGAAGAATTGCAAGTGTTACCGGAAGAAGGAAGCACCAAACCACCTCGCACGCCCGCGAATGCCCCATGGGACACCGACACCCTGCTGCGAAATCGTGCATTTGACATGTGGATGCATGAACAGGACATCCGTCGCGCCGTCAATCAACCGGGAAATATGGACTCTCCTGGCGCACACCTAACGTCCACCGTGACCGCGATGGCCATGCCTTTTGTTGTTGGCAAGAAAGCCAAAGCACCAATCGGAACTATCGTGCGATTTATCGTGACCGGTCCCGTGCACGTTGACGTGACAGTTCAGGTTGGTGAAGACGGTCGGGCTAAGTCAGTACCCGAAACTCAAAACGATGCAGATGCGACTCTCACAATGGACACCGAAACGTTCATCCTGCTTGGTGGTGGCCGAAAAGACGTGAGCGAAGTCAATGCGTCGATCGACGGTAATCAAGAGTTAGGAAACCGTGTTCTCTCATCGATGACCATCACCTTTTAAACGTAACTAGGTCCATCGGTTCATCCTGCATAACTGACTATTCATCAGCAATAGCTCGTTCTAAAAAGCCAACGACGTGAGTCACGAACACGTCATTGTCATCACCCGCGACCATGTGTCCAGCAGTGGCTTCATGTACGTCAGCGTGCGGGATCAGGCGCTGTAATTCCTTGGCGCCTTCGGGCGAAACCACGTCTGATTGCACTCCACGGACCAACAGCGTTGGTATGGCTATATTTTGCGCTGCAGACACCATGCGTTCCAACCGTGTCTCACGCCTTGGCTCATCACCGTTCGCGATGAACGCCGGATCCCAATGCCAATACCACCGACCATTCGCATGCTGCCGAACGTTCTTACTCAAACCAGCGAGATTGCTAGGACGCGGACGGTGAGGATTGTAGGCAGCAATCGCGTCTGCCACTTCCTCAAGCGAAGCAAAGCCATCAGGTGCAGCCGACATGAAATCCAATATTCGTTGGACGCCTGCAGGCTCAACATTGGGTGCCACATCAACTAACACGAGCGCTTGAGCTGCTACTCGCTCCTCCCCAACTGCTAACAGCGACGTGATACCGCCCATCGACGCCCCCACCAAAACTGGTTCGACATCAAGCTCTGAAACTATCCCAGCTAGGTCTGTCACAAACGCATCAGCGGAATAATCAGCATCGGTATCCCAGTCACTATCGCCGTGGCCACGCGCATCTACGGCGATCGTGGTCCATCCTGCATCAGCAAATCGCGATCCACTCCGCTGCCACGAATGACGAGTTTGACCGCCACCATGGAGCAAGAGGACTGTGCCTCGCGCATCTGGGACAAGCCAACGGTCCGCTGCCAGTTTTCCTGCAGTTCCCTCGAAATCGAATCTTTCTGGATTCACTCGTTTACCTCACAGGATTACGACTAACAGCAAGAAAGCGCCTCGGACATTCTCACTTTGGACTATTTTGCTCACGGTACCGGGCAAACGTTAGGCAGATTGCATCAGGGTTCACATTCAGGCACGAGATTTTCCGCCGCCAAAAGATGACTGCAGTTCCCGGCCTGTCCACGTTCGATATTCCAGCGGCGAGAACTCACCAAATGCCCGCTTTGGCACTCGCCCGGCCGCCACAAGGACGTTGCCTGAGCGTCTACCTTTGACTGTGGCAGGCTCCATGCCGACGATCGGCGCACCAAGGTCACGCACCGTGGCAATAAAATCCCGAACGGCCTGAAACGGTGCCTTATCAACGAGATTGGCTACGAATATTCCATCGGGGCCTAATACCCGCTGCACCTCACGCACAAACGGTTCGGCGGTCAGTTCTTCAGGAACCAGTCCACCATCGAATGCGTCCAAAATGACGAGATCCCACATGGCATCACGCAGTTCTTTGATGCCTTCTTGACCAGTAACCGGACGAACTTTTATGCCACTTCGTGGCGGCAACGGTGCTTCAGCCCTCACCTTGTCAATAACTTCCGTGTTCGGCTCCAAGACAATTTGTGCCGAGCGCGGTCGCGTGTCTGCGACATACCGTGCAAGATTCATTGCGGCCCCACCAACATGCACAACCCGAAGCCGACCTTCAGGAAAGGTGTCAATGAGTTTCGCAATCCGCTGCATATAGTCGAAAGCAAGATTGCGCGGATTCTCCAAATCAACAGCGGACTGCTGCATCCCATCGAGATCGAGGATGTAAAGATCATCGCTCACGTCGAAATCACCCACTCATTCGTTGTACTGCCAAAATGAACGTCGGCTATGGCTGTATGAGTTGAAGTGCTTGACTAACTTCGTCGGGGATCCGCGACGGGCGGCGGGTTTCGGGATCCACGTACACGTGCACGAACTTCGCAATCGCGACAGGTTCGTCATCATCGATAAAGAAGCCCACCTCGTATCGGACACTCGATGTCCCAGTTCCTTCTAGGCGAATCCCGAGTATCGGTTTATCGTTAGCCTGCATTTCTCGAAAGAACCGGCATCCTGTCTCAACGACGACACCAAACGCCGAAAGCACACGCACATCTTTCCCCACCTGTTCGGCGAGCCAACTATTAATTGCCGTGTCCATAAGCTCATAGTTCACAGCATTGTTGACATGGCCATAACGATCAACGTCTAACCAACGAAGTTGCATGGGCCACAGCACCGGAAAGTTCGATTGGCGGAGCTGCCGAGGGTCGTCAATCACCGATTCGTGCCTCGCATCAGTCATCGTTTGGCTCCCCATCCTCGCTTATTCGAATCTCGTTTAGTCCGTGCTCAGCAATCTACCTACTCTAGGTTTCAAAACCTCGATGCGCCGTTCAGAAACGCTCCAATAGCCTCGGGAACGTCAACGGTCTTGGGAAATCCACTCTTGGTAAAAGTCCGGCATCTGGGATGCTGCCGACGAAAACTCGGGCGTACGTTTATCCAAGAATGAGGCGACCCCTTCTTTACCGTCGCCGACGCTGGCCCAGAACATCGCGAGTGACTCAATCCGGTGCGCATCGACCGGATTCGAGTATGCAGCATTGCGACGCACCATTTGCTTCGAGAGCGCGGTTGCGAGCTGCGAACGATTCTTAGTCCACGCGTCGGCAACATCGTGCGCTCGCGTAAGCAAGTCCTCAGGTTCGAGCACTTCATCAACAAGCCCCAGTATTTTCGCTTCTGCCGCGTCATGGATATCAGCGCGCAACACAAGATCTATGGCATTCGGCAAACCAACGAGACGTTGCAAGAACCACGTTGAGGCTGCCTCAGGGACGATACCGATGCGACCAAAGACAAGCCCCATCCGTCCGCCCGTCGATATCAGACGGCGGTCCATAGCCAACGTCATCGTGGCACCGACTCCCACCGCAGGGCCGTTAATTGCTGCAATGACGGGCTTACGACAATCATGAATTGCCAGCGCAACGCGTCCACCGGTGTCCCGCACCTGAGCAATTTCGGGATTAGTCAGATCATCCATATCGGCCAAAGCCGGCGTACACGACTCATCAAGGCCAAAGACGTTGCCGCCGACACTGAGATCCATGCCAGCGCAAAAGGCTCGGCCTTGGCCTGTGACGATCACGGCCCGAACGTCATCGTTGTTATTGACCTCAACAAAGGACTGCTCAAGCTCATTAGCCATTTCAATGGTGAAAGCATTGAGTTGCTCTGGCCGATCAAGCGTGATGGTCAGAATGCCGTCTTGTATCTGGTGGGAAATTGTCTGGTACACGGTCACTCCTGCGATCCTGCATCGACACTTCGATGGGCGATTCTGTCGGTTGGCAATCCACTTCCTGAAGCCGCACTCAGGATAACGCGAACAAAATCGCCAATATTAATCCCCTCTGTACCACCCCCAACTCCCCTCTCACACACGTCTCACAATTCCCACGAGACCGTCGGGATTGTGAGAGGGGAGTGAACACAAAGAACGTTGGCTCGAAGGACTGCCGCCGCACCAAAATCCGAAGAGCCACCAATGCGAAAGAAGAAAAATTCCCCGGAAAACCATTGACTTTCCGGGGAATTCCCTTGGTAGCGGGGACAGGATTTGAACCTGCGACCTCTGGGTTATGAGCCCAGCGAGCTACCGAACTGCTCCACCCCGCGTTGCTCGCACCACTTTACCCGGTCGATACAAACAACCCAAGTGAGGGTCCTTGTTCGAGGACGAAACTACTAGGAACATTGCTGCGGGCAAACTCCAGCACGCTACCGAAACCTTGATCCGGTAGCCGTTTCCCTACCGCATTCTATTGGCGTGGCCAACAAGACGGGCATTCCCAAACGGAAATGCTAACGATTCGGCACCCTCAAAGAGAATCATTTCGAGACACGACTTCGAGGTAACTGTCATGAACGCGTGGTTTGGCGACACTTCAGGTTAAGGAGGTGTTCCGTGCACGAATTAGCCGATGCGGAACTGTTGACCCACGTGGCAACTGGCAATTCTGTGGCGTTTGAAGTACTTTATCGACGGCATTCTCCCGCTGTTGCCAGATATGCCTGGACATGGTGCTCCACAGAAGCAGAAATGCAGGACATCGTCCAAGAGACTTTCATTACGGCATGGAAGAAAGCCGACTCAATCCACCTCGCCAGCAAGTCTGCACTTCCGTGGCTTCTCGTCACCTGCAGGCACCATGCGGCAAACCACACTCGAAAAGTGGGCCGTCGCCGCGAGGTTCCA
Organism: Aeromicrobium sp.; assembly: GCA_040394025.1. Taxonomy (GTDB): domain Bacteria; phylum Actinomycetota; class Actinomycetes; order Propionibacteriales; family Nocardioidaceae; genus Aeromicrobium. The sequence goes on from JBEBSZ010000004.1 coordinate 11,251, forward strand.
TTAGATAGCGCCGCCGAACACCCGAATCGCCCTAACCCTGCGACCGAGCGACTGGCGTGGGTAATGGAAACAATCAATGCTCTCGACGAACTGGACCAAAGGTTGTGCCAGTTGTGCCTCGTGGAGGGTTACAGCTACAAGGAAGCCGCCCGTGAACTTGGTCGGTCCGTGGCATGGGTCGGTAAACGGCTGGAGCGCGCACGCGTTCAACTCAGGAAGGCTGGGGTACATCATGAACAGAACTGAACCGCCAAGTGGCGAACGTCTTGATCTGCTGCTCGAACAAACGCGTCATGAGATCGTGCACCGAGTGGCCTCCATTGGCCCTGCCCGCCGTCGAACCCGAATACGCCTAGCCATAGTCGGTTTGGCGACTACGATCACTCTGGGCGGGGTCACAGCCGCAACGGCAGAGAAACTGTGGATACGCGAGGACGCTCCGCAACTTGCCACGAGCTATATCAGTTTGGGTGAAGCACCACCCAATACTCGTGTTGTCGATGTCGACGTGACGTTCACCTGCCGTCCCGATGTTCGCTACGAGTTTGGGATTAACCCCAGCCCACGTTTCGATGGTTTAGCGACTTCTGGTGTACGTTGCAGTCCGACCGAAACGGAGAATGTCCAGAAGCATGATCTAGCTTTTGACCTCTGTGTGAGTGACGAACCCAGAACAGAATATTTTTTGGTGGTCTCTACCGATGCTGGCACCCCAGTATCAGCCACGGCAACGTATTCGACCGGTCCAAGCCTACAAGAACGCTACGATCCTGATTATCAGGCTCCCGAAGGTGGGCTCGCTATGCCCGTCACCTGCGTAGACCACAGCAAGCCAATTCACCGTCCCAACAAGAAGCCATCCGATGATCCGTGGAACCATCCAGCGATTTGGCCGGAGCGATACTACGTCAATGAGAACGATATGACGATAGGCATGTGGACTATCAACACCCCTGACCGTGAGTTACCCGACCTGTGCCCTGCAATTGGGACTCGCGGTGAGAAGGGATTCATTGCTGTGGGCAAACCGTGGCTCTTCTTATCCGAGGAAATTGAAGCCGAAAACAAGCGACTCGGCATCTGGACCGACGAGAACGGCGATACCTTCACTCCCCTGTACGCGATTGACGGCACCACACGCATCGGCTGGGCTCAGACCAACTGAGGCTCCCATGTCGATAGCCATCAACCTGCCAGCGTGGACCAGCCGCCGGCCGTCACCGAAACGTTGATGTGGTGATGGATTCGTTCTTTCACTTTCTCGACATGGCTGATAAGTCCGACCGTCCGGCCACCTTCGCGCAAGGCATCAATCGTATCGAGGACTTCGTCGAGCGTATCGTCGTCAAGTGCACCGAAACCTTCATCGATGAAGAGCGTGTCGAGTCGCACTCCCCCGTTGCGACTCGTTACTACCTCGGCAAGTCCCAAAGCCAAGGCAAGCGAGGCCTGAAATTTCTCGCCACCAGAAAGTGACTCGGGTGGACGTAACTCTTCGTTGTATGCGTCGAGTATCGCTAAGCCCAAACCCGATTGAGCTTTGTGTTTCCCGATCTCGTCGCTATAACGAAGTTCATAACGACCCGAGGTCATCCGTCGCAAAAGGACGTTCGCTGCGGCCACGATCTCTTCGAGATCAGCAGCTAAAGCGAAGGTCTCAAGCGTCATGCGCTTCGTGTTCGGGCCCATTCCACGAACGGTTTGCGCCAAACGATCAACCGTCTCGTACTCTTTCTGGGCCGCACCTGAGTTGGCGAAGGCGTCCTTTATCGCAGCAAGCAGTTGTTTGGCGCTGTCATGCACTTTTCTGACCCGACCAAGTTCGCTATCTAGGTGAGATTTCTTATCGAGTGCGTGAGCGTATGCTTCCTCAAGCGGAGTCAGGTCAATCGCGGCGGAAGGCAGGTCCTGCAATGCTTCCTCGGCCAAAATATTGTTGACGATCGCTCGCTGCTCGTCATAAGACTGGACCCTCTTCGCCACGATAGATTGCTCAACATCGGGTAATCGCGCAGCCTTCACCTCAGCAACACCCGCAAATTCATGTTCAGCTAATGCCTCGTCCTGCCTGCTCTTCGCGTGCCTGTGAGTCTCCCTTGCTCGAACGAAATCGCCTAAGGCAACAAGCAGTGCTTCGGTAGCGTCATGCTCCTTGTCAAGCCCTTCGAGTAATGCCGTGACGGACTCATAGTCACCGCGGGCAGTATCGACGAGTATCGTCTTATCGCGCACATCATCATTGACCTGCTTGGCTCTCGCTTGGGCGGCAGTCAACGATACTTTGGCCTCAGATAAAGATTCACTCGCAACTGTGATCTGATCGGCAAGTTCCTCCTGGCGCTTTTGTAATTCCATCACATGATCTCTTGCGGCCTGCGCATTATCGACTCTCGCTTGCACCCGATTGAGAACGTCTTCCAGATCTTCGACACTTTGGCCACCAGACGCCTGAATAGCAGCCTCAGATTTGGTGTTGAGTTCTGTCACTTTTGCTTGTGCTTGCGAGATCGCATTCCGTGCCTTTTCGAGTACGGCCTCAGCACGCTCAATCTGATCATCGCTCACGTGGTCATCACCAAGTTCAGCCACCTGTGGGTGCGTCGTCGAACCGCACACCGCACAGGGTTTTCCTTCCGAGAGATCTCGGGCTAAGACGCCTGCAAACTGACCGTATTGTCGTTTTTTAAGGGAGGTGAGCGTCCCACTTGCATCGTCTGCAGCCTCAAGCGCCTTAATCTCAACTTCTCGTGCTGCTACTAACCTTTCCTCCAGAGCCTTAGCTTCTCGCGCGGCAGTCAGCTGGGTTGTCACCATCGTCAACTCGTGGCTGGCTGGTATCAAATCTTCAGCCTTCTTATGGGCGACAGCGATCTCATTCTTCAGCTCAGGCACCAAATTTTGCAGTTCTTGAATGCTGTCGTTCAGTTCAGTTACGTGAGACTCAGCTTCTCGTTCAGCACGAGTCGCACGATCACGAACATCAAGCAAATCTGGCAGGCTAGCTTCGATGGCGGCTATCTCAGTGAGCTTCGAAATCTGCGAGGCAAGCTCCTTGGCTTGCGATGTCAAACTCTCCATCGAAATATCAGTAGTCGGCTGATATGTTCGGTAATTCTTTTCGGCACTCTTGTGGAGATGTGTAGCCTCACTAAGCGCAACTTCGGCATCGAGTGCGGCCTCGATGGCAAGCCACACTAACTCAGCTTTTCGTGCTACAGCCAAGACCAATCGATCATTTTCTACCTCAACATCCTGGTCTTCAAGTTGCTGATGTAATTCCACGGCCTGCTTCTTACGAACTTGGCTAGCAGCTACCACTTTCGCAGCATTTAATTCCTGCTCGGCACTGGCACGCACCTGATCTGCCTCGATAGCGGCCGCTTCGAATTCTGCTAAGACACCGGCATGCAGGGCAATGAGAGGCTCCGCCCAAGCAACGATGGCCAACTCCTGAGTGCCATCGAAATGCTGAGGCACAATTTCGCCGAGTTCATTGGCCAGATTTTCCGTCTGCGTTTTAACTTCAGTTGCGACATGGGCAAGCTTTGCTCTCAGTGTTCGCGCCTGATCTTCGAGTGCCTGACTGTAATCCAAATACCTGCCTGAATTAAACAACTGACGTAAGACTTCACGACGCTGATCGCTCTTAGCTAAGAGAAATTCTTGGAAGGCACCTTGAGCCAAAAGAATCACTTGTTTGAACTGGGCAGCGTTCAACCGGACAATCTCAGAAATATATTTGGCAACCTCACTCACCTTGCGGCTCGCTAATACGTGTTCAGTGCCATCGGTTCTGATCTCAGCAATTTCAGTCCACTGTTGAGTTGGATTCTTATTTCCGGCCTTCGTGTAACTCGGGATACGTGTGACTCGGTATCGCTTATCACCCTGCGAAAACTCAAGCTCAACTCGTGTTTCTCCTGCAGAATCGGCCAGATATTTGCTGCGCACGCTGTCGTCAGTGACACTGCCGTAACGTGGAACATCGCCAAATAACGCGAACGTTATCGCATCTAGAATGCTCGACTTACCGGCGCCTGTCTTGCCGGTAATGACAAACAAACCGTCATCACTGAACTCTTCAAAATCAACGGTTTCAGTATCGCGATACGGCCCAAACCCCGTCATCGTGACGCGATGAATTTTCATCCGGCACCCCGATTCGCGAGCACCGCGCGTAAAAGATCCGCTTCAGCTTTCGTCGTACCTTCCCCGTTACGAACAGTCGTAAGAAAAGTATCGATTATTTCCGCATCCGTCTTACCGGCAAGCTTTTTGGTATAACTGCTTGATCCGGGATCGTGAACGACTGAGGGTTGAAAACGAATCTCAGCCAGATGCTCAAAACGCTCGACCAGACGTTTCTGGCTATTCATTGGCCGGGTGGGATCCGTGATGACCGCGCAAACCCAATTCGACTCCAATGCTACGAACGACTCATCAGTCAGTAGCTCGTCAAGAGTGCCCGATATGACCGAAAGCGCACGCGGCACCGGAAAATCCACCCACTCAACATTACCTAGACCCTCAGCGTTCACATCAACAATCCAACCGCCACGAGCTTTGCCTGCTTCGCTGAAGGAATAGTGCAAAGGCGCACCCGAATAACGAATGTTGTCTGCCAAGGTGGCGCGTCCATGAATATGCCCGAGGGCCGCATAGGTGAAGTCTGAGAAATAAGAAACCGGAACTTTGTCCACTCCCCCGACGATGTCCCGCTCCGAATCGCAAGAGTCACCCTCAGCGCCAGCTACAAAGGTGTGGGCCATCACGACAGAACGCCCACCGCGTTCCTGACGGTCTGCCCGGACCAGATCCAAAGCAAAACCGAGTGCGTCCTTTTGCGACCGCATCGATTCAGCTTCGGTCCACAGGTGTCGCTGATGGGCGGGCTCAATATAGGGAATGCCGTAGAAATGCACGGGTCCGAATGCATCTTCGATGGTGATCGGCGTGGCTACGTCTCGGGCCTCCGTCAGCACGTGGACCCCGGCCTCGTGCGCAAATACGGAACGGGCACCCAGACGTTCCGGTGAATCGTGATTACCGCTGGTAAGAATTACTCGGGCACCGGCACGGGAAATATCGAGCAGGAATTTATCGAGTAACCTCACGGCCTGGGCAGCGGGAGTTGAGGAGTCGTAAATATCTCCTGAGGCAAGGACAACATCAACGTGCTTTTCTTTAACAATGTCCACCAGCGAATCAAAAACCGTCTCCAAGGCTTCCAAGGTTGGATTCCTGTGAAAAGTGCGACCTATGTGCCAATCGCTGGTGTGCAAAATTCTCAAGCCGTTCACCTTTATCATCGCCAAAGCGTGCCGTTTTCACATGCTGAAACCAGCATAGGGTGCTCGACTGACACGTTTGTGCAAGCAGACCACAACTGTGGTGCCACCAAGCTCGAACCTTGGCGACACCAGTCGCAGGTAACAACGGTTAGAGGTTGTCCCGAGCGTTCTTCAAAGCTCGAGCCATGATGTCGATCTGTCGCTGATATTCCGCGAGATCTCCATCCTTCAACGCTGCTTGCGCTCTCGTATAGGCCTGGTCAGCATCTGTCAGATACTGTTCAACGCTCTTGGTGTTGCCTGATTCGCTCGGCTCCTCACCGCTGGGGGGCTGAGATGTTCCCGACTCATCTGGTTCCTCGATATCGGGAACGTTTGCTTTTTCCAAACCAAGTGCAACCCGCAGTGCCTCATCAAGTGATTGCCCGATGCCCACATCATCACCGAAAGAGGCAATGATGAGTTGCAGCACCGGATACGAGCCCTCAGTCACAGAACGCTGAATATAGACCGGTTGCACATACAACAGGCCCTGACCGACAGGCAAGGTCAGCAAGTTTCCGCGCAAAATCTGCGCCTGTTCAGACTGCTCGTACTGCAGCAACGCTTGAGTCACACCAGCATCCGCTTGGAACTTTGCCGCGATCTGGTTCGGGCCACCCACTTGAGTGTCACTCGGCAACTGCAGAATCTGCATCGAACCGTAGTTTTCAGTATCAGAAGCTTCGGCATTCACTGAAACGAAGGCGGCAAGATTCTGCCGGTTGTTTGGTAGGAAAACGCTAGTGAGCGAGAACTTCGGTTCCCCATCGCCAGGTCGCGCCATCGACAGGTAATACGGTGGTTGCGCAAAATCGCCCTTCCGGGTCTTATGCGAAGGATCTTCTGGCACCTTCCAACGTTCGCCATCTTCATAGAAGGTTTGCGCATCAGTCACGTGATACCGCGTCAAAACGTCACGCTGCACCTTGAAGTAATCCGTTGGATAACGCATGTGCTCAAGCAGTGCATCACTGATCTCAGACTTCGGCTTCACCGTGCCCGGGAAAATTTTGCTCCACGTCTTCAGAATCGGATCGTTTTCATCCCAAGCATAAAGATCAACAGTTCCGTCATATGCGTCAACGACAGCCTTAACCGAGTTACGCATGTAATTGACTTGGTCGGTCGGCAATGCAACCTGGGCAGCCGTTTGAGTGAGCGAGTCATCGGTTGCCGCAGCAAGCGAACGCGCCTCCGAGTATGGGAAGTTCTTGCTCGTCGTATAGCCGTCCACGATCCACACCACACGACCGTCGACCACCGCTGGATAGGTATCACCGTCGAGTGTCAACCACGGTGCGACTTTCTCGACCCGCTGACGTGGATGACGGTCAAAAATGATCTTCGAGTTTTCATTGACACGATCCGATAGGAAAATCTTCGGTTCTGCAAACTTGGCAGCGAAAAGCACGCGGTTAAAGAGTGAACCCATCGGGACACCACCCTTGCCGTCATAAGTGTTGGCACTTACATCGTCACCATCAGCACTCGTTTCACTGCCACGCGGAATATCGACCTCAATTGGGTTTGCGCCAGCTGGTCGTCCCACAATCGAATAGTTTGGCGACTTTTCACCGAAATAAATCCGTGGCGGAGTCGAAAATTCAAACTCGCCGGTCGGTGGAATGTCTCTTGCGATCCATACTGGTTCGCCTTGGCCACCGCGCTTGTTTCCGTAAGCCGCGATCACGCCATAACCGTGGGTGTAAACAGTGTGGTCGTTAATCCACGTGCGCTGAGACGCTTGTAGACCGTCGAGGCTCACTTCGCGTGCAGCAATAACCACATCTTGCGGAGTGTCCGAGCCTTCGATCTTGTATCGATCAACATCCAAGGTTTCTTGCACGGTGTAATAGCCACGAACCTGCTGTAACTGCTCAAACGCCGGGGAAACCAGCGTTGGGTCAAGCAAGCGCGAACTCACATGCGAGGCCGCAGACGAGTTCAGCTCTTGCGGCGTCAACTCGGTGACAGCTTCATAGGGCTTCACTTCAACATCGTCGATACCGAATCCGTATCTCGTGCCTTCGATGTTGTGTGTCAAGAAAGGTTCTTCGCGATCCGGTTCAGAGGGATCAACCTGAAAGCGCTGCATGATGGTTGGCCACAGCGAACCGATAATGACCGAAGACAACACAAGCATGCCCACACCGATACCCGGCAGTACCCATGAACGCGTGAAGATTGTGGCGAAGAAAAGCACCGCACAGATCACGGCAACGGCAATCAAGATATTGCGGCTTGGAATACGTGCGTGTGCTGCCGTATAGGTAACGCCATCAAAGAGTCCGGTCGTGTCGGTCATCATCGCAAAACGATCCAACCAGAATCGGAGAGCTTGCGTGAGCATCAACAGGCCAGCAAGAACTGCCACGTGTACTTGTGCGGCCCGAGTGAACTTAATACCACGATTGCGCAGCGTAATTCCGCCGTAGGCGTAGTGCACGAACACGGCACCAGCAATCGAAACGACCAGTAAGCCAAAACCGAAACTCGTTAGGAACTGGAACCACGGCATATCGAAGACGTAAAACGATGCGTCTTTACCGAACTGCGGATCTTTTCGACCAAAGTTAGTCGAATTGCGCCACTGCAAGTAAACATCCCAGCGGCTTGTCGCCACAATGCCCGCAAAAATACCAACAAAACCGGCGGCGAGAACGAGCGCCTTTCGCAAGATCGGGTTCAGCATGTAGCGGTAACGAGCCGGCGGATCGTTACGCACCAGACCGAACTCATCTGGTCTCACTCGATAGGCAATAACAAGGTTGAGCGCAACCACTACTGCTGCAACAACAGCAAAAACGAGGAAGATGAGCACCCGCGCTAGCAAAACGGTGGTGAAGACACTGGTGAACTCCACCGAGTCGTACCAGAGTTTCTCGGTCCAAATCGTGGTGAAAATCGAACCTAGCACCAAGATCACGGCCAGGGTCACAATCGTCGACAACAAAGCCTTACGAGACCTTGGTGGCTGGGCAGGCGGTGATGGCTGGGCGGGTTCGGTAAAGAAGTGACTCACAAGGCTCCTGGTGCGGTGTCGGTGATCCCTAACAGACTACGTGAACGTTGCTAATAGCAGGTCCACAAGCCCCGGCACAAGATCTGGACCCTCCGAAAGGGGGCCGGCTTCATCGTTTCTAGCTTCCACTGTCGTATGCGTTGAGCGATCGCGCAAAACGGCCGTAACAATCCGGACCTCTTTACGCAATGGATGGCTAGCTGCAGCCTCAGCGAGTGCAACCTCATCTTCTGGGAGTTCGGCAATTGCCTCAGGTGGCAACATGATGCGTTCGACCGAGACGGCGCAGCCTTCAACCGATTCGGGCCATTCGATTTCAGTCAACAGTTCTTCGATCTGCTGATGGAGAGGCAAACCTTCTTGTTCGATCGCGGTGTAAGAATCGGCATGACCCAACTGTGAGGCCAGTTCGGGTTGTGTTTTGAGTAACTCTCGGGTCGAAACAAGAGCGAACAAGCGCGGTGGTTGATCCCAACCAGACACCGACACATGCCGTTGTACTTCAAGTGTCGCTTGACGGATGGGCGAGTCTTCACCGGTCAGCACGAGGGCACCTTCGCTTTCGGGTCTTTCGCTAGTTTTTCGATGGCAGCGATGGCGTCATCGAGAGTTTCAACTTTGACCACCGTCATATCAAATTCTCGCGCGGCTTCGGCTTCACCACAATTTAGGGCAGGCACGAGGAACACCTGGGCTCCGGCGTTTTCAGCACCAGCCATCTTTTGCGCAATCCCGCCAACTGTTCCGACATTTCCTTCTGGACTGATCGAACCCGTGCCAGCAACATTCAAGCCGCCCGTAAGCGGACCCGGCGTGAGTTGGTCATACATACCGAGCGCGAACATCAGGCCAGCGCTTGGACCACCAACGCGATCACCAATATGGTTTTCGATGTCAATAGGGAACTCGAAATTCGTGCCAATGATCACGCCAACCCGAGCCCGTGTCGGGTCTTGTTCACTCTCAGTCGTTGTGATCGTGAGTTCTTTTTTCTTTCCTGCTCGTTCGATGAGCACGGTCGCGTCATCTCCCGGGTTTCGATCGGCAATCGAGTCTGAGGCGTCCTGCACGTTATTCACTGCTTTGCCATCAACGCGGAGGATCACGTCACCCTCACGCAGTACACCATCAGCTGGACTATCCTCGACGACCGATTGCACGACAATCTCTTCATCCACCGTCATCCCGACCGCGCGCAAGGCCGCCACTCGCGAGGCATCTTGCGAATTCGCCAACATCGCTGCACCTTGCTTATCTGAGTCTTCGTTGGACTCATCGTTTGGGTACACGAATGATCGAGGCACAACGACAACGTCTGGATCCAGCCAGCCTTCTAGAGCATTAAATAACGTGATTCGGGTTTCGGCTCTCGTCACCGAGACACTCGTGAAATCAAGTCGGCCTTCAGTCGGAAATGTTGTCACGTCATCTCCGAACGTAAACATCTCTGAGTCACCTACTTTGCCGAGCGTGTCGAAGGTGGGACCCGGACTCATCGTCACATAAGGCACTGGCAAAGCGAATACTAAACCGCCCACAATGATCAACGAAATGAACGAGACGATCAGTGAAATCGAACGTCGACTAAGACGGAAAGCGGATGGCACAAACCTAACCCTAGAGCCTCGCCCCCAGTCATATTGGAAAAGGCTCGCTAGGCTAGAGAACATGGCTGACGATCCATTCGGAAACCCAGAAGATCCGTTCAAGGGAACACCTTTTGAAGGAATGTTCCAGATCTTTGGTGCGAACCAACCGGGCTTCGGCTCGATGATGAGTCAGATGCGTCAGTTCATGCAACCCTACGACGGCGTTGTGAACTACGATTTGGCCCGGAAAACCGCTAAAAAGGCAGTGGCCGCTCACGGTTTGGATCCACAGCCGACCTCTGGTCAACACAATGGCATGCAAGATGCTCTGCAGTTGGCTGACATGTGGCTTGACCGCGTCACGGATCTGCCGGCTGCTGCGCATCATGCGATTGCGTGGACGCGTGCCGAGTGGGTGGAAAACACGATGCCTGCTTGGCAATCTTTGATTGATCCTGTGGCTATCCATGCGATTTCGTCGATGAATGATGCAATTCCTGCCGAAGTGAAAGAGATGATTGGCCCCTTGGCTGCCATGTTGAAGCAGGCTGGCGGGGCGATGTTCGGTCAGCAGTTGGGCACTGGCTTGGCACACTTATCGACTGAAGTGTTGTCGAGCACCGACATCGGCATTCCGATGGGCCCGGAGCACACGGTGGCTTTGGTGCCGCACAATATTTCGATTCTGGGGCAAGGTTTAGAAGCCAGCGAGACTGACATGCTGCTCTATGTCACTTTGCGCGAGAGCGCACATCTTCGATTGTTTGCGCACGCCACCTGGCTTCGGGCTGCGCTTACGAATGCGATTGAAGAGTTCGGTCGCGGAATGCGTATTAATGTCGAATCCATCGAAGGGCGGATGCAATCTCTCGATCCGGGTAATCCCGAAGCCATCCAGGAAGCACTGGCTGGCGGGGTTTTCGAACCGGAAACCACACCCGAGATGCAGCGTGCTCGTGATCGTCTCGAATTATTGTTGGCCCTGATTGAAGGCTGGGTTGATGAGGTGGTCTCGCAAGCGACGGCCGAGACCATGCCTGCCGCACGCGCTCTTTCTGAAGCCATGCGTCGCCGCCGCGTGACGAAGGGTCCCGCAGAGGACGCCTTTTCTTCGCTCGTGGGCCTCGAGTTGCGACCACGACGCTTGCGAGATGCTGCCACCTTGTGGGGTGCGCTTCGTGACCGCGAAGGTGCGGCCGCACGCGATACGATCTGGGGCCACCCTGACCTCACTCCGACGAGCGAGGATCTGGATGATCCTTTGGGCTTCGGTTTGAAAGAAGCCGAAGGCATGAGTGATGCAGCTTTCGATTTCGCACTTGAGCAATTGTTCGCCGAAGATGCAGAACAACAATCGAATGAAGAAGGGCCCGAAGCCGGGCAAGATTCGTGACTGTCGTCGATTCTTCATCGCTCATTCTTGATATCCGAACAGTACTCGCAGCTTGGCGTGCACCAAGTTATGAGCAAGAACAATTGTGCGAAGATTTTTTGGCCTTAGCGCACAGTTCTTCGCAAGCAGCTTTTCGTCACAACTCCCCCGATCACATCACGGCCAGCACTCTTGTCTTGTCGTCGGATCTTCGGCGAGTGGCGCTGTTGTTTCACCCGAAGTTTGATCGTTGGTTACAAATGGGTGGTCATTGTGAAGCCAGTGATGCGAGCCTGAGTCACGCAGCAATACGCGAAGCTAAGGAAGAGACGTCGTTGACGGACTTGGAACTGGATCCTGAACCTGTGTTGTTGTCTCGACATCGGGTGCGGTGCTGGCCTGATGGACATCATTATGATGTGCAGTTCATGGCGGTGGCTCAGCCCGACGCAAGGCTTATCTGTTCAGCTGAGTCCGCTGATTTGCGCTGGTTTGGAATTGATGAGGTGGCGCAGGTTTCGGATCAGTCCGTGATCGATTTACTAGCTGCATCGCTCGCTCGGCTGGGTTGAATCCATATATCGATACAGAATCGCGAAAGTTATCCACAAATTTTCTCGCATAGTTGCGTGTTCAATGTTCACAGCATGTGACGCCTCTCATAACCGGAATAGTCACATAAACCACATAAAAACCTCAAACACCGCGTGCCCCATCCACATTACTTTCCACCGCTTTATCGGCGTTTCGCACAGGCAATCCACATACTTATCCACAGGCGTGGACAAGAGCCCGATAATTGGCTCTTGACGACCCTGTATTGCATCTCTACGTTGATCTCAGGAGAACCTCCGAGACCGTGCGCCAGGGGAAGGCGCGCCGCATCGGAGGTTCCCTCGTTTTTGCCTCCGGATCAGTCACAATTTCAAGTGTGAGACAACTCACATTTTGATCGGAGAATCCTCATGGCAGATACATGGTCTGGCGAGTTCTATTGCGTCAAGTGCAAAGAAAAGCGTGAAGCCACCGGTGAAATTCACGTAAGTGAAAAGGGCACCAAAATGGCCAAAGGCGTTTGCCCCGTGTGCGGAACAAAACTCAATCGCATTCTTGGCAAAGCCTGACGCTGGTCCACAGCCGACATAAGGCTGTGGAATATTCCAGCATACGAAGGGCGCCTTGGCACACGATGTTCAAATGACATCGACGCTCCGCCCTTTGCTTGTTCCTGGCGCCCGGCTCTACCGCCTTGGCCTCAACACCGCAGTCATTGGCTCGAATCCTGGCACGACAGTCGCGTTGCGTCCCGGAACCCTTGAGCTCCTGCAGTTGATCGATGGCATACGAGACTTAGAAACCTTGCAACGGTTGTTACGTCGCGAGGTCCCAGAATTCGAAGGTCACGTGCGCGATGTCTTGGTCCCGTTGATTCAATCAGGTGCTGTCCTGCCACAACGCCCACCCCAATTACGGATGACGGCACCTCTGTTCACCACAGATGGTCCAGCAAACGAGTTCGCTCGTCGACTCGAACAGGCATTGAGGCCAGCATTCGATTCAAACCGCAATAACCCTGATTGGCACATCATTATTTCTACAGGCGAGCCAGCGAGAGGTGCCTTAGAGCAATTCATCATCGAAGGTATTCCGCATTTACTCATCGTGCTTGACGAAGATATCGTTCAGATCGGACCGCTCACTTTGCCCATGTCCACACCCTGTGTGAACTGTTACGACGAATTTCGCAGCCGCCAAGAACCACGTTGGTCGGCAATGCGCAGCCAATTTGGCACGTCGCGGCTCGAGTGTGGTGTTTCGCTTACAACGCAATACGCCGCGATTGCGACGCTATTGCGCGAATTTGAGCGTGACGGGAGCGACTCACTCATCGGTCAACGGCTTTCGGTTTCCGCCCGGGATCAGCGTCGAGTTCATTTCGGTTTTGCCGCCCGCTGCCACTGTCACCTCTTGGCCGCATAGTCCTGACATGGGCCACCGCCGTCTATCCTGAGGTCGTGGCCCATAACGACGAGGACGAGCTCACCACAAGCGCCTTTAAACGCAGCGTACGTTTAGCACAAATCCCTGCCGTCTTCGCGGCCCGAACGACCGCAGGTTTAGGCAAACGACTCGTAGGGACACCCGCCGCAACGGTGAGCGAAAGCGTGCAACGACGCACCGCAGAACAACTCTTCAGTGTGCTCGGACAGCTCAAAGGCGGCGCGATGAAGTTCGGGCAAGCAATGAGCATCTTTGAAGCCGCGCTACCTGAACACGTCTCCGGGCCGTACCGTCAAGCTCTCACCAAACTCCAAGACGCTGCGCCGCCCATGTCACCGGGCGTCGTGCAACGAACCATGACGAAGGAGTTCGGCGAAAATTGGGAAGAGCAATTCCCAGAGTTCACAATGGAACCGGCTGCCGCAGCCTCAATCGGTCAAGTTCATCGAGCCGTGTGGAAAGACCCAAACGGCGAATTGCACGATGTTGCGGTCAAGCTGCAATACCCCGGGGCCGCCGAGGCACTCGTTGCTGATCTTAAGCAGATCGGACGTATCGCTCGCTTATTTGGACCGCTCTTGCCCGGAATCGACGTGCGTTCCCTCGCCGAAGAAATGAAAGAACGTATCGCTGAGGAAGTCGATTACGACATGGAGGCCGGGGCGCAAGCACTCTTCGCCGAAGAGTACGCCGGTGATCTGGAAATTTTTGTTCCGCGACCGTTGACACACACATCGCGGGCGCTCGTGTCTGAGTGGGTTGACGCAGACCGATCACTTGCGGATGTGATCGAATCTGGCACACAGGAAGAACGAGATCGCTTGGGCGAGAACTTCGTTCGATTCTTATTTAGCGGACCCGCCCGCATCGGTTTGCTTCACGCCGATCCTCACCCCGGCAACTATCGGGTCATGGACGACGGTCGACTCGCCGTCGTCGACTACGGATCGGTTGCGCGGCTCCCTGAAGGTATCCCACCGGTGGTGGGCGAACTTCTCTATGCAGCGCATATCGGAAACTACGATCGCGTTTTAGAAGGATTACGTGACGAAGGGTTCATTCGCCCAAACACTGAGATCGATCCCGAGGTGATGACTCGATTCATCAAACCGATGGTCGATCCGATGATGACTGACACGTTCTCGTTCAGCCGCGAATGGCTCCGAGCCCAGGGCCAACGCATGAGTGCTGCAGGCGCGGAAGGAATATCGTCGACTGTGAAACTGAACGTTCCGCGCGAGTACATGTTGATTCACCGGGTCTGGCTCGGTGGCGTCGGTGTCTTATGCCAGTTGGGATCGACAGCACCGTTCCGTGCCGTCGTCGCAGAGAGTTTGCCGGGCTTTAACGCCCAGAGTCAGCAAGAATAATGTCTAGTAAGGCTTCGGCATACTTCTCAAGTTTTGCTGGGCCGACTCCTGGGATCTTCGCTAACTGAGTTTCACTTCTCGGCTTTTGGCGACACAGTTCCATCAAGGTCGCATCATTAAAGACCGTGAATGCAGGCTTTGTTCCAGCTATTTCACGGCGCCACACGCGAAGTTTCTCAAACAGCTCTTCGTCGTAGTCCACAGGACAGGCGCTGCACACACCAAATCGTCGCTCTTTGAGCGAGAGTTCCACATTGCACACTCGACATCGAGCGCCGCCAGTGCCACGAGTGATCGATTCGGTAATGCGCTTGGGTCGTAAGGGATCAAGGAAACGACTCGCCTTGCGTGAAGCCTTTGCACCTTCTCGCCGCGCTTTCGACCAGGAGATAACGAGTTCCTTACGCGCTCGGGTAATTCCCACATAAAACAACCGCCGCTCTTCGTCAATCGCTTCGGCAGTCGTCGCGTAAACAAATGGCAACGTCCCTTCTTGCACTCCGACAAGGAAAACTGCATCCCATTCGAGACCTTTAGCAGTGTGCAGGGTCGCTAAGGTGACACCGTCGCCGGTTGGTGCATGGGCGATTTCGGCACGACGGTCAAGATCTTTCACTATCCCCGCCATCGTCATTTCGGGTTCAGCTGCAACCAGGTTTTCCACCATCGACACAATGGCGTTCAACGATTCCCAACGATCTCGAACCGCTCCAGAACCTCGTGGTGGTTCTTTAGTGTGACCCATCGTTGATAGCACTGCTTGCGTTTCAGCAAGGAGGTCGTCATGGCTCGGGTCTGCCATCGTTGCGCCGCGTAACAGGGTTACCGCTTGGCGCACCTCAGCTCGATTAAAGAATCCTTCACCACCACGCATGACATATGGGATGCCACGTTCACCAAGTGCTTCTTCATACTGCTCAGATTGCGCATTGATGCGATACAGGATGGCCATGTCTCGATAAGCAATCCCTCGCGAATGGGCTTCGGCAATCGCTTGCGCAACACCGGCAGCTTCAGCCCCCTCGTGCGGGTACTCCGTGTAGTTAATTGCGCGACCCGGTTCGTTCTGAGACAGGAGTCGTACGCCCAAGGATGTGGATGGCCCCTTAGGAAAAACTTCATTAGCTGCTGCCACGATCTCGGGCGTTGAGCGATAGTTCCGAACCAATTCGATCCGCTCGGCGTTCTCGTACTGACGGGTGAAATTCTGCAAAATATGTGGCGAAGCACCTGCAAAGGAGTAGATCGTTTGACGTGGATCGCCAACGACGCAGATTTCTTCTCGACCGCCGAGCCATAGCTCGAGGAGGGTCGCCTGTGCCGGGTTGACGTCCTGAAATTCGTCCACCACAAAGTGACGGTAGTTCTGACGCACTTCAGCCGCAGCACGCGGCTCGTCAGCCAAAATCGCAGCATTGATAAGGAGGATGTCTTCCATGTCGATAAAACCGCGCTCGCGTTTAATGTCTTCGTATTCGAGGAGCACGCTGGCCGTGGTGCTGGCTTCTAACTCGGCAACCTGACGGCCCCGCGCTGAAGCCTTGCTGGCGTATTCGGTAGCTGGAAGTTGTGTTACTTTCGCCCACTCAACCTCGGCTGCAAGGTCGCGGATCAATGCCGAATCACCATGAGCACCCATACGTCTGGCGGCTTCGGCCACGAAAGCATATTTCGATTGCATGATCTTGGGGACTTCCCCGCCATACATTTTCGGCCAGAAGTATCGCAATTGACTGAGCGCTGCCGAGTGGAAAGTCCGGGCCGGAACGGCAGGCGCACCCAGTTGACCTAAGCGTTCGCGCATTTCTGCGGCCGCCCGTACCGTGAACGTGACTGCAAAGACACTCTCTTGGCGGTAGACCCCGGTGGCGACACCATAAGCAATGCGGTGAGTTATTGCCCGTGTTTTGCCAGTTCCGGCACCTGCAATGACACACACCGGCCCACGAAGAGTCTGGGCAACGAGGCGTTGCTCAGGATCGAGTCCTTCGAGCAACTGATCAGCCGTGGGGCGCATGGTCTCCTTAGGGACGAGGTGGCAGAGTAGAAGATGACCAATTCAGATTAACGGGAGCTACTGACACTATGTCTGCGACGTTCACAATGTATTCAACTCCTTGGTGTGGCTACTGCAAGCGACTCAAAGGCCAATTGGAGCGTGAGGGCATCATCTTCGATGAGGTTGATATCGAGCAAGAGCCCGAAGCAGCGAAGATCGTCGAAACAGCTAACGGCGGCAATCAGACAGTGCCGACGCTCGTATTTGCTGATGGCACGGCATTGACGAACCCTTCAGTTGCGCAGGTTAAAGAACAACTCGCTAAAAACTGACGTCAGCTATGAAGGGGTTTAGCTAGGCTGTCGATTCTCGTTAAACCAGCTTCCGTGGATTTTCTCACCGAGCCACTGTTCAATGAGCCAACTCGAAATCGAAACGCCAGTTGGCGGCAGCAAAACATCTCCGGCCTTGGTAGCGTCGATGAGTTCTTGACGGGTGAACCAGCGTGCTTCAGCAATCTCATCATGGTCGATCGCGACGTCAGTATTCGTAGCGTAAGCATGGAATCCCAACATGAGACTAGTCGGAAATGGCCAGGGTTGGCTCGCTAGATAGTCGACATTGCCGATGTCTAGTCCGACTTCTTCGTGAACTTCACGACGAACAGAATCTTCAAGCGACTCCCCTGGTTCGACGAATCCTGCGAGCGTTGAGAATCGCTTCTCAGGCCAAGCGCTATTGCGTGCTATGAGTGCCCGGTCTTGGTCGTCTCGGACAAGCATGATGACAGCAGGGTCAGTACGCGGATAGTGTTCACGACTGCACGCTGGACAGGCGACGAGATGGCCGGACTCTCGTATGTCAACTTCTTCCCCACATCGCGGGCAGTGCCTGTTGTTTTGAAGCCAGCGTCCCATAGCGACGGCGTGTATCGCGAGCGAAAGTTCTTTGGCTGGTAGCTGTGGTGCCAAGGTCCTAACGCTCGTGGGTGTCAGTTGTTGCGGGACGCGATCGATTAATACGGCGCCATAGGTTTTGCCGTCGAGTTCACCGAGAAGCATTCGAATTCCATCGGGCACTTCATTGGGTTTCAGCCAAGACAGCTTTGGCCCGGCTTCAGTAGCGAGGTGTTCGCCACCGAGGACCAAAAATCGGCAGTCTTCTGTGTCCCAGAGTTCTGGTGATTTGCGTAGGTGCGCAGCCCGGTCGTGTAACGCTCGTTCGAAAGCGAAGTCCATAGCGTCACGCTAACCCGAACTGTTTTTCAATCTCATCACGACCCGGCAAGTCGGGGTAAGTAATGGTTTTGTCGAGCCGGATGTAATAGAAAGAGGCTCTCACCTTGCTGGGATCAACGCCTTGACTTTCGGCCCATGCGAGTCGATAGAGCGCAAGTTGTAGCGGGTCAGCGTCAGTTTTTCTGTTGGTTTTCCAGTCGATAATGTCGTACTCGTAACCTTCTGTGCCCGGGAAAACAGCATCTATCGTGCCGATCATGGTTTGGGAACCGAGTTGCAGCGTGAATGAGACTTCGGTGGCGATCGGTTGCAGGTCTGCGTAATGGCTTTGCTCGAAAACTTCCTTGAGTGCTTCGAGATCACCATCGTCTGCGATGTCGTCGTCGCCCCTGCCGGGCAGATCTTCGAATGCAAAGAGTGATTGTTGTTCGTATCGTCCTTCCACCCACGCATGGAATCGGGTTCCGAATCGAGCGGCCGCAGCGGGTCGTCGTGGCATCGGGCGAGCCAACTGGGCAGCGAAGGCTGCTTCATCTTTGTTGATTGCCATCATCGCTGTGACTGATAGTGAGTCTGGGCGCTCAACTTCGATCTCATCGCCTTCTGCTCGCCTAGCTTCGGCGAGGAGCGCGGCTACGTCTTCGGCTAGGTGTTGCAGGTCGGGGCTCAGCAAGGCTTGATCGATTGGTTCTACTTCGCTGGGGTCGGTCAGTTGCTGCGCGACTTGCTCGGCAAAGCGTCGCCGTTGGTTCATGGGTTCGCTTGGTGCTGGCCAGTCTCGTGCGTTATCAAGTTGGTGTGGGTTTTCTTCGCCTTCTTCTGGCGCGGGTGCCCATACCGTTGGAGTCTCACCGCGTGCTGCCAACCATTCGTACACCGTTTCTAGGAATGACGAGAGTTTTCGTGGGCTTTTTTGCGTGCGGCCCCAGTGGTGGCCAGACACGTGCAACATCGTTTCGGCGCGGGTAAAGCCGACGTAGGCAAGCCTGATTTCTTCCATCCGGGCGTCGCTCGCCATTTCTGCTTTGAATTCGTCGCCTTTCTTGTCTTCGATATCCCATTCCGGCAGATTCCCTGCGTCACCTCGTAAGGAATGTGGGAGTGCGTGGGCGATCGTCAACCAGTTGTCTCGACTTCGTTCGCTGGGGAAAACTTTCCCAGAAACGAAAGGCATAAAAACGGAAGCAAATTCGAGACCTTTGGCTTTGTGGATGGTCAGCACCTTGACGGAATCAGCCTGGCTCGGTGCAGCGACTTCCATACCATCGTTGTGGTCTTCTTCTGCCTGTAGATATGCCAAAAGTCCGGTGAGTGAGGCGTAGGGTTCTTCGTCTGAGAAGTCTGCGATGGCTTCAAGAAATAGGACCAGATTGTCGGTTCCAATACCGGCAACCTGTAATTCCACGTCGAGGTCGAGTTCCCGAATGATCAGGCGAGCAAGATCGGGCAGTGGTTCGTGCGCGTGGGAACGCAGACGTTCAAACATGTCGGCTATGTCTGCAAATCGTTTTCTTGCCGCAGGGTCATATTCGGCTTCACCCGGTGACTCGATCGCTTCCAACAGGGAGTGCAGAATAGTCGGCTCAGATTGCGCGGTGGCTTCGTCTAGAAGGCGCGCCAGTTGTTCCTCGTGGCTTTCGTCTTCGGGAGGGTTACTGCGGTCATAGCCTGCCAACTCTCTGGCACGCCGCCCAAGCAGCACGAGGTCACGATCACCTATGCGCCACCGCGCATTCACGAGGAGTCGCAACAGTGCGGGGTTGTTCGTAACATCTTCGAGCACTTCGAGCACGCTCAGCACATCCACGACTTCCGGCTGACTTAGCAGTCCGGTAAGGCCGACGAGTTCGACAGGTATATCGTGTGACCGCAGTACGCTCACGAGTTCCTGATTTTCGGCCTTCTGGCGAACCAGCACGGCAATGTCTGACCAGTTCAATCCACGGTCATGTTCGGCTTGGATCGCTTCAGCTAGAGCTTCGATCTCTTCGCTCACGGTCGCATGCAGGCTGGCTGTAATGCGGCCGGCCGCATTTTCTGGCGCGGCTGTGAGTGGACGAACCACGGCGGCAACGTCTGGCTGCGAATAGAAGCTCTCGGCGATAACACCTGCCAGATCAATAATTTCTGGCGCACAGCGCCGAGTAACCGACAGCGAGAATGCCGGACCGGGCTCGTGATCTACCGGTGTGAAGTCACGCAGGAAACCAGTCAGGTTACCTGTGGCCGCGCCACGCCAGCCATAAATTCCTTGAGTTGGATCGCCTACTGCGCTAATCGAACAACCAAGGAACAGCGAACGCAGCAGGTCGCGCTGGGCGATCGACGTGTCTTGGTATTCGTCAAGCAGCACGACGTTAAACCGTTCGCGCAAACTCGCTCGCACTTCTGGCGAGTCAGCTAGCACGGCACCCCACGCCATCTGATCAGCAAAATCCATGACGTTTGCTTGACGTTTCGCTTCTCGATATTCATCGACGAGCTCGCTTAGTTCGATCCGTCGCTTGACTGTCTCAATGACAGTCTTCTGGAATGACAAGAGTTTGGGCAACGATTCCAGTTCTGCAATGAGTGCCTTGTCTTCTTCTCGGAGCTCATCGGTGGTCCGTAGGTGTTCGGAAAGTTGTCCGTCGAGCGCCAAGAGGGCTTTAACAGTGCTTACTCGGGAGGTCGAAACGTAATGCAAACTGCCGCGGTGCTCACGTAATACTTGCGCGCCGAGTTGGAAACGCTTGGCGGAACTCAGCACTTGTAAGTCTGGTTCCACGCCAATGCGTAGACCGTGTTCACGAATCAAGGCGCTCGCGAACGCGTGATATGTCGACACTTCGGGTTCGCCTTCATCGGTGGCGATTCCTGCTCGGTGTAAGGAAGAACGCACCCGACCAGCCAGTTCGCTGGCGGCTTTCGTGGTGAAGGTGAGGCCTAGGATTGACTCAGGTGCCACGCCTTCGTGTCCGACAAGCCAGACAACGCGAGCTGCCATGACTGCCGTCTTGCCGGAACCGGCTCCGGCAATAATCGCTTGGGCTTGACCTAGTGGCGCCGTGATCGCAGCCAGCTGCTCATCGCTATAAGGAATGCCCAAGAGATCTTTGAGGTGTTCTGTCGAGTCGACAAACCGCCGTTTGTCTTGCACTGTTTCAGTCATCGGGGCACACCACCGATCGTCTGCTGTGAAGTAGTGGGACATACATGACGAAAATCGCAGTATTGGCAGGCTTTGCATGGTGTCGCTGGATGGATTTCGGAACGGATCACGGCGAGGGCTTCGTAAATTTGTCCGTAGGCGAAGGAATCTTCGTTGAGGGTTTCTTGCTGACTCACCCGAGGCAGGGTTGGGTCTTTAGCACCTTTTTCCAAAGCAAGGTGCACAAGTTCGGCCCCGCCAACCGGTGCTTCGCCCGCATACTCGTGGGCTGCCCCTCGTTCAATAGCCACCTGGTAGTAGCCGAGCTGAGCATGTTCGATGACCTCTTGTTTGCTCGGTTTACTGGTGCCTGTTTTGAAGTCGACCACATGCAATTGACCAGTGTCTTGCCGTTCTAATCGGTCAATCTTGCCTGTAAGTGTCACGAGGTCATCGTGTGGATCTAGAGGTACAGAGAAGTCAATTTCAGCAGCTATAAGTTCGCGCCCATTCGCCTGTTGCCATAGATCGAATCGTTCCACCATGGCGCTCACGCGTTCCCATTCACGTTTTTCTTGCCATTGTGATTCTTGTTCGAGCCGTGGCCAGATCTCACGTAAGTGACCGACCATCATGTCTAGATCGGGCGTTTGCGCCTCTGGATCGAGGGTGCGATCTGCGTGGTCTTTAGCGATTGCGTGAATGATTGACCCAACGCCGGCGGCTTTGCTTTGACCGTGATTGGCTTTGACTTCCCTGTCGAGGAACCAGCGCAGCGGGCATTCGGTAATGCTCTCGACTGTGGTCGCTGATAGTCGAATCTGTTCATCTGGCTTGCGGCTAGGCTCGGGCGCTCGTGTCCAGTCAGCAAGGCCCCACCAGCGTGACGGATCGGCGGCTTTAACCGAAGCTAACCGGCTTTGCGCTATCTCGCTAAGTAGCCGTGCCGCCGTATGCTGCTCTTCTGCGCTGCTTTCGGGGTTTTCACCAATGTCACGCAGCCCAGAAATCACGCCGCGCAACGTCAGTGATTGTGGTGGGCGTCCGAGTCGTTCCAACTCGTTGTCGCCGTGAAACTCCCGCACGAGTTCGGTAAAGAAACGGGACGGGCCTTCGCTTTCAGCAGCGGTTGGATCGACGGCGGTGATCACTAAACGCTGGGTGGCACGTGTGCAGGCTACGTAAAAGAGTCGGCGCTCTTCACGCAATTGCGCTCCACGAGACGAAGCGAATTGTGCATCCAATTCCTCTGTGCGCAGGATTGAACCGGCGTATCGCACGTTCGGCCACACGCCTTCCTGCACGCCGGCCACGACAACGAGCGGCCATTCCAAACCTTTGGCACGATGTGCTGTCATGAGGCGCACGTTGTTTGAACCCAGTGCTTCGGTTCCGATCTGGTCAGCCGGGATTTGGTGTGCTTGCAGTTCGGCGATGAGGTTAGCGACATTGCGTTGGCGGCCTTGTTCTTCCGCGCGAGCCAAATACTGGAACAACGCAGTAACCGCGTTGAGGTCACGGTTGGCCACTATGCGCCGTTCACCACCCTGTTCCCATCGCGAGCGCAGTTCTTTAGACCACGTGCTGCCATCCCATAGCAACCACATCACTTGTTCGAGTGGGGCGTGCTTCTGCAGGTCACGGGCAGCTCGATGCAAGACATCGATGAGTTTCTTGGTTTTCTGCACTGCGGCATTCGTGGCTGGGTCTTTGCTCGAAACACCCAAAAGTGTGGGTTCGCTCAAACATTGGACGATCAGTGTGTCTGAGCGAACGTCCGGCTGTGCTCGACGCAAGACCCGACCTAGACGTCGTCTTGCAGCAACATCGAGGCCACCGATGGGACCGTCCAAAACACTGATGGCTGCTTCGGCGGTTATCTCTTGATCACGCGCTATCGCGTCAGCCACCTCTAAAGCAACCAACAAGTGGCGCACAGCTGACTCGTCATAGAGCGGGACCTCATCACCCGCGGTCTCATTGGGTACACCGGCAGCCGTCAAGGCTCTTGCGAGCCGTTTCACGTCGTCGGCGTTTCGGACGAGAACAGCCATATTTTGCCACGTGAGTCCATCGTCGAGGTGGGCTCGACGCAATAGCTCTGCGATCCGTTCAGCTTCGGCTGTCGGTGTGGCGTAACTATGCACGTCGACTCTGCCCGGGTCGGTGGCAAGGCTCTGTAGATTGCGGTGTTCGCGCATATGGTCGGCGAGTTGCCCTACGGGTAAGGGCAGCCCCGCGAGCACTTGTTGGGCTGCACGCATGATGTTGCTGCCGAAACGCCGCGTGTGTTGCAGGGTGATGACATCGGGCGTGACAGCAGGCGTGGCGAACTTGTGGGTAAAGTTCAGGATTTCACGCTGATCCGCCCCCCGAAAAGCATAAATCGATTGGTCTGGATCGCCGACAACAATCAGTTCGGCTCCGTCGCCAGCGAGTTCTTCGAGCAACCGCACTTGCATGGCGTCGGTATCTTGATATTCGTCGACGATGACGAGCCGATGCCTGTCGCGGAGCATGGCTCGGTTCTCGTGTTGGCTGGCGATACCGACAGCTCGATCGATGAGACCGGGATAGTCGACAAGGTTCCGCAGGGCAAGCACTTCGCGATATTCCTGCGCCAGATCGGCTAAACGTGCCCACTCTGGATGCTCGTGTTGATGAGCTAAATTACGAAGATCTTGCGGCCCAAGGTCTAAGGCTGAGGCCCGGTCGAAGAAGGTTTGCACTTCCTCAACAAAACCGCGAGTGTTCAGTGCTTGGTGTAAGAAGTCTGGCCAGGTGCCAGCGGGGTGACTTCGGATCAGATCGCGAATCACATGGTCGCGTTCTTGAGAGGTGATGAGCCTTGCCGGATCTTCGTAGGCTTCGATCGAATCGAACTCGCGCACGAGCCCGTAACTGTAGGAGTGAAAGGTCATAGCGGGTACGGCCAAGTGTGCACCACCGACTCTTGCCGACACTCGGGCTCGCATTTCTTCGGCCGCCTTGCGGCTAAAGGTGAGCAAAAGGATTTGTTCGGCTTCAAGTTCGCCACTAAGGATCCGTTGCGCAACTGCTTCCACGATGGTGGTGGTTTTGCCTGTTCCTGGGCCAGCCAAAACAAGTAATGGCCCACCCCGATGATCGACTACAGCCTGCTGATGTTCATCAAGCACCGGAGTGACGCTGGTGCGCTCAGCAGGAGCTTTCAGAACATAGGTTTTGGCCACGACTCCATGCAATCAGACCCCACTGACAAATACACGCGTGGACGCATGAATTCACCAAGTAATTTCTTCGTATCTGACTTTGGGGCCTAGGGATCCTTACCATTCGGGAATCATGTCTCGGATAAATTCAGTGGTCTCGTCGTCGAGCTTTTCGGATGCCGCCAGGTCTGCGACGATTTTTGACCCATATGGATAGTGTGAGCCGTTAGGTTACCAGATCCGAAACAATCAGCTTTCGCCCATTGCGAGCACGAACTAATGCGACTGCACGAGCTCAAAACTCATCAGAATAAGAACAAGGCTCGGTGATGAGCCTTTCAAGGAAGACTGTCACTTAGCCACCAAAACTGGAACCTTTTCGGTGGGTCAAGCCAAGTTGTCATCTACACATGCAGCAGACCCCTGTTGATGGAGTCTTGGGGGTAGGTGTAGGCCATAATGTTGCCGCCCCGGACGGTTTAGTCTAAGGGGCTCTCATAAGGAAGCGTCACAAAACCTGATGAATACTGGGTTTCATTCAGTTCGATTTCATCAAAAATAATTTCCTCGGTATCGGACTTCAACCCAAGAACTTTCAACATTTCGCCGCGTGCCAATTCGACTCCTGCACGGGTCGAAAAAACGCCCAACAGTTTAGCTACATCCCCAGATTCGAGTTTCGATTCATCTGGATCGTGATAAAGAGCGAATAAACTTGTCATCATCAAGTACCAATCAGTCCCGAATCTCAACAAACCGCGGCCACATGAGACTATCAACGGGAATCTTTTTGGTGACAAATCCAAGTGGAAAGTCTCGGAAACCTTCCCATTGAACGACGTATTTTATAGTTTCCTCTGCTTGCTCCGGGGAGCTATAGAAACCAATTACTTTATCAGAAACTCCAGTGCGAAAACCCTCATCATGGTGCTCATGCACTAGTAAATAAACTTGCTTCAACTCGCCCATAAAACGCCTACCTTTGATCGAGGTATTTCTTCATTTGGCTCCATTCTGACCCAGAGCCTTTATTGCCCTTGTGGTCTTTTCCAAAAAGGCGCTCAAGTGCTTGTTGTGTGGTCCCGTTGCCTTGCTTTCTCTCGCTTTTGAAACACGATGGAACATCATTTTTCTTCTTTTTCCCGTTACTCTTAGTGCATTTTGCGTTGTGGACGAGCAGTGGTTCGTCCTTGGCTAGTACGTAGTAGGTGTGGATGCGGTTGACGGTGAGGTTGTGTACTGTCGCAACACTCGTGTTGGTGTCGAGGTCGGTAATCTCAATCAGGAGGCCGTCTGGCCCCATGAGGAGATCACCCAATCTGAGGTTTTGCGCATCGGTCCAGCCACATTCGGGAACCCAAAACGGGTGACCACCAGGCGCGGTAATCCAGTCGGGTTCTCCATCACCGTCAGGATCAGTTCCCACCTGGATAAGGTTCTTTACCCCGTCCCCACTAATGAGATCCTTAACTGGTTCGATCGTGGTTTCTCCGGTTTCAGGATCAGTAGCTAGGACCCAGTCCCCAACTTTCGCTGCCCGGTTCGCCCAATAGGCCAGCGGTTTCTGGCATCGACCCACGTTCGTGACTGCCGAGCCAGCCGTAACCCCAACCGCGGGATTGTTCGATTTTTGATGCTCCGTATTCGGTGTAGTCAGCCCAGCCACCAATCTGAGTAGCCATCAAGTTCCCAGCCCGCTAGCGCGCGACATCACAAATGTAGTGGCCTATCCACGACGTTCAGGATTATCACTCGCGTCTTAATCGACGTAGGTATACATGGCAGTGTCTTTCGGGTCAGTCAACGATGCGCCCGCGGTTTGGTCTTGAGACACTCATCCCATGGTCTCGGCGAGACCCCTCTGCGGGCAATTAGTCTCACCTCCCTCACACGAGGCCCAGCACACGTTTCACAGTATTTTCAAACTCCCGAAGTTCCGCTTGAGTTCCCGCTATTCTGACCGGCGACGTCCAGCCATTTGCGCTAAATAGCCGCAACCGTGGAAAAACGCCCTCCGCAATGCTCCACGGGAAGAGCAGATCATAACCACTCGGTCCTGGAGCCAATTGAACCAAGCTGACATCTCGCTTCGGAACTTTAAATACCTCGATACCCTCACTCTCAACAACGAAATACGTTTCGTCAATGGCCACTGTGAATTTCCTCAATTTGGTATATGGAATCACGACCGCGACCATTGGGTAGATCCCCATAGCCAAGATCAAGCAGCCAACAATTAGTAGGAACCCAGCCCACGACGTGTGGGTATCAAGCGGAGCCCAAGCAAGAAACGAAACAACTCCCACTCCAAGCACCAACGGAGCATATACAAGCACTAAGAGATGCAAAACCTTAGTTGAAGCTGTCCAAATGAATCGAGGTTCGACCGCCATATCATCCACGCGTCACCACCCCTTATATGTTTTGTAACCAGACGCGACGTTCCATCCAATTTTCATTGCAAGAATCTTCTTAGGAGTGTTTTTTATCGAATATCGCAAGCT
The DNA here is from genome assembly GCA_040394025.1 of Aeromicrobium sp. Taxonomy (GTDB): domain Bacteria; phylum Actinomycetota; class Actinomycetes; order Propionibacteriales; family Nocardioidaceae; genus Aeromicrobium. The sequence goes on from JBEBSZ010000004.1 coordinate 38,000, forward strand.
TTTCGAGACCTTTTTGTGAGCTTTCTTTCGGACAGCTGGATTCGTAGCCCTAACCCCTCCCCTAATCCCTCTCAGGCGCAATGGCTTTGCTACAACACCCGCTGCATCAAATGCTGCCGAACCAATTGCCTTGGCTCTTGTCGATCCTTTCACTTTCTTGCCAAAGATTGTCTTCCGATTGGCAGCTACGTTTGCCGCAAGCACCACACCTGCTGCTGCCATGCATGCGCCAGCGGTGCCGATCGTGCACGCCACCAATCCTGCGTAACCTGCCCACTTACCAATTTTCTTAAAGATCCGTTTGGATTTTTTGCTTTGTCCGTCGAGGTCGAAGTTGTTGATGGGGTCTTGGGGGTAGGTGTAGGCGGTGATGTTGCCACCCGCGACGGGGTCCACGGAATCGAATGCTCCGCGGACGGGGTTGTAGAGTCTGGATCCCATGAGGGTGAGGCCTGCGGTTTCTGGCATCGTGGCACGTTCATGAGAACCCAACCAGCCGTATCCACAACCGCGGGTTTGACCGGTTTTGGAGACACCGTATTCGGTGTAGTCGGCCCAACCACCAATCCGTGTCACCGCCACTGATGCTGCCTGAGCCTGCGGGATGATTACCGTGGTTACGTTGTCGCCATGCGGGTTGGCTAATGGCATGTTGACGTTCCCGTCAGCATCAACAATCGCACCCAACCCATCAAGGCTGGGCGTGAATCGCATGAGATAGCCGTCGTGGTTTGTGGCCCAGGCTGGGTTATCTGAATCATCACCATAGTGACGCAACAAACTACTCGTGCTGGTTCCATCCGTTGTGGTTTGGGTGAGTCGTCTGCCGGCTGGATCTAACTCAAACGTCGTTGTCACACCGTCTTGGGTGATCGAGTGGGCTAGGTCATCATCAAAATAGGTGACCCCAATATCCCCTAGTGACGCTTCGGGAGCGTCGGTTGCTGGGATCAGGGTTTGGCGACCAAACCCGTCATACACATAATCCGTGCCGTCACCCGCTTTGAGTGGCCTGTCATACCCGTCATAGGTGTAGGCAATAGCGCCCTTTGGATCAGTCATCGACACAATCTTCCTCATAGTGCCCCCATGGCTCTCCCAATTGGAACCCAAACTGTGATGTGACAAGTCACTTCGTCTCGCCTAGCGCCTTCTTCTGAAAATAATGACTCCCCGCAAGTACGAAACCACCAGCAAATACAACTGCTAGCCACCAAACCGCATCATGTGGATTGTAAAAATATGCAAGCAAAAAAGCAGTAATATTCGCCGCCAGTATCCACAACCACAACCAAGAATTAGCCAAAAGTGTCACCAATGCCCACCGATCTCCATGCCCATTGACCAACTTAGAAGCAACGAAATTGTGAACCAAACTACAAGGACGTTAGAAGGCGACTCATTAAGTTCCCCTGCATCTTCATTTTCCCAAGTCCAAAGATAGGTTAAATACAAACCTGGTCGGCCTGCACTGCCTACGAGAACCATGACCAACACAGTTGACAAATACACGCTCGCGGGTAAACCAAAGCCGCTCGGGTTTGACGACTCAATTACTAGAACTGCGACTGGGAGAGAAAGCCAAATCAAACTCACGGAAACCACTGCCTTAGCAGACAAACCTAGCTTGTTCTTTTCACGCCAAGTCAAGATCATCGCACCAAGTGACAGTCCGATCAAGAACGCCATGAAATCCCCTGCTGCAATAAGTAGTAATTCGCAGAAACGCTACGTTGGTATGTACGAGATCGGCCTTGTTTCTTAGCACCTCTAACTACCATGCCGCTAACCCCGCCGTTTCGGAAGAAACGGACTGTCTTGGCTTTAGCTGCGCGTGCCGTACTCACCTTGACTGCTCCAGATTTTGATCGAGCTAACGGCCGAGTGTACTTAGCCACTCTTGCGCCTCCTAGCACAACGTTTGCTGCGGTACCCACCATCTGTTTTTTCGCCTTCTTCTTGGAGCCACCGGCCAAATACAATCCGGCAGAAGCAGCACCTAAAGCCGCCGAGGCAGCCGAACATTGTGGGCAGAACGGGATCAAGCCAATCAGACTACTTCCTTTCGATAACCATTTCGCTGCCCAAAGCGCGCGCTTTTTCCACTTTTTCTTTTTAGATTTTTGTCCGTCGAGGTCGAATTGGTTGATGGGGTCTTGGGGGTAGGTGTAGGCGGTGGTGTTACCGCCCGGGACGGGGTCCACGGAAGTGAATGCTCCGCGGACAGGGTTATAGAGCCTAGATCCCATGAGGGTCAGGCCGGCGGTTTCTGGCATTGTGGCGCGTTCGTGACTGCCGAGCCAGCCGTATCCCCAACCCCGGGACTGGCCAGTCTTACTCACACCGTATTCGGTGTAGTCGACCCAACCACCAATCCGTGTCACAGGTTCTGATGCTGCCTGCGCCTCCGGGATGATCACGGTGGTGACGTTGTCGCCATGCGGGTTGGCTAATGGCATGTTGACGTTACCGTCGGCATCAACAATGGCACCGAGCCCATCCAAGCTGGGCGTGAATCGCATGAGATAGCCGTCTTGGTTGGTGGCCCAGGCTGGGTTATCGGAATCGTCACCATACTGGCGTAGGAAACTCGTTGTGGTGGTTCCATCCGTTGTGGTTTGGGTGAGGCGTCTGCCGACTGGATCTAACCCAAAGGTCGTCGTCACACCGTCTTGGGTAATCGAATGAGCCAGATCGTCATCAAAATAGGTGACCCCAATATCCCCCAGTGATTCTTCGGGAGCGTCCGCGGCGGGGATCAGGGTTTGGCGACCAAACCCGTCATAGAGGTAATCCGTGCCGTCACCTGCTTTGAGTGGCCTGTCATATCCGTCATAGTCGTGGGTTGTATCAGTATCGACACCGACCCAGAAACAATCCCCACTCGATGTGGACGAGGTCTTAAACCTCGTCCGGTTCCCGTTCTTATCAAAGGAATATTCCCGGCGAGTACACGGTGCTTGCGGGTCACCAGACGTGTCATTATCGAGCGTGATCCCCGTATCGGCGGCCGTGCGATCATCAACACGCGTCAGACGGCCAGCAAAATCATAAATATAACGTTTATCTGCTGCTAATCCCGCGCCTGCTGTTGGTGCTTCAATATCGGCCGGATCGGTGACTCCCGGAATACCTTCAAACACGGCACCAGCACCATTCCATTCTGCGATCACCCGGCCCGCAATGTCATACTTACGTGACCAGGCCATCCACGGTTGATCGGCTAAGGGTTCACCAGGAATCCACGTGGTTTCCCCCGTCTCGGGGTCAATTTCTTCAGTCACGGGCGTGATTTGTCCGGTGTAGGTCATCGTGTCGAGTTGGCCAACTTCATCGAATGTTGATTCAACCGCAAGCTTGCCGGGCATCGATTGACGTATCAGGTTCCCATCCGCGTCATAGGCTGCCTTATAGGTCAGGTTTCCGGCCCCATTGCCGCGTGAGACGACGAGTTTGGTGACCTGGCCGCGACGTTCCAGTTTCCCGTTCGCATCTGGACCGTCATAGGTGTAGGTGACGGTGCCCTTCGGGTCAGTCACCTCAGAAATATTTCCTGCCGCATCATAAGCCGTAGTCGTCGTCGCGCCACCAGAGTTGGTGTAGGAGGTTTCACGCCCCCACCCGTCAAACGTGCGCGTAATCGCCGTACTCGTGCCCACGTTTTGTGTGGCAGTCACCAATCCCGTCGTGTCGTCATACACGCTCTTGGTGCCCGGGCGAGCTATCGAACCGGGGATGGTGGATGTTTCGGTGACCGTGTCAACGCGGTCTTTCGCGTCATAGGTCGTCGTTGTCGTACGCGAAACAGATACGCCACCCTTGGTAGCGGTTTCGGTCACGACAGTGGGTTGCCACCATTTGTTGTATTCATAGGTGGTTGCGGGCAAAGAATCAGTGCCCCCACTGCCAGCAACTGTGCCGCCAGGACCCGTTTGGCAGACCATGCCTTCCCATTCGGGATGGTTCCCGCAATCGCTGATACTCGGATGCGGGCCGGTGGTGTAATAGAACGTTTTGGTTGTTCCCGGATCATTACTCGATGTTGCCAACGGTTGGCGCACCTCGATCACCCGGCCACGATCGTCATACCGTGTACGCGTGACGATATCGTTGGCCGTGTTCGGGAAAAACACTTCACGTTGAGCCACGGTGGTGGCTTGGCCCATATCCCAGCCCGACTTGTCACCGGACTCGATCGGGGCGTAGCCGGTGATGGTGTCGGTGATCATTCCTACGTCACTGCCACCAGCTTCGCGGCCGAAGAGTTGGGTGCGGGTCACCAAACCATAGGGTTTTTCGGTCGCGGGGTTCTTATTGCTGTTGGGTGCACCTTGATCATAGGTGTATTTCGTATGGGGGCGTAAACCTTGTAACGACACGAAATTGGCGATTGCTTCACGCCTGGGTTCGAGCACGCTTCGCACATTCGACTGGTCGTCATAGATTGTTTGGGTACTCCAGGCGTCTGCCTCGCCAGCGGTCATACCCGGATTGTCGGTAGCGTGAGTGATGGCACCGGTGTCGAGTTCACGAATGACTCGGCCTTCACTGTCATAGTCTGTGGCATCAATCAGCCACCTGCCGGCACCATAGTTCGCGGTATTGACGGTATAGCCGTCATCGGTGGCGTATTGGATGGCCGCATACGTCCAATCATCGGATGTTGGGGCGGGCGTTGGGTTGGTGAGTGTGCCGTCCCAGGGATAGTCCGAACTCAAGACCGCATATCCGGCTTCCGGTGCACGGCTTTGATGCCAGTTAGCGATGGTCGATGCAGCAAGGTCCGGCATATGGTTGCCGTCGCCTGCCGGGTCGATCCCGTAGTGGTACCGGGCTAATGCCACCGATCCCGGAGGTGGTGTGGCCTGATGGCTGGTGTTCCAACTTGAGGCACCGACGGGGTCGCGGGTGATCATCGACAGTTTCTGATTGCCTTCTCCGGGTTGGTGCCAGAAACGGAACGGAGCAAGCCCGGCTGGAGTGATGACTGTGAGTCGACTGGTATCGGTTTGCCACCCATAGGTGGTGGTCAAACCAGAACGAACATCGGTCGCAGTAACCAACCGTTGCAGTGAATCGTAGGTATATGATGCCATCGATTCGGTCACGAACTTGTTGTCGCCAAGTTTCGCCGGATCCCACACGGTCGCTGACACCTGTTTGACTTGACCAGTCGCATCTCCGCCACTGTTTGATGTCCCATATTCAATGTCAAGGCTTGAACATCCGCGTGCGGTTGGCAACCACGCGCCGGTTATGGGGCAATCGGCCATGGTTTTACCTACCGGAACCGACACAATCTTGGTCACACGTTTACTATCGACACCGGTGCCCGGGAAATAGAAGGTGTGAGCCGCGTTCGTTTCAGATGGGTCGATAACGCCATGCGGACGCCAGGTGTTGAGGGTGTTGGCATTCAGGGTTGCGGTCGGTGCCCACGTGGTGATCGTGCCATCAAACTCCGTCGCCTCAAACACCACACTGCTGGGTGTGCCGGTAGCAGTCTTAAGGACGAGCCGAATATCAGAGTCTTCGGTCTCATCAGTCATCGGCACATACACTGCTTGCCCACTGGTGCGGGCATGCGTTTTGCGAACCCCGCTTGGGTGGGCCCACACCAACACGGTTCCGTCTTCTGGGTCGGTCAGTGACACCGTGCCACTGGTGTGAGTCGCATCATCAAACACCCATTCGGCCATGCCTGAGAGCGCACCAAATTCAGCCGTCCAACCGGGACCAAAAATGCCGCGCACTTCATCATCGAGGCTGCCGTCACTGCCAAAGGACGAATAGGAGCGTGCCACACTCATTGTGGCGACATCAACATCGGTCTCATCAGTGACATATTCTCCAGTAAAGAGAGCCACCTGGGCCGCATCGGCAGAACCGTCAACAGGGAACCCATCACCAAAAGCGCTCGGCAGACGTACCACCGTCGACGGTGCACTGGTCACGTCACAAATGTTCGAATTGCCAAGAACATGCACACACGCGCGGACTTCTAAGGTCACCGGCCGTCTGGCCAACGAAGAATCAAGATCGAGTGTAGAAAGGTTAAACGCACCAGAAACCCTCGTGAGCCCGTCGTTGTCAGCTAGCGTGAGAGTCCCGTGGTCTTGCCATTCAGCATTCTCATCACTTGCTCCGGCCAGACGGTATTGGATCGAGCCATGAAACGCCACAATCGATGTGGGCAGTAACCCGTTAACCGGAAGTGTTCCGGTTGACGTCACGCCGCTGGCCGGTTTATCAAGCGTGGCCAATCCAAAACCCATTTCGATCTTACGATCAGCAGACAGCACGCTCGGAGTCAGCGCGCGGGCAATAAACGTATGCGTACCGGCCGTATTAGGAATCGTGAAATTCTTCTTCGTTGTCTCTGGATCAGACGACTGGGTGATCGCCCAATCAGCAATCTTTTTCTCACCGGAATACAACTCGATCTTGCTGGGAGCAGAAAAACCAGAACCGGCTGCCGTCACCGTACACGTAATCTCATTATCGGGAAGCGGATCTGACCAGAAGCCGTGACCATAGGGGTCCGGGCACGAAATCACGGGCGCAGCAGGAACAGTCGCCGCAACACGCAAGGTCCGCCAATCTGACCATGAAGCATTCGAAAGTCCACGCTCATCGGTGGCTGCTGCACGCACATACACTTCGGTGTTATCTGTGAGTTCAGTCGTCGGTTGGCAGCGTCCAGAACTGCCCGAAGCGACCAAACTGCTTGTGCATTCAGCTAGCTTGGTACCGCTCGTGGCCGTTTTTGACGAGTGAATCTCAAATTTCAGTTTGTATTTACTTTGATCTGGATCCGAGGTAATCGAACGTAAAACAGGTTTAGTATCCGACACATAAATTGCTGTTTCGCCACCCGGTGGGGTGTAGGAATAGCCGCCGTCAACCCCCGGCGCATTCGGTTTATTCGGAGGACGATTATAGGTAAACGTGATCATCGGATCATCGCTTGTTTCCGACGACCGGAAACGCTTCCAGCCAAAGTTATCGGTCTCGCTACTCGCCTTGAGACGAATACCCACCGTTTTCGCAGACTGTCCCGCCCACGTCTTGGCTTGACTCGTGATGTCGGCCGTCACCCGCCCAGCCTTACACGACGACGAGTAACCCTTCGCGACAGTCACCGTCTTCAACAACGTCGATGCTGAAGGCTGAGCACTCCACTTTGTGCTCGTTGACGCAGTACCAGCAGCATGAACCTGCATCGGTTTCGCCGTACACGACCACGAATGGTATTCATACACCGACACTTTGGCATTCACAATATCTTTACCGACCAAAGCATCAGTCTTAAAATTCAAGAAACTACGCAATACATCCGTGCCACCGTTATACGTACCCACCCGCAAATCCGTACTCGTGTGATAGGTCGTGTTTGGGTTCGCCTTCGACACCTCGGTATCAAAATTGGTAATGATGTTCACTGACGCATATGTCGGATCAACCGTGATTGGAAAGACCCGATCCTTCGCAGCAAACCAAGCCCGATCAACACTCAACCGCACTCGCGTGTCTTGACCTTCACCCACAAGTGTCATCGCCACATCAATCTCATTGACCCGGTTCAACGATTGCGGATCAACCTGACCATCCCAAGCACGAGGCGCTGTTAGTACCGACACCTCATCACCCGATTCGTCAACAAAACTGATACTGCCGTCCTTTAATGGTTGTGCCGTCAAGCCCGTCGTATCAATTCCGAACTCCCACCAAGGATCACCCGAAGAGTGACTGGTCAGCACCCGATCGCGGGCCGCATCGTTCATGATCTGAACATCCCACTGGAAACCAGAACGACGACTCGACACCACCACATCCACACCAGCAGCAACATCCTCATAACGGGCTTGACCGCCCTTAATGACAGGTGCAGGCAACACCCCCGGCCACACCAAACCCACCGTGCGATCACCGGATTCAGCTACCTGAACCAAACTCGAACCCTTCACAGCACGCTCGCGAGTCTTGCCGAGAACATCGTGATCTTCGATCTTCTTAGACTCACCAGACAGACCGGGCGTATCAACTTCGTTCGCCTCGCTGGTGCCATCGGGTCGTGAAAGTGGTTTCTCGATCCGCGATGTCTCGTCGGTCGAAACATCTGGAGACTCAGTCACAGATTTCTCAGAATCTGAAACCGAAACCGACGTCACCATCGACACCGAACCTAGCTTCGAGCCGTCAGCGCCTTGCGACTTTCCTGCAACCTGCACACCCAACGGATGCGCCACAACACCAGCAGTACCACCCGCCCCTGCACGCATCGCTAAATCAACATCCCTCCACTCGCCCGTATCCTCATCTCGAAAACGAATCTGTCCCTGATGCGCATCCGTCGTCAAGGTTCCATCGGGATTCACCCACGTCGAAGAAAACTCATCACGCAAATCGGCCACCTCCACCGGCTTACCTGAAGCACGCGCCGAGACCTGGGCAGAAACCACGTCAGGAGCAACACCATCAGGCAACTGCTGTTGCCCAAACAGCAACCCATCTGTCGAGGAATCATCCGGCGTTTCCGAATCCAGATCCCGAGCAGCTATCGCTCCTGGCGACATCGACAGCAACACGGCCACCGATACCCCAGTAATCAATAACCGCAGCCAAACAAACCGAGACACAACAAACCGAAACATCGCCGAACTCCCGATCAAAACAGCACCAGAACCACAAGGAATTCAAGAACAATGACACAAACAACGGGCCAAAAGTGACTCCCGTCACATAAGGTGTAGCAAAATCACCCACCCGAACCACAGACGTAGCACAAAAGAGCTACGACGCGTTAGTGGATTTCAATACCATCTCGGCGGGGTGAAAACAATGCAGGTTAACCTGACACCCAAATGGAACCACCATGGTCGACCGCTGAATGGTGACGTGTCATAGCTTCAACTCATAAGTCATCAGTTCATGGCTTAATGCTCCGGGCGCGTATAAGAAAACAATGTCAGTGGAACCGAGCATACGCGAGGTGACGTTACGGATAGCCTCGACATCGATAGCACCTTCGCCAGCCTCTGTATGGACCGCCACAAGGAGTTCTTCGTAATTTGGTGCTGGACTAATCGACACCACATGAGCATCTTCCGGAAAGGCATCGCGGGCCTTCGCGAGATTCTTCGAAAGGTCGCCAAAGCCAAACGGAACAACCTTAGAAACTATTTCTACGTCTTGGTACTGGGCTCTTAAATCGTCAAGAACTGAATTGGCATACGAGTCCGGATCGCTCTCAAACACCACGACCAACTCATCTTTACGAACGATGTAGGTGAGATAACCATCGAGTTCCCGGGCATCACGTAACTCCGAGAGGTTATCGGCCACATTCTGAGCTGCTCTTCCATCTTGTTCCGAAGGGAATTGTTCCAACGTACGAAGGTCATCGATAGTGATAATTCGATAATCATCTCCAGCGTTCTCATCCGAATAGGCCGTTTGGAATGACCCCGCGGACACAAGGCCAAGCGCTAAAACAAAAACTATGGCCAATGATGCACGCATACGTTCACCTGATCCTCAACGAGAAATTTACTCAGTTTAACACTTTTCAAAGTTGTCAAACCGTCATTCAGGAAACAGCACCGCAGCCGCCCAGCCCCGGAAAGTCGGCGACCTACAAGCGTTACTCGCACCAAAAAGCTTTGGTTATATCCACTCGTCCATGAGCAACGGGCGTGCCTTCAGCAAGCCAATGCTCCTGCGCATCAATGATGAGGAAGTCCGGCAACGAACCATTCGCTCGAACCACCCGCCACCACGGAACCTCATGCCCATACGCAGACATCACCTGACCAACATTGCGTGCCGAGCCTCGACCCAACACATCGGCAATCGCACCGTATGTCGTGACGCGCCCAACAGGGATAGTTTCGGCGTAGGCCAGCACTGCTTCAGCAAAGGCGCTAACCATCGGCCTCAATCCCGTCGAACGGCGAACTCAGTAACTTGGCTGGCTTGGATCAATCTGATTCACCCAAGCGACAATTCCGCCGCCAACGTGAACCGCATCAGAATAACCGGCACCCTTCAGCACGGCAAGACACTCAGCAGAACGCGCGCCAGACTTACAACTGAGCACAACCTGCGTATCTTGGCTGAGGTTTTCAAAAGCCTTACCTGAGAGCACTTCACCCTTAGGAATCAAAATCGAACCAGGAATCTGATTGATCTCGTACTCGTTCGGTTCCCGCACGTCAACAAGCACAAAGTCACGTTCGCCTGCGTCACGTTCCTTAAGCCACTGTTCCAAGGTCGAGACCGAAATAGTCGAGTCAGCGGCAGCTTCGAGAGCTTCCTCACTCACCAAACCGCAGAAAGCGTCATAGTCATCCATGAGCTTCGTTGGAAGTTCACCAGCCGGATCACGACGAATATTGAGTGTCGAATAACGCATTTCGAGTGCGTCATAGACCATCAAACGACCAATCAGCGGTTCACCAATACCGGTGAGCAATTTGATCGCTTCGGTCACCATGATCGAGCCAATGGACGAGCAGAGAACGCCTAGAACTCCACCCTCAGCACAGGATGGAACCATTCCCGGCGGTGGTGGCTCCGGGTAGAGGTCACGGTATTGCGGGCCTTCTTGCGCCCAAAACACCGACACTTGACCTTCGAAGCGATAAATCGAACCCCAAACGTACGGCTTACCGAGAATCACGGCAGCATCATTTACGAGATAGCGCGTGGCGAAGTTATCGGTGCCATCAAGGATCAGATCGTACTGGCTGAAAATATCGAGAACGTTGTCGTTATCGAGGCGCTCGTTATGGGTGATGACCTTGACATGCGGGTTAATCTCAGCAACCGAAGCAGCCGCACTCTCCACTTTAGGTACACCAATATCGGATTGTCCGTGGATCACTTGGCGTTGCAGATTGGATTCATCCACCACATCGTCATCAATAATTCCAAGTGTGCCGACGCCGGCAGCAGCCAAGTACAGCAATGCGGGACTGCCAAGGCCACCCGCTCCGATAATCAAAACTTTGGCGTTCTTGAGTCGCTTTTGGCCCGTCATCCCAACGTCAGGAATGATGAGGTGTCGGCTATAGCGACGAACCTCGTCTAGGGTCAGTTCTTCTGCTGGCTCAACGAGTGGTGCAACCACGAAAACTCCTCGATCTGGGTTGAAGCATGCAATGCGCTCCTCACTAGAGGCAACGCAGCCACGTTCTCTATTGTTCCCCTCACCACAAATCGGTCGAACTTCCGTCCACTCCTTGGACAACAACTTTCGAGGTTGAAGTCGAATTCAGCGTAAATACCCCCATCCTCCCCTATTTAGTTGATGCGAGGACTACCCTTTAGTCTGTGCCTCCCTCCCGAACTAAAACCGAGCGTCTTCCCCGCTCGCAACGTCGTGCCCAGTTAGTCGCAATCTCTCGGGATGTATTCGTCGAGCATGGTTATCACGCAGCATCCATGGATGAGATCGCGGAACGTGCTGGCGTGTCCAAGCCGGTTTTGTACCAACACTTCCCCAGCAAACTTTCGCTTTATACCGCGCTGGTTGAGGAAGCATGCGATGAGGTCATCACCGCAATTCGTGCGGCCTTGACCTCAACTACCGACAACCACGCGAGAGTACTCGCCACAATCGGAGTTTGGTACGACTACGTCACCGAGGAAGGCCAAGCTTTCCGGCTTGTCTTTGAATCTGATCTCACCAATGATCCAAACATTCGCGAGTTGCTTGATCGGGTGAACAACGAATCCGCGTCCGCAATCGCTGCGGTTATCGCTGAAGACACAAACATTTCAAACGATGCTGCGCTGTTGCTGGCGGCTAGCCTTGTAGGTGGCGGTCATGTCAGTGCCCGCACTTGGATTTCGAGTGATTCAAGCCTCAGCAAAGACGAGGCTGTTGCGCTGGCATCGACACTCTTGTGGCGCGGAATTGCCGGGTTCCCCAAATCTGTTCCAGCCGATACAGCAGACTGATACCTATGGAAGTAAAGATCGGTATTCAGAACGTCGTCCGCGAGCTCTCAATTGAAGTTGAGGAATCCCAAGATGACGTTCTGGCTCAGTTCAACAAAGCCGTCGACGACGACAGCGTTTTGACTCTCAAGGACAGCAAGGGTCAAACTCTCGCAGTTCCGGCCGCCAAGATTGCCTATCTACAGATTGCGGCGGAGTCGGGCCGCAAGGTCGGTTTCGGTCTCTAAATAGTGCAGCCGACCACATCTTGAGGTCGGCTTCCACTTTTAACTTCCACTTATTACGCGTCTTTACGCAGCAAGCCCCAATGTAGCCATGCGTGCCGCATGCGCTTCTGTGATGCGCGTAAACATCCGTCCAATGGCAGCCAAATCGAGACTGCCTGGATGGTCGACACCACCGACCACGACAGCGACAAGATTGTCACGTTCGGCGACCACCATCTGTGCTTGACTGAGTGCTTCACCCATGAGACGACGGCTCCACAGTGCTAACCGGCCAGCAACTTTAGGATCTAAGTCAATTGCCGCGCGCACCTGATCAACCACAAACTGGCTATTGCCCGTTTGGCTCATAGTTTCAAGAACGAGATCACGGGTGCTGGCATCAAGGTAGGCCGCGATCTCAGCATAGAAGTCCGCAGCGAGGCCGTCGCCAACATACGCCTTGAGGATTCCTTCAAGCCAGTCAGATGGTTCTGTCTTGGTGTGGAAGCGTTCAAAAGTGGATTGGAACGGTTCCATAATGGCAAACGGATCTTCGCCCAACTCTTCAATCCGATCACGCAATTGGGTGAAATGGTCCCACTCTGCAGCAGCCATGGCGTATAGCTGTGCTTTAGTGCGTAAGTCTGGGGCCAATTTAGCGTCAGCGGTCAAGCGCTCACATGCGCTTATCTCGCCAAAACTCAATAAGCCGAGAAGTTCGATTACGCCTGCCCGATATTGAGGATCAGCAAATGCGCCTTCTTGGGCCGCAGAAGAATCGTCAGAGGTCATGATGGGAGCGTAGCGCGACGGCGTTATCGAGGCCACAAGCAACTGGCGATAGACTGCCATTATTACTTTCGTCTCAAGAAATCTGAGCAGTACCCTGACTACTTTTACTGAGCTGGGCGTTATCGAGCCCATTACCGACGCATTAAGCTCTGTCGGCATCCAAGAAGCTTTCCCAATCCAAGAGATGACCCTCTCGGTTGCCTTGGCTGGCACTGACCTCATCGGTCAGGCCCGGACGGGCACAGGCAAGACCCTCGCCTTTTCAATTCCTGTCATTCAACGCATTGCGGCAAACCCTGATCTTGAGGTTCGCAAGAACGGCAAACCACAGGCTCTGATCGTTGCCCCAACTCGCGAACTCGCGATCCAAGTTGCAGGTGATGTGGAGACTGCGGCGAAGAATCTCGATGTCCGATCGCTCACCATTTATGGCGGTGTTCCTTATGAACCGCAGCTCGAAGCACTCGAGTCCGGCGTCGACATTGTCATTGGCACACCGGGCCGAGTATTAGATCTGGTGAATCGTGGTGCGCTGGAATTGACCCACGTCCATGCGCTCGTCCTGGATGAGGCCGACGAAATGCTTGATCTGGGTTTCTTACCTGATGTGGAAGCAATCTTGGCTCGCACGCCTGCTTCACGACAGACGATGTTGTTTTCGGCAACAATGCCATCTGCAATCGTGACATTGGCACGTCAGCACATGCATCAGGCAATGAATATTCGTGCCGAATCAACCGAGTCGAACCAGACTGTCCCAGCCACACAACAGTTTGTCTGGCAAGCACACGAATTGGATAAGCCAGAAATTGTCGCCCGCATTTTGCAGGCAAATGATGTCGGCCGGGTCGTCGTATTTACCCGCACGAAGCGTGCCGCGCAAAGGGTTGCCGACGATTTATCGGAGCGTGGTTTCAAGTCTTCGCCTTTGCATGGCGATATGGCTCAAAAGGCTCGCGAGAAAGCGCTCCAAGGTTTCCGTGACGGCAAAGTCAAGATTCTGGTAGCGACCGATGTCGCAGCCCGAGGCATCGACGTTGCGGGCATCACGCATGTCATCAACTACACCTGTCCTGAAGACGACAAGACCTACGTTCACCGGATCGGACGCACCGGTCGAGCTGGTGCAAGCGGCGTAGCGGTCACTTTCGTGGACTGGGCCGATTTGCAGCGGTGGAAACTCATCAACAAGGCGCTCGATTTGCCGTTCGATGAGCCACAAGAAACCTATTCAACCTCTGATCACTTGTTTGCTGATTTAGGTATCAGCAAAGACGTGACTGGCCGGATCGTATCGAAGAAGCCACAGGGTTCAGGCGACGGTGGACAATCGAAATCCGAACAGAGGTCTGGTTCGCAGCAACGCCAACGGGGGCGGTCAGGCGGTCAGGCGTCAAAACAGAACGCTGGTCAGCAGAATCGTGGAGACAAGCAACAAAACCCATCTGGTGGTGACCAGCCTCGTCGCCAACGCCAACGTCGTCGTACCCGCAGTGGAAAACCTGTGTCAGCTCCGGAAACCGAGTAACCGAAGTCACGTCGGTCAAACGGCTATTTTTTGCCGTTTTTCTTCGGTTTTTTCGCTTGCTTGATCAGCGTTTGGGCGATTTCGCGATAGGCATCAGCACCTTTGTGGGTGCGGGCGGTGGAGAGAATTGTACGGCCGATGGCTGGAGCTTCAGCAAAGCGAATCGTCTTCGGAATTGGTGGATCCAGCACGGGCAATTCGTAGGTTTCTTCAATGGCAGCAAGCACATTGCGCGCATGAGAGGTGCGACCGTCATACATCGTGGCAAGCACGCCTCGAATTTCAAGATCTGGGTTAATGAATTGGCGCACGTCGTGAATGGTGTCGAGAAGTTGACCCACTCCACGATGTGACAGCGTTTCAGCTTGCAGCGGGATGATGACTTCATCAGCGGCTGAAAGTGCGCCGACGGTCAAAACGCCGAGAGTCGGTGGACAGTCGATGAGGATCCAGTCGTACTCGTCGGCAACCTTGGCAAGCGACACTCGGAGTCGTTGTTCACGGCCAGTCATGGAGACGAGTTGTTCTTCGGTGGCAGCAAGATTGATCGCTGCCGGCACAAGATTGAGCCCCTCGTCGGTCACGACAATCGCATCGGTGACGGGTGTCTTACCTAGTAACACCTCGGAAATTGACATGTCGACGTCTTCCGGGTCGATGCCCAGTGAAAAGGTGAGGCTCCCCTGCGGATCAAGATCAACAAGCAAAACCTGTTGCCCGGCTTCAATGAGAGCTGCGCCTACAGAGGCCACACTGGTGGTCTTCGCAACACCACCTTTTTGATTGGCGAAAGCTATTGTGGTCGACACGGTCAATATTCTGCCAGTAACCGCGTCCCACTCCCCCACCATCCGGGACATAACTGGCATGATTTGTCCATGACATCCACTGCGCTCGTCACGGGGCCTACGGCCGGAATTGGAAACTCTTTCGCTCGACACCTCGCCAAACGAGGGTCAAATCTCGTTTTAGTGTCTCGCGATACCGCACGTTTGGAAGCTCTTGCCTCAGAACTGGAACAGAAATATCGGATCACTGTCGAAGTCATCACAGCAGACTTGACCACAACAGAAGGCATGAATCGTGTTGCCGAACGCTTGACGGAAAGTTCATCGCCTGTGGATCTGTTGGTAAACAATGCTGGCGCGTCACTGGCAGGTTGGTTTGGTTCCACGGATATCTCTGACGAAGACCGTCATCTAGATCTTTTAGTTCGCGCTCCAATGCATCTGATGGACGCAGCGATTAAGGCAATGACGGGCCGTGGCCACGGACAAATTATCAACGTTGCCAGCGTTGCTGCTTTCACACCACGTGGCACCTATTCGGCGCATAAAGCCTGGCTCGTCAACCTATCGCAATGGGCACATATCCAGTACTCGGATGCGGGCATCACCGTGCAGGCACTGTGTCCCGGTTTTACTCGCACCGAGTTCCATCAACGCATGCAAGCCGATATTTCCAATATTCCGCGCTGGATGTGGCTCAAATCTGACACTGTTGTGCGTGGCTCTTTACGCGATTTGAAACGTGGCAAGGCGATTTCGGTGCCATCAGTTCGTTACAAAATTTTGGCGTTCATGTCACGCTATGCACCGTCACGTATCGTGGCAAAGGTAGCAAAGAAAGGCCGTTAATGAGCGTCCCTAAATCCCTCGAAATTCCCGAGGGAGTCAGTGTCACGCGTGTCGCCAGCCAGCGAGCATTGCATGCCGCGCATTTGGCGCGCGCACGTAACCGTCGTGGCTCGGTGTTGTTGATCCCAGGCTGGACGGGCAGCAAAGAAGACTTCACACCGCTGTTGCCATTGCTAGCTGCCGAGGGTTTTGACGTGTTGGCGTTCGACCAGCGCGGTCAGTTTGAGTCACCGGGTCACGCCGATGACGACTACAGCTTGGCTGGTTTCGCGGACGATGCACTGGCCGTCGCGAAAGCAGCTTTCCGTAGTGGACCGCTACACGTTCTTGGTCACTCTTTTGGTGGCTTGGTTGCGCAAGAAATGGCCGTACGGAATCCGAGCGAGTTTACGACTTTGTCGCTTCTGTGTACGGGACCGGGCGCGCTTGGTGACACCACGACTCGCCCTTTACAACGCATCGCGAATGCGCTTGGCAGTTTGCCGCTGTCGAACATCCATGAGATGAGAGAAAGCGGCGTCACTCGGCCAACACAAATCGCAAGTTTCTTAGCGCATCGTTTTACGTCAAACTCGGTGGATTCGCTCAAAGCAATGACCCAACATTTGCTTGATGCGCCAGACATTATTGATGATGTGGTGGCATCGCATCTGCCAGTGTGGGTGGGGCGCGGCGCAACCGATGATGCTTGGCCACATAACTCACAAGAAGACATGGCATCCCGGTTAGGGACTGCGGTTGTGGTGCTGCCATCAGCCGCGCATTCACCAGCAGTGGAAGCTCCCGAGGAACTCATTGAAGCGTGGTTGCCGTTCCTCGACAAACACACTGTCTTGTGATGGTCGCGCTTGTAACGTTCAAGGGCTAATCCCCCACAATGTCGCGTAACGCTTGTACGTGACTGCGGTAGGCTTTGCGCCCATTGGACGTGAAACTAGCGCGTGCTCGCACCCGACTCTCGCGAGTGGTCTTAGTGACGCCGACATAACCCGCGTCTTCCAGAACTTTGATGTGCTTGCTCAACACGGATTCGCTGACATTGAGCCTTTCGCGCAAGATCGCGAACTCCACTTCGTCAACGGTGTCGAGGACCGCACATATCTGGAGTCTTAGCGGGGCGTGAATGAGCGGGTCGAAAGCTGCCGTTTGAGCGCTTTTCATCGCTGAACCTCTTGTCGACTGACCCACGTGCGGTCAAAGGCCGGACCAACGAGCGTCCATACCAAAGCAGTGACAGCACCGCCAATAGTCGCCCAGGGCTGACCGAGTTCCACCGCCACAAGCAACGCAACAATCGCGACTATCACCATGATCCACGCTCGCCAGGCCCATGGCTCCCATATCTTCGCCCAGCTGACTGTTCCGGTCACTTTTGAATACCACATCATTCCGCCAAAAATGATCGCCAAACCGATGAGGAAAACAAGGTACCTGATCGAGTGCTCCGATCCGACGGCTGCGACGAGCAGACCTTCACCAACTCCAACAACGGAGTAAAAGCCCTTCGGACTAGCGGCCGATCTCGCGGTTTCTTTACGTATTTCTGCGATAGATTCGAGCGCCGCGCGAGCTTCATCCACACTGGGCTGTGATTCAGGGGTTTCGTGACTTTCCATGTTGGCAAGTCTACGTTTCACTTTCCACTTTGGCAAGCCATAGCGGCAAGCCAGTCTGGAAAGTGACTAGCCGAGAAGTTTCTCGAACTCTTCTGGGTCCGTCATATTCGCACCTAAAGCAAATGATGGACCCTTACCTGTGCCGTGATAATCACTCGAACCGGTTTGCACGAAACCAAATCGTTCAGCAACAACACGAAGTTGAGCACGTTCGAGTGAGCCATGATCAAGGTGATCCACTTCGATTCCCACGAGACCTGCATCAGCCAGATGCGTGAAGAGTTCATCAGTAGCGAACTCAGCGCTCTCTCGGGCAAGGGAGTGAGCCAATACGGGTTTACCGCCTGCATCCAACACCAATTGGATGGCGTGCACCAAATCGATCGAGTATTTCTCAACGTATCCGGGCCGACCCTGAGCTAACCACATAGCAAAAGCTTCATCGCGATCACGGGCTTGACCGGTAGCCACCATAGCGTCGGCAATATGCGGCCGTCCCAGAGAAGCAGCCGACGTTGATTGAGCTCGAACATGTTCAACCGTGAGCTCAATCCCCTGCGCAGCTAGGCGAGCCAAGGTCTCAGGGATGCGGCCCTCACGAGCAGTAAGAACGCGGTCGAGTTCGTCAAGCAACGGCAGGTATTCGGGATCTGGCTCATAGCCTAAAAGGTGGAAACTCCGGCCTTCAATCTCGGTCGAGATCTCGATACCGCGCACGAGTTGAATCCCGTGCTCGTCAGCAGCAACTTGAGCTTCCTCCCAACCGACCATGACATCGTGATCGGTCAGCGCAACGACATCTAAACCGGCTTCGGCAGCATGTCGAATCAAATCGCTCGGACTGTCAGTGCCGTCCGAGCGATTTGAGTGGGTGTGTAGGTCGATGCGCATGGGAGCATTTTACCAAGCAGTAACGTCCACCCGTCTCCGAAAAGCATTGCGCCGCAACTGAAATCTCAGCTGCGGCGCAATAGCAAAAATTAGTCGACCAAAATCAAGACTTGTATTCCTTCAAAAGACTGCGACCGATAATCATCTTCTGGATGTCGCTCGTGCCCTCACCGATCAACATAAACGCGGCTTCGCGGTAGAGACGCTCGATCTCATACTCCTTCGAGTAGCCGTAGCCGCCGTGAATACGGAATGACGCTTCCACGACCTCGCTGCAGTATTCGCTGGCGAGCATCTTGGCCATGCCCGCCTCGACGTCCATACGCGCACCAGAATCCTTCAAACGCGCAGCCCGCACGACCATCGTGTGTGCAGCCTCAACCTTGGTAGCCATTTCAGCAATACGGAACAAGATCGCTTGATGCTGTGCAATTGGCTTGCCGAAAGTCTCACGCTGTTGTGCATAGGCAACACCCAACTCAAAAGCACGGTTAGCAATACCGACAGCACGAGCACCCACATTGACGCGACCAACCTCAACGCCATCCATCATCTGATAGAAGCCCTTGCCAGACTCGCCACCGAGGATTTGGTCAGCACTGATCTTGTGCTTCTCGAGGATCATCTCAGTGGTCTCGACACCCTTGTAACCCATCTTGTCGATCTTGCCGGGAATGGTGACGCCCTGAGCGGTTTCACCGAAACCAGGCTCCTTCTCGACAAGGAAGGTGGTCATGTTCTTGTAAACCGAATCGGCACCTTCGTCGGTCTTAGTGAGAACAGCAACGAGAGTTGACGTGCCACCATTGGTGAGCCACATCTTCTGACCCGTGATTTCGTAACTGCCATCGTCAAGCTTGGTGGCTTTCGTGGACACTGCCGAAACGTCAGAGCCAAGACCCGGCTCACTCATCGAGAAAGCGCCACGCACCTCGCCCGTCGCCATCCGTGGCAAGTACTTTTGCTTCTGCTCATCGGTGCCGTGTTGAATCAGCATGTACGCGACAATGAAGTGAGTGTTGATAACGCCCGAAACGCTCATCCAGCCGCGCGCAATTTCTTCAACAACAAGAGCATAGGTGAGCAACGATTCGCCGAGCCCGCCGTATTCCTCAGGAATCATCAGACCAAAAATACCGAGTTCCTTAAGGCCCTCGACAATGTCTGTGGGGTATTCGTCGGCATGTTCGAGGTCGTTAGCGACCGGAATGATTTCCTTCTCGACGAACTGACGAACGACCTTCAGAATCTCCTGCTGTTCTTCAGTCAGACCATCAGTATTAACAAGTCGGCCCATGGCGGTGCTCCTCGACAAAGTAAATGTGGGGTTTCGACCCGAACTTTACCGCTGAAACTGCTCTCTCGAATCAGCAGCCCTTGAATTAGATGACTTCAACGCTAGCCCGCAGCTACAAGCCAATCACCAAGTTCAGATCGTCTGGCCAATGTCGGCAGTCGTCCTAGACTGGACAGTGGTTGCTTCGTCGATGGTTCGCGTCGAACTCGAACTCGTCACAGCCGAGCAACCGTAAGGCCGAACCGGTCCCCATCGTGCCTCTCGCGCGGCACGGTCACAAAGTGCGAATACGTTCCACTCCAACATTCGAGTATTTAGATCGCACGCAGTCCCTTGAAAATCAAGGAGAAATCAATGAACGATGTCATCATTGTTGGCGGCGGAATTACTGCAGCCCATGCCGCTTCTGAACTCCGCGACCAAGGCCATTCAGGTCCGATCACGTTGATTTCGGCGGAAACACACCTCCCTTACAACCGTCCTCCCCTCTCGAAAGGGCTCCTGCTAAACACCGAAGACGTCGACAGCATCTATGTTCATGATCGAGCCTGGTACGCAGACCACGAGATCACTCTGCGCCTCGGCACTGAGGCCACCGCACTAGATACGAAAAACAAGACAGTAGTTGCGGGCCAAGACACGATCACTTACGACAACCTCTTGCTCGCCACCGGCAGCAGCCCGCGCCGGCTCGACATATTCGAGGAAAGCGAGCTCAATGTGGCATATCTGCGCACGCTAGAAAATAGCCTCAACATTAAAGCAAAATTGAAAGGCAAGATCCTCATCATCGGCGCTGGCTGGATCGGACTTGAGATCGCTTCAGCTGCCAGACAGGCTGGCGCTTCAGTCACAGTTGTTGAAACCGCCGAGTTGCCACTATTAGGTGTGCTTGGCGATGAACTAGCCAACGTTTTTGCCGAACTACACCGCGAACACGGTGTCGATTTGCGTCTCGCCACCTCAATTGACTCTGTCGACGGCAAAAAAGTGACTCTCTCTGACTGCCATCAGTTGACGCCAGATCTCGTCATCGTAGGAATTGGTGCTAACCCGAATGTTGCACTCGCTCGAGGAGCCGGACTAGACACCGATAACGGAGTGCTCGTCGATGCGCAGCTCACCACCAGCTCCCCCAATATTTTCGCAGCGGGAGATATCGCGAACCACGATCATCCAACGCTCGGAAGAATTCGCGTCGAACACTGGGATAACGCAATCGAACAAGGTAAACATGCAGCTCGAGCGATCCTCGGCAGCACCGAGCCCTACACCCGATTGCCGTATTTCTTTACCGACCAATACGACGTCGGGATGGAATATGTTGGCCACCCGGGTACCCAAGGTTTCGACGAGGTCATCGTTACCGGCGACAAAGCACAACGAGCCCTTACCGCGTACTGGCTCAAGGGCGACGAAGTCGTCGCGGGCATGCACCTCAATACGTGGGATGCGATCGATAAGATCCGCAAGGTTGTCCGCACCGGACCAGTCGACCGAGCCGAGCTCACCTCATTGCCTTAGCACTGGGGTAAGTGCCCCACCATGATGAGAATCGCCCGAGCACGACACATCCGCAAGCTGACAATGTGTGACGGCTGCTGGCATTTGCCCGATACCCTTAGCAGGTGAGCACCACCCCCAGTCGCATCTTTTTGTCCCGAATCGTCGGGCAGAGTGTTTACGACCCTGTCGGTGACAAAGTAGGCAAGTTGCGTGACGTGGTGTTGGCAGCTCGTGCCACAAGCCAAGGTCCACGCGTCTTGGGCCTAGTGGTCGAAGTGTTGGGTCGCCGCCGCGTGTTCGTGCCGATCACGCGCGTCACCTCCATTAGTTCAGGCAGCATCATCATTACGGGTGTGCTGAACTTGCGTCGTTTCCAGAAACGCCGTAGCGAAATTTTGGTCATTCACGAGCTACTAGACCGGGAAGTAGTGCTTGAAGAAGGCGTCAAAGCAACGGTTTATGACGCCGCGATCGAACAACATGCTCGCCGTGACTGGTTCATGTCCACAATCGCTGTGGCTGAAATCAGCACCCGTTTTGGGCGCCGCGGCGCCAGCCATATTCTCGACTGGGCTGACGTTCCAGGACTCCTCACCGAACAAGCCAGCCAAGGTGCCACTCATTTGCTTGCAACTCTGGACGAAATGCGTCCAACCGATGTGGCAAACGCACTACGCGATATGACGGCAAAACGCAGGATGGAGATCGCGCTCGAACTCGGCGACGAACGTCTCGCCTCGGTGCTTGAAGAGTTGCCCGAACGAATCCAAGTCGAGATTTTAGGTGTGCTCGACGTTAAGCGTGGCGCTGATGTGCTTGAACAGATGAACCCCGACGATGCAGCCGACCTCATCAGCGAACTTCCCGCACAAACTGCCGAAAAACTCCTCGACACGATGGAGCCCGGTGAGGCCGAAGACGTACGCCGACTCTTGACTTACGAAGAGCGCACGGCGGGCGGGATGATGACCACAGAGCCAGTGATCCTGCCTCCTGACGCCACCATCGCTGACGCTTTAGCACTCGTACGTGAACCCGAACTCATTCCGGCGCTTGCGACCATGGTTTATGTTTGTCGGCCCCCGATCGAAACTCCGACGGGACGGTTCTTAGGTGTTGCCCATTTACAGGCATTGCTGCGCGAACCACCATCCACGTTGATCAGTGCCATCGTCGACAACGACATCGTATGGCCTAGACCCGAAGCCACCTTGGCGGATGTCGCCAGCTTGTTAGCCGCCTACAATCTGGTGGCATTACCTGTCGTCGACGAAAACAACCGACTCTTAGGTGCCGTCACGATCGACGACGTACTCGACCACCTCTTGCCAGAAGGGTGGCGTGATCGTGGCTGACGATTCGAAGCTTGACCAACCACGCAACCTGAGCCGCCGCGCAAACTGGCGATTCTCAATTGACCCCGAGTTTTTCGGAAAGTTCGCCGAGGGCGCGGCCCGTTTCCTTGGGACCGCACGCTTTATCGTCTGGATGACGATCTTCATCGTCGTGTGGTTGTTATGGAATGCTCCGTGGGGTCCTGAGCGCCCTCCGTTCTTAAACCCGTTTGATCCATATCCGTTTATTTTCTTGACGCTCATGTTGTCTCTGCAGGCTTCCTATGCCGCCCCGCTCATTTTGCTGGCGCAAAACAGGCAAGAAGCACGCGACCGGGTGGCGTCAGAACACGATCGCGAGAGCGCCGCCCGCTCTCAGGCCGATATGGAGTTTTTGGCTCGTGAAGTCGCCAGTTTGCGGCTCGCGATCGGTGACGTTGCTACTCGCGATTTTTTGCGTTCCGAGCTGCGCAATCTCTTGGTCGAACTCGAGAAGGAAACTGAACCAGTTGACGGGCAGAGCGATTCGACCACGGAGCAGAGTGAAGATTCTGGCACCGAACCGTAAAGATTAGGCCTAATTTTCACGGTTTACACCGAAGTAATGAGCCTAACCTCACTTCGCTGCCCTTTATTGACAACGTAGGATTGACCACATGGCTGATGTCACCAAAGACCAGATTATGACCGCACTCGCTGAGGTCATGGACCCAGAAATTCGTCGCCCCATCACCGATCTCGGAATGGTCGACGGCATCACAATCGATGACACCACAGTCACCGTCAACCTCTTGCTCACCGTCGCTGGCTGCCCACTTAAAGACACGCTCAATCGCGACATCACTGCAGCCGTCAAGACTGTCACCGAAACCCATCAGGTCGTCGTCGAGATGGGCGTCATGACAGACGAACAACGCAAAGCCATGCGCGAATACCTCCAAGGCAACCGTGCAGAAGCCGAAATCCCGTTCACTAAGCCAGGCTCGCTGACTCGCGTCTACGCGATCGCTTCAGGCAAAGGTGGAGTCGGCAAGTCCTCTTTGACCGTAAACCTCGCTGCCGCTATGGCACTTCGTGGACTCAAAGTAGGTGTTATCGACGCTGACATTTACGGTCACTCCATTCCCGATATGCTCGGCGTCGGAGACCAACGTCCCACCCAAGTCGACGACATGATCATGCCGGTACCGGCTGCCGTTTCTGACGATTCAAAAGCCACCCCCGACATCAAGGTGATGAGCATGGGCATGCTCAAGCCCCGCCGCGAGCAAGTTATCGCTTGGCGTGGCCCTATGCTTGATCGCGCACTCGTCCAGATGCTGTCAGACGTTTACTGGGGAGATCTTGACGCGCTCTTCCTCGATTTGCCTCCCGGAACAGGCGATATGGCCATCAGTCTCGGCCAACACTTGCCAAACGCCGAGTTCATCGTCGTCACCACACCACAACAAGCAGCAGCACAGGTGGCAGAACGTTCCGGCACGATGGCGTCGATGATGCACCAGCGTGTGGTGGGCGTTATCGAAAACATGTCCCACCTTGTACTGCCAGACGGCACCACAATGGAAATCTTCGGTTCTGGCGGCGGTGAAACAGTCGCATCCGGTCTGTCGCAGCGGCTCGGATACGACGTCAAACTGCTTGCCCAAATTCCGCTCTTGGAACGCATGCGCGAATCCGGCGACTCGGGTGTGCCGATCGTTGTTTCGGACCCAGAAGCTCCAGCAGCAAAAGCAATCCAAGATGTCGCCGATTCGCTCAGCGGACGCTCGCGTGGTTTGGCTGGAATGCAACTGGGCTTGGCACCCGTCGGTCGCCTCTAGACTGCTCCTATGTTTGGTTTGGGGTTTTGGGAGATCGCGGCGATCGTGGTCGTCGCGATCATCGTTTTCGGCCCAGACCGGCTGCCTGATCTAGCTCGCCAAGCGGCTGGTTTTGTGAAGACCGTCCGTCGAATGGCCGAGAACGCCAAAACCGAGCTAACGAACGAATTGGGCGATGACCTAAAAGACCTCGGTCTCGACGACATCACAAATCTCGACCCACGCAAGGTCGTACGCGAAACGCTTTTGGGTGGCGAGACACCCGCGAAAGTTGAAACTTCTGCTTCCAGCCAGCCTGCGCCCAATAGTTACCTGCCAGAAGGCGTTAAGGCTCCGTTTGATGAGGAAGCAACCTAATCAGCAGTCAGGGCTAGGCCGACCGTTTTCAGATGGCGAGCGGCCCACCAATTCGGCGCCGGTTTTCTGTGGGCGCTCGGTGAGCAAGATGTTTACGCAATTGGACACGAGCACGATGTAAACGAGTACGGACAGTAGCGACCTTAATTCCCAGTACGAGTGAGATTTCCTCCGCACTCAACTGCTCAACATCGCTCAACACCACCACCACACGCATCTGATCAGGCAACTGTTCAAGCGCCCATTCAATATCAGGATCAAAAGCGGCATCGTGAACAAACGACTCGGGCATTGGCTCCTGACACACGAGGAAATCGTGGTGCTCGCCCAAGAGAGCTTCCGGTCGACGCTTCTTGCGTCGCACGTTGTCAAGAAAGACATTGGTGGTGACGCGGTGGATCCAGCCACCAATAGATCCCGAAAGATCTGCTGGCTGGCTACTAAGGAGTTTTAGGAAGGCTTCCTGGGCTAGATCCTCCGCGTCAGCCCGATTCGTTGTCAGTCTCAGCGCAAGACGGAAAACCTGAGGAAAATACTGTTCGTACAGTTCCTCAGGACTTGGCCACTGCTTGACAACGGACTCGGTCATATTCTGAGTCTTTCGTTCATTCCTGAGAATCTGCCTAGAAGAGCCTAACTTTGCGCCGTGATAATCGGGCCAGAATCTAGGGTCACCCACTTTTTTGGGTTCACGCGTACCTAATAGCTGTTCTTGACTCACACTTTCGACGGTCTCGTGGGAATTGAGGGGCGAATCGGTGTGCCTCACATACCCGAACCTCGTGCCGTTTGCCGATAGGCTAGGTCCGGTAACACCCGTATTTCCCGCGAAGGATGACGATGACAAATCTTGAAAGCTTGGCTTACTCCGAGAACTATTCGTCTGAAGACGAGCATCTCGAAACCGCTCGTCGTCATGCTGAGACCGTCGGCGTTGTGCCGATATTGCCCGGTGGACGCACCGCTCTTCAATTCCTTGCCTCCGCAATCGATGCCAAAGCAATTGCTGAAATCGGCACCGGGACAGGTGTTTCAGGTTTAGCTTTCCTGCGCGGCATGGGTTCGGACGGCATCTTGACCTCAGTCGATTATGAAGCCGAGAATCAGCGACTGGCTCGCGAGGTGTTCCAGGCTGCAGGTGTCCCAGCCACACGGTTCCGTCTCATCACGGGCTCAGCACTCGACGTACTCCCCAGATTGATTGATAGTGGATACGATCTGGTATTCATCGACGGCGATAAAACCGAGTACGGCGAGTACTTTAGTGAAGCACTGCGTTTAACTCGTCCGGGTGGACTCATCGTGATCGACAACGCGCTCTGGCATGACCGAGTCGCTGACCTTTCCCAACGCGACCCCGACACCATGGCAGTTCGTGAATTGGTCGAACGCATTGCAGCCGACGAAACTCTCACAAGCGTTCTACTGCCTGTGGGCGACGGTCTTTTGGCTGTGCGTACGGCTAACTAAGGCCGATCAGGATTCGAAGCGAGGAGCAGCCAAAAATTCGGCCGGTCCTTCAACAAGCGCCAATATCTCGAACGGTTCAATCGCGATCGCGGACGAGCCTACGATTGTCGAGACTTTGCTGTCAGCAACTCGAGGCGTGAAATCTGTTTGGAAGGCTTGACGCGCCTCGGTACTGGAGAAAACGTAGATCCCTTCAAAGAATTCACCACTGCGCATCCGCCACGTCTTCTGGTGCAGATTCGGCAGGTCAGCAAACCGCGCATAAGACTCCTCCGCGACATAATCGCGGAGGTTCTGTTCAGTATGAGGTGTTGCGTCAGCCAGAGACCAGCGAACAGCAAGGCCGAACATCAGACTGCTTTAAGCAGATCACCGAGTTCTGCTGCTTCAGCAGCGTTCATTTCGATGACGAGACGACCGCCGCCTTCAAGTGGCACGCGCATCACAATGCTGCGTCCCTCTTTGGTGACTTCCATTGGTCCGTCTCCACCACGAGGCTTCTGAGCCGCCATCGTTAATCCCTCTCCTCAAGCAAACCGATTGGGTAATCGGGCACATCCCATTATCCCTCACGCGGGAGAAGCAAAAAGGAGTGGGTCGAATCAGGCGCTGCGAAGATGCTCGATTACTTCAGCATCAACGTGAACTGACGGTGAAACGATCTCTGGATCAATCTCGGGACGCAAACCAAAGAGCGCGGTAAGTTCCTGCTCGGTAGCCAAGCGTTCTTCGAGTTCGTCGATCTGAGCGCTTCCGGCTTCAAGATCTTCACGAAGTCGCTCAATCTCTGCCTGATTCGCGCGCAAACGCTGGCCAACCGCGTTGCGGAAACTCTCTTCAGACTGACGAAGTTCTTGTTCACGTTCGGCATTCTTTCGAGCATCCAGAACTCGGTCGTGCGCCCAACGGCGACGCAAGTCTCGAATTTCTTCAGACATGAGTGTCATGATCGCGAACGAGGACAACAAAGAAACGATTGCGCCGGCAATAAGTGCCAAGGCAGAACCGATTCCGATGGCAACGACCACAGAGGCTGTAGCTACAGCAAGCACGATAGCTGCGGTGGTCACACGCAGTGATCGGGGAAGTGTGCGGCTCGACATGCGGTTAGAATATTGAGATTTCGGGGCTTAAGGTGCGAGACACGCCGAAACTATCAGGTTCAACTTGAAACTTTGCCGTTTTCTTGACGGGCCCGCTCCACAAAAATATTGACCGCCTCATCAATATCGTCAGTAATAATCATCAGATCCAGATCCCCTGGCGAAATCATGGCCGAAAACTGTACTGAATTCTTCAACCATTCCACCAAGGGAGTCCAATACTCGACACCGAACAACACAAGCGGGAAGCTCTTGATTTTTGAAGTTTGAATAAGTGTGAGCGCTTCAAATAGTTCATCGAAGGTGCCAAAACCACCGGGATAAAATACGTAACCCTGCGAGTATTTGATGAACATCGTCTTGCGGACGAAAAAATACCGAAAATTGATACCAAGATCGACCCAATCGTTGAGTCCCTGTTCCATCGGCAGTTCGATTCCCAAACCAATGGAAACGCCCCCACACTCGCTCGCACCACGGTTTGCGGCTTCCATAATGCCCGGTCCGCCGCCAGTGATCACGCCAAAACCAGCCGCACAAAACTTGGCCGCCAGTCGACGAGCCGAGTCATACATCGGATCGTCAGGTTTCGTCCGTGCCGAACCAAACACTGAAATACTCGGGCCTAAGGTCGCCAAGCCGCCAAACCCTTCAACAAACTCCGACTGAATCCGCATGATTCGCCAAGGGTCGCTATGCAACCACCCTGGATCCTCCCTGGAATCAAAAAGCTGTTCATCGAAGGTCTTTACTGCAGCTTGTTCACGTTGCAGTCTCATGGCTCCGCGGTGACGCTTGCGGATGGGCTTGTCGTTCACGAAGTCAACCACCGTTCTAATGCTGTATGTACGTGAGTCAAATGTTCAATGGGAACGTGTTCATCTGCTTTGTGGGCGTAAGCCGGATCTCCGGGGCCGAAATTCACGGCCGGAATACCGAGCATCGTGAACTTGGCAACATCCGTCCAGCCAAATTTCGGTGAAACATTGCCGACAGTTTCGGCGACGAACGCAGCTACAGCAGGGCGTTCCAAGCCGGGCAGCGCTCCTGGCACCGAATCGGTGACGGTGAGGTCGTAGTCAGCGAAAACATCGCGAAGGTGAGCTAGCGCCTCAGCTTCGCTTTTGGACGGCGCGAAACGGTAGTTGACAGTCACGACACCCTCGTCGGGAATCACATTGCCAGCCACACCGCCGGAAATGCCGACAGCATTAAGACCTTCACGATACGTCAAACCACTGATCTCAACCTCTGCAGGCTCGTAGTGTGCGAGCGTCGTCAGCAGTGGTGCAAGGTCGTGAATTGCGTTGTGCCCCATCCAGGCCCGGGCCGAATGCGCTTGTTCGCCAGTAGTGCGAATCTCCACCCGTAATGATCCTTGGCAACCGGCTTCAACCTGTGCGTTCGACGGCTCCATCAAGATGGCAAAGTCTGCGTGAAGGAGCTCTGGACGTGTACGTGCCACGCGCCCTAAACCATTAAACTCCGAAGCAATTTCTTCCGCTTCATAGAAAACCCAGGTGACATCGCGGCTCGGCTGGTCCAAGGCCACGGCAAGAGCGAGAGCAATTGCAACGCCACCCTTCATATCGCAGGTGCCGAGGCCATACAACATCTCGCCGTCGATACGTGACGGCAAATTGTTGTTTACCGGAACAGTGTCTATGTGCCCGGCGATGACGACTCGGTCGGCGCGCTCAAGGTTGGTCGACGCGATGATCGTATGTCCATCACGCACAATCGACAGATGTGAACAACGCTGCAAAACGTTCTCAATTTCATCAGCGATCGTTGCCTCACTCAGGCTTACCGATTCGATATCGACCAAAGCACGCGTGAGATCGACAATGCTGGCATTTAGGTCAAGCAGGCTCACGCGTTGATCCTAATGCCCAGATCTCTGCCATGGCCGAATTCAGCGCGTCCCCAGGACATCTGCGACTTTTGGCGCGATTGCGCGTAAGGCGCGCCCGCGATGGCTAATCTCGTCTTTATCGCTCGGCGTCAGCTCAGCAGCCGACAGATCTCGACCGTCTGGCTTAAAGAGCGGGTCGTAGCCAAATCCACCATCGCCATATTCGCGATCCAGGATCACGCCAGGCATGGTGCCGACTTCGACACGTTCCTGCCCATCTGGCGTGACAAAGGCCATCGCGCACTCGAATCGAGCACCCCGACGTTCGACAGGGGTATCCGATAGTTGCGCGAGTAAGAGCCGGTTGTTGGCGGCATCCGCACCGTCGGCTTTGCTCACCCCAGCCCACCGGGCAGAAAGCACACCCGGCATGCCATTGAGCTCGTCAACACAGAGCCCCGAATCATCGGCCAAACTCGGTAGGCCAGTCGCAGAAACGCATGCCCGTGCTTTCAGCAGTGCATTACCTTCGAACGTGTTCTCGGTTTCCGCTGGCTCGGGATACTCAGCCACATCAGCCAAACCGAGCACCTCAATGCCAGGCATCAAGGGCGCTAAGATTCTGCGCAATTCAGCCAGCTTTTTGGCGTTATTGGATGCTAGAACGACCTTCGTCATCGCCCAAGTGCTTCGTTCTGCAGACGGGTGAGATCGCCACAGCCCTTAGCAGCAAGCTCAAGCAAAACATCAAGTTCGGCCTTGTTAAAAGGGTGTCCTTCGGCTGTGCCTTGTACTTCAACAAACTCGCCCGCACCAGTCATCACAACGTTCATATCAGTGTCGGCATTGACATCCTCTTCGTAAGGAAGATCAAGTAGCGGACTGCCATTGACGATCCCCACGCTGACTGCAGCTACCGAACCAGTCAACGGTTCACCTCGCAGTGCGCCAGCTTCACGCAGGTACATGATCGCATCTGCCAACGCAACGTATGCGCCGGTAATGGCTGCGGTTCGGGTACCACCGTCTGCCTGCAATACATCGCAATCGATGGCGATGGTGTTTTCACCTAGCGCAGAGTAATCAATCACGGCACGCAAGGAACGGCCCACCAGTCGACTAATTTCGTGTGTGCGGCCACCGATCTTGCCCTTGACCGATTCACGCGAATTACGTTCGTGCGTCGCTTGCGGGAGCATGGCGTACTCGGCAGTGACCCAACCAAGACCCGACCCCTTACGCCAACGCGGTACACCTTCGGTGGCACTTGCCGCGCACAAAACTTTGGTTCGACCGAACTCGATCAAGCAAGAACCCTGTGCGTGGTCAAGCCAGTTTCTGGTGATGGTGATGGGGCGAAGTTGATCGGGTGTACGTCCGTCAGCACGAGTCATAGCCTTAACGCTATCGACCCGCTAGCTGACTGAGCGCGGGAGGTAATCAGATGTCGTATGTTTCGTCTGCGCACACGAGCCGGTATTCGCCTGAATATGTGGTGAGCACATCGTTTTCAACATCTTGGCGCTGAGTCCAACTCGGAATATGCGTTACCAGCAGCAACGGCACCTCGGACTCACGCGCAATGTCGCCAGCTTCAGCGCCAGTGAGATGAAGTTTGGGTGGGTTCTCGCAAGATTCCAAGAAAGATGCCTCGCACAAAAAGACATCCGATCCGCGAACAAAGTCTGCAAGCGAATCCATCGGGCCCGTATCGCCTGAATAGACAAGAGACGAATCACCCGCTGTCACCTTCACGGCAAAGGCAGGAACCGGATGCTCAACCAACATTGAGGTGATCTCGAAAGGCCCGACGCTAATCGTGTGCCCATCGACATGTTCAAGAAAGGTAAATGGCAATGTCATCCCATTGGGCTGCGTTGTGCCGTAAGCGTTCGACAGGTGCCAGTCAGCGCCTTGAGGAGCTAACACGGGGATCTTGGGCAGAAGCCCACTCGGATGATACTTGCGGTAGACGTACAGGCCGCTCATGTCGAAGCAGTGATCCGGATGCAGGTGAGAAATGCTGATTGCGTCGATGTCCGCCGGATCTAGATGTCGCTGTAAAGCACCGAACGATCCGCTGCCGATATCTAGAAGCAACCGGAAAGTTGAGCCCTCATATGGTGCCTCGACCAAATAACAGCTGGCCGCAGATTCGGGACCGGGAAAGGAGCCAGCGCAACCAATGATGGTTAATTTCATTTCGCTCCCCTTTCGTTTAAGTCCGTGGTTTATCCACCTGAGCCTAATGATTCTGGCTTACAAACGCTCGCCCAGATCATGTGATTCTCGTCGCCGTGGCGACCAAATGCCAAGAAACGAGACAGAGATCACACGCGTTAAGGCATGATGTCAACATGACGTTACGCGATCAAATTTCAGAGTTGGCTGGACAGTTCGGACCCGATTTCATCTGGGGAGTTTCAACCGCTTCCTACCAAATCGAAGGAGCAATCCACCAAGACGGTCGCGGCACCTCAATCTGGGACACTTTCACCGCCCGCGAAGGCACAATTCTCAACGGAGATACGGGTGACATTGCTTGTGATCACTACAACCGTTTTGTCGACGATGTGAACTTAATGAGTGAACTAGGCATCGATTCCTACCGCTTTTCAATCGCCTGGCCACGCATTCAGCCCGACGGAGTCACGGTCGAACCACGCGGACTGGATTTCTATGATCGCCTTGTCGACGCATTGCTCAACAAAGGGATCCAGCCGAGTCCCACCTTGTTTCACTGGGACTCCCCTGAAGCCCTCGAAGCCACAGGTGGCTGGCAAAACCGCACCATTACTGACCGTTTCGCCGAATACGCGCATGTCGTGTCTGAGCGCCTAGGCGATCGGGTCACGCGTTGGATGACTCTCAACGAGACGGTGGTTTTCACGCTTCTCGGCCACGGAATTGGTGTGCACGCCCCCGGCAAAGCACTCGGTTTCGGTGCCTTAGAAGTGGCCTGGAATCAGTTGCTCGCTCATGGTAAAGCCGTGCAAGCCTTACGAGCCAATGGAATGCAAAACATCGGCATCGCGAATAATCATGCGCCGATTTGGCCGGTCGGTGGTCGACCAGAAGATGCTGAGGCGGCGAGCCTATTCGACATCATTTACAACAAAGTTTTCCTCGACCCAATTCTTTTGGGGACCTGGCCACTCGAAGGATTAATCGAACCTGAAGTCGCTGAACCGGGCGATCTTGACATCATTTCGCAACCTATTGATTTCCTCGGAGTGAATCATTACAACCCGCAAGGAATTAGCGCGGCCGCCGAGGGTGCCGAGTTACCTTTCGACATTGTCGATGTTCCGGCTGAGAAACACAACGATTTCGGTTGGCCCATCGTGCCTGAAGGTTTCACTGAGCTGCTCGTTGGGCTCAAAGAGAAGTACGGAGACCGTCTCCCGCCGATCTACATCACCGAGAACGGTGGCGCATTCAATGACACGCCAGGTGAGGACGGTCGTATCCGTGACGCCCGCCGGATCGACTACACACACGACCACCTGCTCGCGATCAAAGCTGCTATGAATCAAGGCGTAGACGTCCGCGGCTACTTCCATTGGTCACTCATGGACAACTTCGAATGGGCTGAGGGCTATTCGCAACGGTTTGGTCTCGTGTTCACCGACTATGAAACACAGAAGCGTATTCCAAAAGACTCCTTCCACTGGTACAGCCAGGTGATCGGTAGCCAGCAGTGAGCGTCGTTCCTGACCTCTCGCGGGTGCGCTTTGGTTGGGTGCTGCTGATCACCTTGGTCAATTTGGGCACCTATGTGGCCTTTTTCGGCCCGATAGCAGTTTTGTTGCCCATTCACGCTGAAGTGTTGGAGCCAAGTCGCAAAGAATGGGCTCTAGCGCTCGTGACAGGCATCGGCGCTGCTGTCTCGATGTTTGCTAATCCGCTCTTCGGTGCACTCTCTGACCGCACGCGAATGAGGTATGGGCGACGCAAACCGTGGATCACGGGCGGCTCGCTCGTTGGTGCGTTTGGTTTGACCTTGTTGGCCTCCGCTCAAACACTTCCGGCGATGATCATCGGCTGGTGCATGGTCCAACTAGCGGTTAATGCATCACTGGCAGCCATTACCGCGACCTTGCCTGACCGCGTTCCCGTCGAACAACGGGCTTGGGCTGGCGGTTGGATCAGTTTGGGCCAAACCTTGGGCGTGCTCGTGGGTGCAGGGCTAGCAATCGCATTAGGCGGATACCAAGCGGGATACATCGCGTGCGCCGTATTTTTACTCATCAGTGCTGTGCCTTATTTACTGGGCAGCAAGGACGATCCCATTAACGAAGCTCCGCCTTGGGATTTGCGGACATTCCTCAAGGACTTTTGGGTCTCACCCAAAGCCCATCCCGATTTCGCTTGGGCGTGGGTTGTTCGTTTTCTCGTCAACCTAGGCAACGCCATCGCAACGCTATACTTGCTGTATTTCTTGAAAGACGTTGTCGGCTTACCTGACCCGGATACCGGCTTATTCATCGTCATCAGCATCTACAGTGTTGCGGTGTCGGTTGCAGCGGTCATATTCGGCATGCAATCAGACCGACGTGAGCAACGCAAGTTCTTCGTGGCGATGTCGGGAGTTGTGATTCTGGTGGCAAGTTTGTCGCTCGCGTTCTGGCAGACCTGGCCAGGTGTGATTATCGCGGGAATCATCCTCGGTGTTGGTTTCGGCGCGTTCCTTGCCGTCGACTTGGCGATCATTTCACAAGTGCTGCCGAATCAGACGGGCTATGCAAAAGACATGGGCGTCATCAATATCGCTAATGCCAGCCCACAAGTATTGGCTCCTGTTATCGCAGCACCCATTGTGGTGAGCGCAGGCGGATACACAATGCTCTACGTCTTGAGTGGGATCATCTCGGTCGTCGGTGCGATCATGGTCTTCAAGATCAAGTCCGTCCGATAGCGGCTAGCCCCTCCAACTTTTGGTGGGTTTAAGCCGTATTTTCGCGGAAAACAGGGGCTAAACCCACCAAAAGTTGGGCGTTAGAGGGGAAGTTTGGGCTGGGGCGGTGCGAAGCCAGGGTCCACACCGTCAAACAAACTCGAGACCGACTCGCCCGCGTGAATGCGAGCTATAGCTTCAGCAAAGAGTGGCGCGATAGACCGCACCTGCAATTCCGGCCAATCTTCGGGGGCTGGCACCGTATTCGTCGTAACCACCTCGGTAATCATCGGATGATTGCGTAAACGCTCCACTGCTTTACCCGAAAACAATCCATGTGTACATGCCACAGACGCTTCGGTCACGCCTTCTAAAGCGAGCCGATCCATCAGCTCAATAATCGAGCCACCGGTCGCGATCTCATCGTCGAGCACGATCGCACGTTTGCCTGCCACATCACCGACGATCGCATCAATGACGACCTTGTCGTCAGCTTTTCGCTGCTTACTGCCAGCAGCCACCGGCAGACCTAAAAGCCGAGCAAACTGCGAAGCCGTCTTCGCATTGCCGAGGTCTGGCGACACCACGACAGCGTCAGTCAAATCTTGAGCCCGGTAATGTTCAGCAATTTCACCAATCGCCGTGAGGTGATCGACTGGCACCGAAAAGAACCCATGAACTTGCGGCGCATGAAGAGTCATCGTGACCACTCGGCTAACCCCCGCCGTAGCCAACATGTCGGCCACGAGTTTGCCCCCAATAGAAATACGCGAGGAGTCTTTCTTGTCTGACCGCGCATAGGCGTAGTGCGGAATGACGGCAGTGATCGATGCAGCCGAAGCACCGCGTGCAGCATCCACCATCAACAGGAGTTCCATCAAGTGGTCTTGGGTCGGTTTCACCAAAGGCTGCACGATATAGACGTCTCGTTTGCGGCAGTTGTCGAGCAACTGGATCTGCAAACAGTCATTACTAAATCGCACAGAATCCGAAGGAGAAACCGAGATTCCGAGGTTATTACAAATCTCGTCAGTTAGCTGCTGGTGGGCGCTTCCGGAGAAAACGACAATGTCACTCACGATTTGAAGGCTAACTGATCACAGTGGTCTATGCCCACAGTTGTCCGTCAAGTTTATCTTCGGCTTCGTCGAGAGTGCCCTCATAAGCTCCTGTCGAAAGGTACTTCCAGCCGCCGTCGGCAATGACGAAACAGATGTCAGCTACTTCGCCTGCCGTCACTGATTTCTTGGCTTGAGCCAAGGCTGCATGCAAGATTGCGCCGGTCGAAATACCAGCAAACAAGCCCTCGTGGTCAATCAGTTCACGAACCCTTTGAACTGCATCACGCGGACCCACAGAAAAACGTGAATCAATGAGTGACTCGTCATAAAGTTCCGGAACAAAACCTTCGTCAAGATTGCGTAAGCCATACACAAGCTCGCCATACCGCGGTTCGGCGGCCACGATTTTTACCTCGGGCTTGTGTTCTCGGAAATAACGACTAACACCCATGAGCGTGCCAGTAGTGCCGAGGCCGCCTACAAAGTGGGTGATCTCAGGCAGGTCTGCATGAATCTCAGGCGCAGTGCCGCGATAGTGCGCGGCAGCGTTCGCAGGGTTGCCGTATTGATACAGCATGATCCAGTCGGGATGCTCCTCGGCGAGACCCTTCGCTACCCGCACGGCTTCGTTCGAGCCGCCCGCTGCTGGTGAACTGATGATCTCGGCGCCCCACATCGTCAGTAGTTGCCGACGTTCAATAGACGTATTTTCCGGCATCACACAGATGAGCTTGTAACCCCGTTGGCGAGCCACCATAGCCAGCGAAATCCCAGTGTTACCACTTGTGGGTTCCAAGATCGTGCATCCCGGCGTGAGAAGTCCGTCGGCTTCTGCCTGGTCAATCATTGATAGCGCAGCCCGATCTTTGATCGAACCGGTCGGGTTACGATCCTCAAGTTTCGCCCACAGTCGCACGTCAACGCTGGGCGAAAGGTTGGGCAGGCCGATGAGCGGCGTGTGTCCAACCGAGTCGATCAGAGAGTCATAACGGACCACGTTGGTCAGCAGCCCCCAGCTACGGCTGGCAGAATCACGACGGTGTCGCCGTCACTCAGTTCGGTGTCGAGCCCACCGGTGAAACGAATATCTTCATCGTTGACGTAGATGTTGACGAATCGACGCACTTCGTCGTTCTCCAGTAAACGCTCAGCAATGCCCGCATGGTTGCTCTCAAGATCCGAGATCAGGGCGCGCACGTTCGCACCAGCGGCAGTCACCGCGCGCTCATCATTCGTATACGTGCGCAAAATGGTGGGGATACGGACCTCAATAGACATAGATGTCAGCTTTCACATTCGTTTGGTGGGTGTCATTGGTTATAACGTTCGACAACGCGAACTTCTTCCTCAGTAACGACGCTATCGATTATCCGATACGAACGAAACTCAACCTCGCCGGCCTCATGAGCACCGTCACGGGTCGACACAAGCACATAGTGTGCACCTGGTTCAGAAGCGAGATTTATATCGGTGCGCGATGGATACGCTTCGGTGGCGGTATGCGAGTGGTAGATGACGATAGGGTCTTCGTCGTTGTCATCCATTTCACGGTAGAGCCGCAAAAGATCGCCCGAATCGAATTCGTAAAACGTGGGCGACATAGCAGCGTTCAGCATCGGGATGAACCGCTCGGGCCGATCTGATCCGATCGGGCCCGCGATAACTCCGCAAGCTTCGTCTGGGTGATCGCGGCGAGCATGCGCAATGATCTCGTCGACCAATGCGCGGGAGATGGTTAACACAGTAATGGAGTCTAGTCACCACAAAGCAAAGCTCCAGCGACCGTCCACGAGCCGAAACTCTTAGCGACTCATGGCGAGCACGAGCGTTTCCTGCACAAAACCAAGCCACTCGTAGATATCGAGCGTCCGCTGTTGATACTCATCAGCTTCAACTTCAAGCCGCAGTACATCGTCTTCGGTCTCGATACCGAGTCGAACACCCAAGGCCAGCCGGATATCGGTCAGTGCCTTCAGCCAAGCAATCGCAGATTCAGGATTCAGTTCGATTTCAATGCGTTTAGGTGAATCGTCCTCGTCACTCAAACCACCCTCAATCAGGGCATCCATGATCGCTTGGGCATTGGCAACTTTGTGGCTCGTCACCGTTTGTTCGGTATAACGGCGGAACTCAGCCGAGGATTCAGGATCTTCGGCATAAGCATCAGGAAGAAGCCGCTGGAGTACCGGATCCTCAGGTGGTGCCACCGGACCGGTCATTCCCACGAACTGGGCCAAAGGATCAGCCGATGACTCCTCCGCACCATTTCGGTCCCGCAATAGCTCGATCATTTGTGCTGCCATATTTGCCAGCAGCAGACCCTCGACGCGCTCAAACTCGGCTGCCAATCCCCCGCGTCTGCGCCGCTTAAACGGCTTCACACTTCACTCCGTTCGAGGGTCGCCCACAGCCCATATTCGTGCATAGCCTGAACGTGACGTTCTTGTTCTTCACGTCGTCCAGAGGAAACGTTCGCCCGTCCTTCGTTATGAACTGTCATCATCAGTTGGTCGGCTTTTTCTTCTGTATAACCAAAGTAGGTACGGAACACGAACGCCACATAGGACATCAGATTGACTGGATCATTCCACACCACGGTGACCCAAGGGTCTTCCACCTCGACAATGAAATCAGTGTCGGGCTGGTCGAGTTCCACCGGCGCAGGTACAGTCACTCTTCCATTGTGGCCCACCCACAAACTCACGTCACGAAGCACGCCAAAACCCGAAGAGAATGACGCGCATTTTGGGGTGGGAAAAACGTGCTGTATGCCGCATAGCCTTGCAACGTAGGCTTGCCTCATGACGTCAAGCGCATTCCTGACTGATCAATACGAACTGACGATGGTACAAGCGTCCCTGCAAGACGGCACCGCACACCGCAAGTCAGTTTTCGAGGTCTTTAGCCGCCGACTTTCAGGTCGTCGTCGTTACGGAGTTGTCGCAGGGACCGGCCGTTTTCTTGATGAGTTGGCCAACTTTCGCTTCGGCGACGAAGAAATCTCCTACCTGTCTGGAAACAATATCCTCACGGATGACACCTGTGAGTGGTTAGCCAACTACCGATTCACTGGTTCGATTTCGGGGTATGCAGAGGGGGAAGTGTATTTTCCTGGCTCCCCGATTTTGCAGGTCGAAAGCACGTTCGCTGAGGGCGTCGTGTTGGAAACGCTAGCGTTGTCGATCTTGAACCACGATTCGGCAATCGCCTCGGCGGCTTCACGCATGGTGACGGCGGCTCGAGGGCGATCCTGCGTCGAGATGGGGGCTCGCCGCACACACGAGCAGGCAGGCGTAGCCGCAGCCCGCGCCGCGTACATTGCGGGTTTCGAATCGACGAGCGTACTTGAGGCCGGACGTCGCTACGGCATTCCCACAGTCGGCACTGCAGCTCACTCATTCACACTTCTGCACGACAGCGAACGTGAGGCTTTTGCGGCACAGGTTGCAGCGCTGGGCACCAACACAACCATGCTGGTCGACACCTATGACACGCGCGAAGGCGTCAAAATGGCTGTCGAGGTTGCTGGCCCCACTTTGGGTGCAATCCGCTTAGACTCAGGTGATTTAGCCGACGAAGCACGCGAAGCTCGCGCTCTGCTCGATAGTTTGGGTGCCAC
Organism: Aeromicrobium sp.; assembly: GCA_040394025.1. GTDB lineage: Bacteria > Actinomycetota > Actinomycetes > Propionibacteriales > Nocardioidaceae > Aeromicrobium. The sequence goes on from JBEBSZ010000004.1 coordinate 76,956, forward strand.
TGAAACGAGGATCATCGTCACAAGCGACTTAGACGAGTACGCGATCGCTGGTCTGGCCGCATCACCGGTCGATGGCTACGGTGTGGGCACGTCACTCGTCACCGGTTCAGGCGTGCCGACAAGCAGTTTTGTTTACAAGCTTGTTTCCCGTCAGGGTGACGATGGCGAATGGGTTCCAGTAGCGAAACGCAGCAGTGGAAAAATGTCGATAGGCGGACGCAAATACGCGATACGGCGGCTCAACAAAAACGGGGTGGCAACGGCTGAAGTAATCGGAATCGATCGCGAAGCAAGCAAGGACAACAATGATCGGCCACTCATGGTTGATCTTGTGCGCAGCGGCGAACGCGTCGATCACAGCACGGTTGCTGACGCTCGCCAACGTCTCGAACTATCACGCGCTGAGTTACCGAAATCAGCGCTCAGACTTTCCACAGGAGATCCAGCAATTCCAACCGTCTTTGAGGAGGACTCATGACTACTGCACTCGTCGTTGTTGATGTACAAAACGATTTTTGTGAAGGTGGTTCGCTCGCCGTCAACGGAGGCGCTGCCGTCGCCGAGCACATTGCCGAGCTGATTGCTAGCGGTCGATATGAGACGGTCGTGGCTACTCGCGATCACCACATCGATCCGGGCTCTCATTTCTCCGACAATCCTGATTACGTCGATTCTTGGCCGCGGCACTGTGTTGCAGGGACGCCCGGTGCTGAACTACACGAACCTCTGGAGAACACAATGTTTGCCGCGATCTTCGACAAGGGCGAGTACGAGGCCGCTTACTCAGGCTTTGAGGGCAGAAGCAGTGAAGGCGTACCCATGGCGGACTGGCTCAAAGAACTCGGAATCAAACAGATCGACGTCTGCGGTATCGCGACGGACCACTGTGTGCGCGCCACTGCGCTCGATGGGGCACGCGAAGGTCTCAAAGTTCGGGTATTGAGCAATCTGGTCGCCGCAGTCACGCCAAGCAATGTGCCAACAGTCGTAAGTGAACTCGAGGCGGCTGGCATTGAGGTGTCACTCTAAACACCCCATGCGCAGCAAACCCACTAGGCGAAAGCTTCAGCGACAAGTTCGAGCGTGCGGATTCGCCCGGGGTTAGTCGCCGGATCGTCTGCACGTCTGGCTGAAGCGACAGGATGCAACATGATCTCGTCCACACCGAATTCATCTGCGAGCATCTGGAGACGCTCGCGCGCTTGTTCACCGGTACCGACGACAGCGCGTCTGAGTCCCTTGTCGACAACGCCCTCAAGCCCTAGGCCGAGATCGAGTGCGAGTGCGTCTTCCACCAGATCTACAGGTCCCATCGGCATACCTGTCACGAGCCGTGCCATGTTTTGTGCATTTGGAGTAGCCAGTTCGAATGCTTCATCTTCCGTGTCGGCAACGACAATGTTCACGGTCAAGAACGTCGTTGGCTCAGCACACCATTGGCTGGGTCGGAACTCGTTTCGATACGTTTCAAGTGCCGCAGCGGTACCTTCGCCAGAGAAATGGTGTGCGAAGACATATGGTAGGCCCTTATCGGCCGCCAGATGTGAGGAGTAGGCCGACGAGCCGAGCAGCCACAGTTGTGGGAGGCTCTGAGCTGCAGGCGTGGCTTTGATTGTGTAATTCTGGCCGGATATCGGGACGGTGAAACCCCGCTCTCCCATCATCGACATGAGGTCGTCCAGATATTGCGGGAACTTGAGGATGTCTTCTTGTCCTCGGCCCGCGCCGCTACGCAATGCCCACGCGGTTACTGGATCGCTGCCTGGTGCACGGCCGATCCCCAGATCGATCCGACCAGGATGTGCTGCTTCCAACATGGCGAACTGTTCAGCAACAGCCAAGGGCGCATGGTTCGGCAGCATGACACCGCCTGAACCGAGGCGAATACGCTCCGTGTACGCAGCCAAGTGTGCGATAAGTACGGGTGGTGTGGTGGCTGCCACCGCTGGCATGTTGTGATGCTCGGCTACCCAATAGCGTTCAAAACCCAAACGATCAGCGGCTTGAGCCAAGCTCACGCTTGCGGCAAGGGCATCAGCCGTGTTTTGGTTGCTACGGACAGGGACGAGATCAAGAACCGAAAACTTCACATCCCCGTCAACGCTCGGGCCCCGAACTTTGTTCCACCTCTTCCGATCTCACCAGCTTCGCACCACCACGGCAATTTTGATTAATGAGTCGACCGAAACAGCTTGTGGAGAACCTGTTCGCACTAGATATCTCAACCTATACTCAAGGTATGACGATGGACTCTGCAGAAATCGAAGAAGCGTTACTCGCCCTAGACACTCGCCAGCGTGCTGCAGTTATCCGTCACGCCTTACAAACCCTAGACCCTAAAGACACCAGTTCTTCTCAAGCCGAAATCGATACCGCTTGGCGTGAGGAGTTCGTTCGAAGACTCGGTGCATTGAATACCGGCCAAGTCACACCGATTCCACTAGATGAAGGATTTGCCCAAGCTCGCGCCGCGATCGCCGCAATTCACACGTGACACTCTCATATGTCAATCTTCCGGAAGCACAAGCAGAATTAATCGAAGCTGCTGTCTGGTATGAAAGCCAGCAGATGGGTTTGGGTTCCGATTTCCTTGCGGCAGCTGAATCTGCACTAGCGAGAATAATGGTTCGGCCGTACCTTTCGCCGCTCGTACCTGATTGGAATCAAGAACCAGAACTTCGCTCGCAGAGTTTTGAAGTTTTCCCCTATCGGTCATCTTTAGCATGTCTGATAATCGGATTGCAGTCGTTGCGTACATGCATAGTCGCCGCCTGCCCGGGTACTGGAAAAGCCGACTGTGAAGACAAGACACTTACGCCCCTGAAGGGCCCGAGACAGGCTATGGGAATCATGCAACGTTAAGAGGGGTTAACGCGGGATGACGATGTGGTTGGCGATCACTTCAGCGATGTCGGTCGAGGCTTGCTTCGCGGCAGGAACAACGCCCGGCAAACTCAAGAACCCGTGCACGGCCTTCGAGTACTCACGATATTCGACCTTTACTCCTGCTTTGCGCAACGTTTCTCGGTAAATAATTCCGTTATCGAGCAACGGGTCACGATCTGCGGTAACGATCAGAGCAGGCGGTAGATCCGCGTGTGACTCTGCCCGCAGCGGCGAGGCCATCCAACTGGAATCACCATAGGCATCACCCATATAGAGCCGGGCGAAAGTGTCCATAGATTCCGACGTCAATACGGGCTCGTTCGGCATCCGCAGTTCAGAACTGAACTTTTGGTACATATCGACTGAGGGATACAGAAGCACCTGCAAACGGATATGAGGGACGTTTCGGGCACGAGAACCTGCCGCCAGCGCATCGCGCGCACGAAGAGCCGCAATCGCAGCAAGATTGCCCCCTGCACTGTCGCCCATGACCGCGAGTCGATTGGGATCAATATTGAACCGTTCCGCGTTCTCGACCAGCCACACCAGCGTGTCCCAACTGTCTTCAACAGCTGCCGGCCACGGGTGTTCAGGTGCGAGACGATAACTGGGTGCGATCACCACAGCACCGGTGAGCGCCGCAACTTGGCCGCTGATCCAGCGTGATTGTTCGGGGCTACCCTGCACCCAGCCGCCACCGTGAAAGTTCACGACAACAGGCCGCACGCCGCCTACACCCGTTGGTCGAAATACCAGCGCCCGCAATGCTCGACCCGCAAGCGGGATATCAACCATTTCAACCGACACCCGGCGATCAACATCGCCAAAAAGATATTTACCCGCGCGACTCTCAATAAGTTCTTGACGTTCTCGCCGATGGCTGAGGAAGTCGGTGATCTCCGAGATCGGTGCAGACAAACGCGCTTGCACGGAAGCAACCGCTCGCGTCTTCAGAGTGAGCCCGCTCATGTTGTCTGCCTTTCTGGAACTGTTCGGTGTATCTCACTTGGGGTGTAGTTAACCGTCGTCACCCGGACGCCTTGAGCGCCCATTCTCGGATCGTAGCAATGCGGTACGAGAGTTGCTCGGTTGTTGCTTGGGCTGCTGGGGGGCCACCACATGATGAGCGGAGCCGTGCATGCGTGACACCGTGTGGAGCGCCGGTGCGGTGATGCCATGCAGCGACGAGCGCATTGAGTTCTCGGCGTAACTCCGAGCGGCGCGCGTGCAGCACATCTGCTTCGGCTTCACGAGTGGCTGTGGCAGTCTTCTTTTTCTTGCCTCGTGCTGCCCGCAACAATTCGGCCACTTGGTCAGGTTCCAATAGACCTGGAATCCCGAGAAAGTCGAGTTCTTCGGCATCGTCGCTGATGTGATCGTATCCGAATTCACCGCCGTCGTAGACCACACGGTCAAAGGACGCTTCACTTCCTAGAGCAGCGAAATCGCCGTCACCGTCTGGCACATCGCGTTCGGCGTTTGCGCGCGCCAAAAGTTCGGCTTCAGCGGCGAAGAGATTGTCCGCGTCTTTGATGGGTCGACCGATGACATGATCTCGTTCGGCCTCAAGTTCAGCAGCGTGTTTTAAAAGCACGGGAACACTCGGCAGGAAAATCGACGCGGTTTCACCCTTACGTCGAGCCCGCACAAACCGCCCCACCGCTTGGGCAAAGAACAGGGGTGTGGTGGTGGTTGTGGCGTAGACACCCACAGCCAATCGCGGCACATCGACGCCTTCAGATACCATGCGCACGGCGACCATCCAAGGAGATGAGCCCTCGCTGAATTCGGTAATTTTCTTGCTTGATCCAGCTTCATCAGACAGCACCAAGGTCGGTTCTGCACCGGTCAAAGCACGGAGCATCGCAGCGTAAGCTCGTGCTTGAGTCTGGTCACTAGCGATGACCAGTCCCCCAGCATCGTTGATGTCGCGGCGAACTTCCAATAGTCGAGTGTGCGCAGCTTCCAATACAGCCGGCATCCATGAGCCCTTGGGGTCGAGTGCGGTACGCAGCGCTTGGGCGGCTAAATCTCTGGTGAGTGGCTCGCCAAGCCTTGCGGCGATTTCGTCGCCAGCACGGGTCCGCCACTGCATTTCGCCCGAGTAAGCCATGAACAGCACTGGTCGAACTACGCCGTCACGCAGCGCGTCACCGTAGCCGTAAGAGTGATCGCTCAAACTCATCACAGTTCCGTCACCTTGAGGCGCATACGTGACGAACGGGATGGGGTTGTCATCCGACCGAAACGGCGTGCCGGTGAGAGCGAGTCGTCGGCGTGCCGGTTCGCATGCTTCCTGCACTGCGTCCCCCCAACTCAGCGCATCGGCAGCATGGTGGATTTCATCCAGCACCACGAGCGTGCGGTTGCGTTCGATCCGCACACGATGTCCGGTGGGGTTCGCTGCCAAGCCTGCATAGGTCACGGCATAACCATCGAATCCTTGCGGCAAAGCACCGGTGAGTTCAGGAACGATGGAAATACCCATCGCAGCCGCCGATTCGGCCCACTGAACTTTAAGATGTTCGGTCGGCGCAACGATGACAACTCGATCGATAATCCGACGATGAAAAAGGTCGGCTGCGATCGTCAATGCGAAGGTAGTTTTACCTGCGCCAGGCGTGGCAACAGCGAGAAAATCACGCGGCTGGGCGGCCGTGTACTTCTCGAATGCTGCGCGCTGCCAGGCTCTAAGGGACTGGCTGCGGCTCACGAGTCTGGATCGTCTCCCTCGTCGCCCGGCTCAAAATTTTCCCAAATATCTTTGCATTCAGGGCAGACGGGGAACCGCTGCGGATCTCGACTGGGAACCCACACTTTTCCGCACAATGCAATGACGGGCGTGCCCATCACCATGGCCTCGGTGAGCTTTTCTTTCGGCACATAATGGCTAAATCGTTCGTGGTCGCCGTGGTCTAAGCGCTCGTCAGTGCGCTCGTCATGAACTGTTTGAGTACCGCGTCCAAAGAATCCCACAGCGCCATCCTAAGCCGTCAGTTGTCACTAATCACTTCAGGCAAGGTAGCCCAGAAGCGCGTGTCACCAGGTTGACGGCGTAGCACCTCTCGCCACAGCGTTTCTGGCCTCTGATGCATGAGATCTGATTCCAATGCAGGCAGTACAAACCAGGCACCTTCGGTAATTTCGGCTTCGAGTTGTCCAGGCGACCAACCTGCATATCCGGCGTAGAGGCGCAGTCCGTCAAAATCTCCAGAAGCAGGAATCGGCCCATCGAGGTCGACGATTCCGATACGTCCGTTAGCTGGCTGCCAGCCAGTAGGTGCGGTTCCGACATGCGCGATGCCTACGGCGATAGCCGAGTTGGAATCCACAGGCCCTCCTAGGAAAAGGTGGCCCGGTGCATCAACTGAATCGCTCCATTCGGGGAACACAGAGTCGAGGTCGGATTCGAGCGGACAATTCAGGATGATGCCGAGCGCCCCTTGTTCGTCCGCGTCCAGAAGATAAATGACGCTACGGAAGAAGGGTGGTTCTTCGATGCTCGAGGATGCCACGAGCAGTTGGCCCCGCAAGTTGCTCATACACCTATCATGCACCGGATGGGCTAGCGAGTCATTTAGACTGCGGATCATGCGCACGGTTCAGGAAGAAGAGTTCACCGTTGACGAATTGGCTGCCAAAGCCAATATGACCGTTCGCAATGTGCGTGCGTACACGACTAGAGGATTGATTGACCCACCCCGACTTGCCGGCCGGACGGGCTATTATTCCGAATCGCATCTCAAACGTCTCCTCTTGATTCGTTCTTTACTTGATCGTGGTTTCACGCTGGCTGCAGTTGAGAATGCGCTCACGGGAACGCCTGTTGGTGTCCCCGATCTCGCTTTGGATCTCATTAGTCTTTTTGAGGTTTCCGATCTCGAACCGGAACCACAAAAGTTGTCGCGTGCCGAATTCGACGAGATGACTGGCGAGCAAGTAAGTGATCGGGATCTGGAACGCTTATCGGATTTGGAATTGATCCGGGTCGAGGATAACTCCATTCTGATTCTGGTGCCCGAGGTGGTGCGGCCAGGCATTTCCGCACTCGCGTTGGGGCTCTCGCCCGATACGGTTATTTCGATTGCGTACGTGCAGCGTCAACATCTTCGTAATATTGCTGCCGATACAGTCCGTCGGGTTTCCGAGGAACTAGTTCAGCCTCTATTGGATTCAGGGCTACCTGAATCCGAGACCATGGAGGTATTACAAAAGGTCGAGGCAATGATTCCGATTTCGAGTCAATCAGTTTTGGGCCAGTTCAAATCAGAGTTGCGTAAAGCTATCGAGACTGAAATCGTCGACAAGCTTCAGGATCTCAACCAGTCCTAAATCGCGAAGGTGTCAATTGAATGACACCGAGGCAATGCCGTCGTTGACTAACTCAATCCATGTCTTCCCGACGGGCATCCTCACGTCCTGTCCGTTCTCATCTTTCAACACGATGGTGGACGAGGTATCGGTTTTCGACCACGTTCCGGTGGAGTAGACCTCGCCATCGAAGAGTTCGTATTTGCCTTCGCCTGCGAAATAGGTTTCAGGTACCGGCGAACCGGCAGGATCGCGATAGCCCGCGTCGCGTTGGGGCGCATACATCACGATGAGGTTTTCAGCCCCAAACTCTGGCTGACTGGTGCCGTTTGTGCGCTTCCACAGGCCGTCAGTGAGCTCCCAGCGAGTTGTGTGTGAGCGCGAGAACTGCACGGCGACTTCTTTCGCGGTCTTCGTTTCGACCGGGGCAGTTGGTTCGGTACCATCCGAACCGTCAGGGCTAAGGTTTGAGTCGATTTCACCCTCGTTATCCCACTGAAAATACGGCTTGCTTGGTCCTGATCCTTGAGCACTGCTGGCAAGCGCCTTCACATCAAGCAGGACGTTGTAAGGTGCATAGCCGGGACCGCGCCGGAACCCCGTCGAGCCCGCGTCATGACTGTGAATCTTGATTCCGGCCTTGCCAATGCGTTTGATGGTGACCCCAGCACCTCCGGAAGCCGCAAGTTGCCCATTGGTCGGCTTCACAATGCCGATGTCGGTGGCACGCATAGAGCGCACGTGGCCGACTTCGGTGGGGAGGTTGGTCCAATACATGACCGCGAGTCGCGTGACGCCACCCTCTACCGTTTGTTCCACCACGAGGTCGGCTTTGTCGATTCCGGTTTGTGGCGCTGAAGGTCGGGTGTTGTCAATTTTAACGACGAAAACAGGGTTTTCTGGCTCACCGGCATTAAGAACCGTGCCCGTCAGCGGATTGACCTGCGTGATCGTGGTTTCGTCGCCGATATTTGCTGGATCTTGATCTTCTGTTTTGCTCCCACAGGCGCTAAGGGCAAGCGTCAACACAGCGATAAGCGCGACAACACGAATCTTCATTCCTCAAGCATGCACAGTTGAGGTTCAGGTTCGTCGTACCGATGGGGGTGTCAGCCACTTTCTCTTGCTCGAAGTTGTTCTGCTGCCCGACTGGCATGGGCTGGTGCGATTTGAATACCCCAACCGCCTTGGCCCACAAACCAGAAAAAGCCTTCGTGTTCGGCATCAAATGTCGCAATCGGATCACCGCTGGGCGTAAACGTGCGCTGGCCTGCCCAAGAGGTTCGCACGCTCCTAATTCCCAGAACCGTAGTCTCGTTGATCGCATCGATGGCTCGGGCGATCTCAAGTTCATCGGGTTTTGGGTCGCCCGGTTCTTGCAAGTCGGCGTCAACCGGCGAACACAGCACACCGTCGCCCTCCGGTTTAACGTAGAACGCCTCATCAATTGTGATGGTGAACGGGAACTTTCCCACCGGTTCGCGCGGAGTCGATTGGAAAATACTGCGTCGGCGCGGCTGAAGTCCGACTGATTTCACACCGGAAGCGTTCGCTACCTGATCGCCCCACGCTCCGGCGGCATTCACGAGCAGAGGCGCTTCATACTGACCATCCGGGGCTTGCACACGCCAAATTCCTTTGTGCCGTTTCGCGCTTATTAGTGGGGCTCTGGTTTGGACGAGCCCGCCGCGGGCCTTGTACGCCCGCATATAGGCGTGGTGTAGTCCTGCAACGTCGAGATCAAGTGCGCGCGCATCGTAAACCGCTGCTGACACAAGACCAGGGCGAAGTACGGGACATAGCTCTTCGGCTTGGGTCCCGTCGATGAGTTCGACTTTAGGTGTGCGCGCAAGCCGTTCGAGTTCCGCTTCTGAACCCGGAACACCAAGCCACAAACAACCCATAGCTTGCGTTAGCGGGCCGTCCGTATCAATCGGTGGACTAAGGAACCATTCAAGGCTCGCTTCCGTCAGTTCACGGACCACGGGCGGCCCATATGAATCGATCCACGTCGCCGCAGATCGTCCTGTGGTTTGGCTAGCAACGCTGTTTTGCGCCTCTAAAAGAATGACGTTTCTGTCGGCTGCAAGTTCATAGGCAATCGAGGCGCCGGCAATGCCGCCGCCAATCACGATGGCGTCCATGCTCCATCATGACTCGAACTTGCCGGTATCGCTTGGTAATCGAGGATGTTGTCGACGAGTGATTATTTCCGCCCCGAGCTAGGCTGCGCTCGGTTTAGACGACGCTTTCTTCGTGACTTACTGAAACTTCACCATCTGCAGAGGTCGTTGGCGGCAGATCACTACGCCGTACCCAGCGCATGTCAGCGTCGACATCGTGTGTTTTGGCGTCCCATGTGTCAAGGAACCAGTTTTGTCGCACTGTCCAAGGCCGCTTCTTCCCCGCTTTCGGTAGGACCTCGGCCGCGCGTTGGATGTAGCCAGATTCCAAGTCGAACGATGGCGCGGTGTCCATCGCGGAGGCAGGCAAGGTGGGCACACCATAGGCGTAACCACGCTGGTCGAGCGTGTTGAGGAAGCCTGTGACGTAACTCCAAGTGAGGTTCGCTCGTAACGTCCAAGAAGCGTTCGTGTAGCCAATGCACCACGCCAAATTGGGTAGGCCACTAAACATTGTGCCTTTGTAGGCGAGCACTTCACTCGTGTTGACTTTCTCACCGTCAACGCTCAGATTGATTTCTCCGAACGCAACGAGTTTGAGCCCGGTGGCGGTCACGATGACATCGGCATCGAGGTGTTCGCCTGAGGCGGTCTGAATCCCTGTCGGGGTGAACCGGTCGATCGAGTCGGTCACGATCGTTGCTTTACCGGTCTTGAGCACATCGAATAGATCACGCTTGGGTACGACACACAAGCGTTGATCCCACGGCATGTACGGCGGAGTGAGGTGTTTCGGATCGAGGCCTTCTGGACTTGCTTTCCGGGCTAGATCCAAGAGAATTTTGCGTGAGGCTTTCGGAAACGCTCGGCAAAGCATGTAAAAACTGACGGTCATGATTGCGTATCGCAGTCGCGAAATGTTGTGCACAAACTGTTTCGGTAAGAATTTCCCACCGATTCTGGCTATCGGGTCGAAGTCCGGTTGGCTCAGCATGTAGGTGGGCGTGCGTTGCAGCATCGTGACGTGCTTCGCTGTCTTGGCCATGGCGGGCAGCAACGTGACTGCTGTTGCTCCCGACCCAATAATGACGACGTTTTTGTTTGCATAGTTCGCGTTTTCAGGCCAGAACTGCGGATGGATGACTTCGCCTTGAAAATCGTTAAAGCCGTCAAAGTCGGGTAGATAGCCTTCGTCGTAACTGTAGTAGCCACTGCACAGGTAAAGGAAGTTTGTTCGAATCGTCTCGATTGTGCCGTCGTCGACCGTGACCGTGACAGTCCACGTAGCATCATCGCTGTTCCATGAGGCGTCGGTGACGTGGCGACCGTACTGAATCTTGTTTGCAACACCGAACTCGTGGCTCGCCTCTTCTAGATAGTCGCGTATGTCCGCGCCATCGGCAATGGCCTTCTTATTGGTCCACGGTTTAAACGGATAGCTGAGCGTGTACATATCAGAGTCGGATCGGACGCCAGGGTATCGGAACAGGTCCCAGGTTCCGCCCACAGCTTGGCGTCGTTCAACTATCGTGAAGGTGCGTTGCGGACTTTCAGTCTGTAGCCGGTAGGCGGCACCAATACCTGAAAGACCAGCGCCCACGATCAGGACGTCCACATCAACGCTCATTTTGCCTCCTATGTGACATTACTGATGTCACATTAGCAGGAGATGTGACGTAAGAGACACGGTTTGACCAGGTGGCCGCTAATCTAAGGCACATGACTGTGAATAGCGATGCTATCGGTGACGAGATGCCCACTGCAGATCGAGGAATCGGTATTTTCCTTGGCATTGCTGGCGCAATCGGCACTTGGGCCTCGTCACTGCTTACCCTCGACAACATCGCACTCCTTGAAGCACAAGCCGCAGACAAAAATCTCGAATTGGCCTGTGATATCAGCGCTTTCGTCAGTTGTTCAAATGTCATCCAGTCTGCCCAAGGGCAAGCATTTGGCTTCCCTAATCCTTTCATCGGGATCATCGCTTTCTCTGTGTTGATGACAATCGGAGTCGTGTTGGCAACCGGAGCCAGACTCCCCCGCTGGATGTGGGGCGGCATCCAACTCGGTGCCATTTTCGGCGCAGTTTTCATTTCATGGCTGCAGTATGAGTCGATTTACCAGATCGGAAAACTGTGCCCCTGGTGCATGGTCGTTTGGATCGTGACAATCCCATCCGTCGTGCTGATTACTCGCAGATTCACCGGTTGGCGATTCTTATCCAACTGGACCGGCCTCATCATCGCACTGTGGTACGTCACGATCGCAGCGTTAATTTGGTTCCAGTTTGGATCTTCGTTGTGGGCTGGAGCGTAGCTTTAATTCAGGAAGCGGGCGCCATTGGTTGCCATTTGTACCAGAGTTCGTCCAGGGCAAATCGTTGTCCAAGCGAAAAATCATACTGGATCAACTGATAGTCATTAAGCAACTTTTGTTGTGCTGAGTTCAAGTCCTCGAAACGCAGCAATTCACCACGGTTCGTATAAACGCCTTCCCTCAATACTGTGCCAACTTCACGCTCAATTCGTAACAGAAACTCGTAATAAGGGGGGAGCTCAAGTCCGAGCATTTGATAGAGATGAGGCACTAATGTCGAAGCACTTATACGAGAAAAGACCTGCGGCTCTGAATCGTTCTCACGATTCGACCACAATAATACTGGCGTTGTACGAAAGGTTAATGGATCGTGTTTATTCAGGAATTCTTTGCTCATGATTCCAGGAAAATGATCACCGTAATAGATTACAGCTGTCGGTTCATTTAACGTTTCCAATTCGTCCAAAAACTCTTTCAAGGCTTGGTCGGAATATTCAAGTCCACGACTCCACATCCCGATTCGCTTACCGGTCAACTCATCAACTTCGCCAGATACCTTGATAGGTTCCTGATACCAATCGTTGATCGGCACATGATTCTGCATAGTTAGGACATTGGCAAGAAGCGGTCCCGATGTACTCTCAATAGATTCGAGGACACCGGCGAAGACCTCGCTATCCGCGACGAAGGTATTTCTCTCAATTTTCTTGTCGTAACGAAAGCGATCGAGCGATTCGAACTCATCAAATCCCATCGCTTCGTACACCATAGGGCGTTTGTATCGCCCTCTTTCGTCGGGCAACATCCCAATGACCCGATAGTCAATTGTCTTCAACCATCCGCTCAGCGACGGAGCCTCAGTAAGGTCCGCAAGGTACGATTGATAGGCAGAGGAAACACCGGGAGCAAAAAAACCAGTACTACCGCCAGTAAGAACTTGAAACTCCATATTCGAGGTACCTGAGCCATACTGATCTGCCAACAGAGTTCCACCCCAATTTTCTTCAGTCAGCTGATCCAAATTGGGAAACGGATTTGAGCTCAATGAAATATTTGGCACGTGGCGAATCTCACCAACTGATTCACTCAAGATTAGGACGATGTTCCATTCTTCATTGGATTTGTCTGCAGCAGACAGCATTGCGTCCTTGCCATACTCATCAACCAGTTCACGCATGCGCTTTTCGCTGTAGCCTTCGGGTATACGCATTCCGGTTGTCGGCATGTTGTAGAGCGTTGCCGCGATGAAGCCGTTAATTCCCGCGTTATCAATCTGCGACCACGCTGCCCAGCCTTTTCCCGTGCTTTCCACCGCATATCTGAGCGGGTTGTTTACCGAATGAAATTTGAGCGAAGCAAGGCCAATAGAGACAAGACATATTGTCGCCAATATTCGTATTGCAGTCGTTTTCTTAACTTCTCTACCATCCGGTTTCGCAGTTTTGAACAAGCGCAGATCCGCTAGAAATCCTGCGCTCACAGCGCTAACCAAAGCCGCCACAGCGAAGACCAGCAACCAAGGATTAACCAATTGGACAAACAAGTCCATCTCGCCCAAAAACTCAATATCTGATGGCAACAAAGGAATTTGCAGATACGAAATTTTGATATAATTAGTAGCTGATATAAGCATCGATAGAGAAATGAAAAGCATCCGACTCGCGACATGCAAACTTGTTGCAAGCCGGAAAAGCATCAACAGTAGCCACAAGAAAATAATCCCGCGAAAATCAATCGCCCCGAGCATCCATAACATTCCAGTTGACACCGTCCCAATGCCAACTGGAATGTTGAGAATCACATTGCACAAGACCGCAACTAAAAGGCTACCGAATAGGAGGTCTATGGACGTCGGCCGTCTTTTCAGTCTGTCTGCCTTCATAAGGAAATCTCAATGCACCGGTGATCGCAGAAAAAATCGTATTGTGCGTTCAGATCCCAATTATCTACCTGAAAACGCTGCAATTGCACCAATGACTGCTGGCCCGAGTACCACCATGAACAATACGGGAAGAATCGTGCTCATCAAGGGTAACAGCATCTTGACGGGAATCTGATTCGCTTTTGCTTCAGCACGCAACCGGCGACTAACTCGCATCTCTTTGGCTTGCTCACGCACGATTTCTGAAACCGGTACACCAAATTCTTCGCCTTGAATAATCGCGCGCACAAACTTCTTCAATTCGGCGACATCTGTCCGTTTAGTCAGAGCCTCATAGGCATCACGCCTAGGCAATCCCAAACTAATGTCTTGTACCGTACGCACGATCTCGTCAGCCAGTGGACCTTCACCCGTTTGTCCAGAACGACTTAACGCATTCTCAAAACTCGTTCCGGATTCAATTGAAATCGTGATCTGGTCCAGCATATCTGGCAAGGCATACTGAATATCTTCCTGACGACGCTTCGCTCGACCATCAATCATGATATCCGGGCCAAAGTAACCAGCAAGCGGAGCCAGAAAAAGCAAGATAGTACCGAATGCGCCTCCCTTTGAAGTAAACATCATTATGCCTATGACGAGACCCATCGCACCAAAAAGAACCTTTGCTGAGAGGATCTTTGAAACACTCCATCCTTCAGGACGGCCCGCAAGCATGTAGTTGCGTTCTGCTTTCTCTACCATCCCAAGGGGCGTAAACCGGCGAGCAAAGGATTCCTTTGTTTCTTCCTTTAATTTGGCAGAACCACCAATGACGATGTCACCGCCAGTAGCTTCGCGCAAACGCGCTGCTGCTGCCGATTCCTTCTCGCCAAAGACTCCTAAAGCGAGATAGAGAAACACCAACGAAGCAACAACAAAAATAACACCCGTAATAAGCATCAGAGTTTCACCTTCGTAATTCGGCTGAGCCAAAATCCGCCAAGCGCATAAAATACGGCAGCTACACCCAACAAGACATAACCTGCAAAGGTCGTGAAGAGAGGAGCCATAAAGTCAGAGTTAATGACACCAAACAGTACGCCGACGCCAATTGGTAACGCCATCAAAATGATTGCAGAAGCTTTTCCTTCCGCAGCTAGTGATTGAATCTTCAGGCGTAATTCGTTTCTTTCGGCAATCGTCTCAGTGACGCGATCAAGAATTTCACTCAACCGGCCGCCAGATTCACGTTGTATAGCAACTGCATCAGTGACCCACTTAAAGTCGTCACTTTCCATGCGTTCCGCAGTTTCATGCATAGCATTTACCATGTCGCGCCCTAGCCGCGCTTCGTTCACAATTCGCGCTAACTCGTCACCCATCGGTGGTTCCATTTCCGTGGCCACGTTCGCCATAGCTGTCGGAACGTTCATGCCGGATTTTAGAGCAGAGCTCAGAAGAGTCATCGCATCGCCCATTTGCTCGCTGAATTTCTCTTTTCGCTTGGTTGTGCGCCACGAGACAAAGAAACGAACAAGAAATGGAGACCCAATTGCGGCAAGCAGCGACAGAAAAAGGCTACGGGTCACTACTTGAGTAATCATGAATGCGCTCATCGCAACAAGCAAAGTGATGGCAACCATTGAAGTTCCACCAATTTTGATCCCTGCTTGCGCAAGATCGTTTTCTGAGTAGCCCTTGAGACCGAAACGATCCATTACCCGATCGATCAGATCAAATACCGGGGTGCTGGACTTTCCTGAAGCGCTCTCGTTCAATTCCTCAGTCCGCATTTGCTCGGATCTAAGGTTAACTAAATACGGTTGAAACAGGACAAAAACAAACAGGACGAGTGCAGCAACAATCGCAATAATGCCGATACCCAAGGGGGATGTCATACAGGCTCCTCTGTTCTATTGGCTAGCAGATGAGGCGGAACTTTGACTCCACGTTCTTCGAGGACTGCGACCAAATGCTCGCCACTTCCCACAGCTTCAACTTTTCCGAGCGGCGTGCCATCAACGTCGTAGCCAGCACCGAAGTCGAAGCGGTATAGATCGTGCAAAACTGGCTCGTCATTCTTAATACCGGTAAGTTCAGTGACGTGAGTGATTCGGCGAGAGCCATCGCGCAAGCGCGTGATCTGGACGATCATGTCGACTGCCGAACCAATCTGTTCACGAATAGCACGCAGCGGCAGATCCATGCCAGCCATCAGCACGAGTGTTTCCAAACGCGCAACACAATCTCGAGGTGAGTTAGCGTGTAAGGTGGAAATTGACCCATCGTGGCCCGTGTTCATTGCTTGAAGCATGTCGAGCGCTTCGCCCGAACGACATTCGCCGATGACCACACGGTCCGGGCGCATACGCAAAGAGTTCTTCACGAGGTCACGAATAGTGACCTCACCACGACCTTCAATATTGGCCGGACGACTTTCCAACTGAACCACGTGTTCCTGCTGAAGCTTTAGTTCGATCGCATCCTCGATAGTGACAATGCGCTCGTCTTCAGGGATGAAGGAACTCAACACGTTCAAAAGCGTTGTCTTACCGGTACCAGTACCACCTGAAACCAAAATATTGAGTTGGCCTTCGACACAAAGTTTTAAGAGCTCAGCGAGATCAGGAGTCAAAGAACCAAAGCGAATCAAGTCATCAACGCCCCAGGGCGTTTGGGAAAACTTACGGATGGTGAGTGACGACCCTCGCACTGCTAGCGGCGGAATGATGGCATTAACACGAGAACCGTCTTCGAGACGCGCGTCAACCAGTGGCGATGACTCATCAATGCGCCGACCAACCTTGCCAACGATACGTTCAATGACTCGACGTAACTGCTCTTCCGAGGTGAAAGCCACCGGAGCTAACTGAAGCTTTCCAGCTTTCTCAATGAAAATCTGTTTGGGATGATTTACCATAATTTCGGTAACATCTGGATCGTCCAAAAGCCGTTGAATAGGACCCAAGCCCAGTGCATCGTCTTCAATCTCACGAATCAGCGCAGCGCGTTCACGCGCACCTAATTGCACATGTTCTTCTTGCAGAACTTGTTCGAGCTCAGAACGCACGAACTCACGTAATTGTGAATCGTTGATCGAAGAATCATTGATTCGCGCTCCGATACGTCGGAATAAAGCAACAACAGCACGTTCTTTGAGATCGTCAAGTACCTTGGAACGCTCTAAGACGACTGCTGGCGCCGAAGTCTTTCCTTCAGCACCAGCCTTTTCTATCGCCGCAAGACGATCCGAAATACTCATCGCTCTCTCCGCAACAAGCCACCCTTACGAATCGGAACCGCGGACGATCCGGCGTCTCCACCGAGTTTTGCCACGAGACTACGAACAGCATTACCCAATTCGCCTTTTTGTTTCGAATCAGCCACAGGCTTACCAAGGTTGATTGACAGTGCAATCTCTACAGAACGTGGAACCGAAGCATCTACTGGCATGCGCATGGCGCGAGCAATGTCTTCGACTTCAAGGCCAGTACCTGGTTCAGCCATGTTGACGACCAGATGACGATTGCGCGGCAAGAGGTCAATCCGATCCAGTAAATCGATAGCTCGACGAAGTGCCTTGACAGCGGAAATATCCATCGTCGTCACAAACATGACGTCTGTCGCCACTTCGAGTGCTGCCAAGGTTTCGTCGGTAAGGCCCGAACCCGTGTCCACCACAACGTAGGTGTATTCATCGGAAAGCTGCTTGAGCAACTGGCTCTCTTGCGAACTGGTGATTTTCTCCAAAGCTGCGGGAGAATCAGAGCCAGCCAAGACCAAGAGATTGTCTTGGAAACTATTCAAGAGGCCTTTAACAATCAGACTCGACTGCACACCACCTTCGGTAAATGCATCTTCAAGAGTGTGCTGGGCATTGATATTCAGAACACTAGCCACATCGCCAAACTGTGAGTCAAAATCGACGATGATGGTATCAAGCGGAGCCTTCTGGGCCAGTGCCACAGCGAGGTTCGTACTGATTGTCGTTTTACCGACGCCACCCTTTGGACACATCACGACGATGACTCGGGGTTCTTTGATAGCACGAACGGGTTCGTCTTCGTCTGTCATGCCAGTGATTTTGGCTAAGCGATCAGCCGCACTAACATTCTCTGATATTGGCTGAGTTCGCTGCGCTTCACGAATTCCGGCCGACCGGCGAGCAGGCTCTGGAGCATCGTCCACACCAAGATGGCGGTTCACCATCTTCATGAGTTCAACGTCGGCGCTAGCGGAATCGAATGCTTCAACATAACCTGCACGACGTAGATCATCGCTCAAAGGCTCATATCCGTCACGGCACAACACGACAGGCACATCGAAATAATCCATGACGATATAGCCGAGTTCTTCGAGATGGTCTTCCTCGATATCTTCCGCGACCAGAGCCAAGGTGATGTTTCGATCTGTAGCCAACATCGACTTGAGGACATTGTCGGCCAAACCAGGTTTGACCGCCACGACCTCTACATCGGTGGCCGCCCGCAGACGTGCTGTCAGCGGACTGTTATTTGCTACGACAACAATGATGCTCATTTGACTAAGTTTCTAGCGTCGAAGGACTTTCCGCCATCTTTAGTTGTGTCATCATTCTGGATGGTCAATCGGATTTGACCAAATCGGGCTGCTGCCGCAATCTGAGTAGCGAGCGTTCCATTTGTGGCAAAAGACACGAGTTTACCGTCGCCACCTTCAGAAATAGCCGAAACTAAGACTTCCTGAGCAATCATGCGTGCTGCTTGACCGCCATCGGTAGTTTCTGCCGTCACGAGGATGCCAACTTTTTGTCCGGCCGAGATATTTCCAGCTGTATCCGGGCCAAGCGCAATCGTAATTTCCTGAAGCCCCTTAGGCACGGTCGATCCCGAGGCGGCCGCTGAGCCGCCGGCATCGAAACGACCTGACACGAGGATTTCTCCAGCAATCAATGGAACCGTCGTCTTTAGACCCTCGATATCGGCAAGCTCGCGAATGGCGCCCTTAGGGACAGCCGCGTTGGGGATCCGAACTTCTTCGATGCTGTTCTTTACGTCAGCGGCAGAAGCATTTGCATTGATGTCTGCAGTCGTGCGGTAAACGCTCACCAAAGTCGCTCCCCCATATGCCCGATTCTGGGCACCGGCGGCATACACAACCACTGCACCGATACCGACGAGGGCAAGAACAGCAGCGGCAATTGCAGCGATCACTCGACTATTCATGGGGTTTCTACCTATCTCTAAGAATTGATGACGTCATTTGTTGTGCTTCAAAACCGCGGAACTAATTCGTGAGTTGAACTTTCACAGCACCTAAGTCAGGCGCAATCGATCCTCCATAGTGAGTGCCATATTCCCAACCTTCAATTGGGCGAGAAGTGCGAATAAACTGACCGCGGATACCCTCGCATGTCCAATCGAGAACGCCGGTTGCGGACCACATTCGACAATTTGAACGATTGTAGTCTGTAATAAGCCCGAAGAGTCGCGTGTTCCTGAAGGAATCAATCTGGAACGGCGCAAAACCAAGCGTTACCAATCGATTCGGGAGTGTCACGGTGGTCCCAATGAACGGAATACGAATGGTGACGGTACCAATACCATAAATCGGAATCATGATTACTTGGTCACGCTCCAGCAGCCTAGATTTCGAGTCGCAAGCAACTTTCCAATCAAATGCAGTAAGGAAGTTTTCATACAATTTGAGGAAACTTGGATTGGTAAGCTCACAATTCCCGAAGAGATTGATACCTAGCACGTCATCGGTCATCCACGCCATCGTGTCGCGGTTGTTGCGCAAAGTTTGAGGTCCAATTCCTGGATCTGGTGAATTGTACGTGCAACTACGATCAGTGCCGCCCGGGTTTATAAGGTTGCCGCTCGTTAACTTCCCAAAGTCAAACAGGCGAATATTGTTGGGTTCTCCGACTCCACGCTTGTATAAAAGCCAGTCGCAATAGCCAATAGCTACAGGAAACGCCACTGGACCAGCGACCGGGAAATGGTCCCAAGATGCCGTAGCCTTTGCACCAACGTTCAAGTCTGGATCGCCAAAAATTTGCGCGAACATCGATGATCGAGCGCCTTCGACGGTGACGGTGATTTCACGGTTGTGAAAGGACGGTGCAGGCGCAGCTGAACCAGTCTTTCCTGGTGAATTTTGGCTAATTGCCCAGTTCACTTCGGTTTGGGCAGCGCCTGAACTACAGTTTGTACTTTGGACAGCACATTCACGAGCAATAGCTAGAGCTGCGGCATCGGCAGCATTCTGCGCCTCCGATTTGTCGCTTGAAGCTACTGCGAAGTCAATGGAGATTGCCGCCATCCCTAGCAGAGCTACCATCAGGAGCGACACCAAGACAAGAGTTGCTCCTCTTTCGTTTTTCTTTCGCAGCGAAATACGCTGACAAACCTTCTCAATCACATGCATACGGCAGTCGCTTTCGCTTGAATCGTGAAGGAATTACCAAACATTCTCGTCAGGCTTGGTTTATTTGCGACGATTGTTACCGTAACGGTGTTCTTTGCCCTAGATTCAACTGCCGGACAAGAACTTTGCACTGCTCCGGCAGAATTTCGAACCACAATGTTTCCGGTTCCAAATGCTGGTGTGGCCGGTAAGTCCACCGCTGATCTAACCGTGTTAACTGCTTGGGCTTTGTCATGATGTAGCGCGTAGTGCCGAGCACCTGCCATCGCAGCGTTGTTAAGTTGAGTGCGGTAGTTATAGGCCATACTAAACTCGACGATTCCGAACACCAACCCCAAAAGAATGGGAACTACCAAAGCGAATTCGACCGCAGCAGCACCACGCTCGTCATCCTTTTTCAAGAACATCGCTTAGCCCCCTCAATCCTCTTCAGTTTATTAGGAATCAATTGTCTCTCAAACCAGATAAACAATTCGGAGTTGCGTATCGCTGGCTTTCTTTTCTGAAAGTGCGATACGCAACTCCGAGGTCATTAGCTGAGCTTAAGCGATCCCGAGATGCGCGACCAGAAGCCATCAAGCTGGCTACCAAAGATGGTCAAGCCACCGATGATCACAAGAGCAATGAAGGCAATGATCAGCGCATACTCAGTGGCAGTTGCACCCTTTTCTTCGCGAGGCGCGTTGAAGAAGGATGAAAGCGTGACGTAAAGATGCAACATATTGGAACTCCTTGAATTTAATCTTTCATTTTTCCGGCCTCAAAGAGACCCTTTGCATGTCCAGACTCTAAACCCGGAAGTCTCAAACTTGCTATCCTTTTTGGTGAAAATAGTCGGAAATGACTCATTCGGGCTACCTTCTAAAACCCCACAGAATCACGCACTTTTCGTGAACGTCAATGACAGGACTTAGATCCCTCTCTAGAAGCTATTTATGTGTTTACCCGCGGCTGCCTTAGTAGCACAAATGATAAGTTTTTCGGCGACCTAGAAGCACGACAATACACAGGCGTTGTTCTTAAAACCGAGGCGCTAAATCGATTGAATTGAGTCAGCAAGATCGACCAGTGCATCCCTGAGCCATTCACCAAAGATCGTCAAGGATCCCAAAAGCGCCAACGCGATCAACGCTATGATCATCGCGTACTCCACAGCAGTAGCGCCACGCTCCTGAGTCTCAACAAAACCTCTCAACACATTCATAAAATGAAACATGGTCGCACCTTCGATCCTTGCCTTCCGAGATATTCGGATAAGAGTAACTCAAACTTGTAGGGTGAAAGGCAATCCTTTGAGCAAAATAGAAGCACAGCTTATCCAGAACTAGGATCGTAGTGTGCCGCTCATTGACACGTAATTACTACAAATCAGGAAGTTTCGGCATGACTCGAACACTGCGACCTATGGCTGCCAGTTTCACCATTTTCATAATTGCGTTCTCGATAATTTGGGCAGTGGCAGCGGGTCAGTCCGTACGTGTAACACCTGCCGAAGTAAACCCTGAAGAATCTGATTTCTATTTGTATGTGGCAATTGCAGAACGAATGGAACTTGGAGAATCCTATTATGAAGCAGCCATTAAGGAGCAAACTGAACGTGGCTATCCGGTAGCGCCTGCGACAACTGTTCGCACTCCAATCACCAGTTGGTTAGTGACATTGCTAGGCCCGCAGCTCGCATACGGGCTAATGCTCATTCTCATGGCTTTGGTCGTAGTCTCCGCGGTCGTTGTGTTCGAAAGGATCGCATCGAGTCGCTTCCAATGGTGGGGCTCGCTCACTTTCTTGACAACTGGCCTTGCGCTTTTCGGGAGCAGTGCGATCTATTTCCAAGAAACCTGGGCCGTGTTGTTCATGTTTCTCAGCATTTGCATCCGTAACAAAAACTTGACTATAGCAATCGTTTTCGGCCTCATAGCCTGTGCTTTTAGAGAACTCGCGCTACCGTTTGTTTTCGCGATGAGCGCATACGAGTTTGTCTCCAAACACAAGAAAGCTGGCCTTGCATGGGCAAGTGCGGGCCTGGGATACGTAGCAATGTATATGTTTCACGTCCACGCCGTATCTGAAGCGATTGAACGCTTTGGAGACGGGAAAGTTGTCGAATCTTCCGGATGGCTAGCGCTTGGTGGCTGGCCTTTCATTATTGGGAGTGTTCGAAGTGTGAGTGTATTGTCCGCGCTCCCGCTTCTAGTTACCGCAATTTTCGTGCCGCTTGCGCTCGTCGGTTGGTTAATGGTTAAACAAGACATCGCGGTGCGGTTTTCATACGCGATCCTTGGATTTGTTGTGCCGTTCTTAGTGATCGGACGGCCAAACAACAACTATTGGGCACTGTTATACGCACTCCTCTTGATCCCAGGACTTGCTTTTAGTCACCAAGCATTGAAATCCCTCATTAAGTCAGCCTTGAATCTCAATCAAACCGAATCTTCCGTCGAGTCCCATGAAACTCCATAAAGCGGTCGATTCTTGACTTGTTGGAAAATTCTCCCAACATAACTGCCGACCACGCTGAGCATGACAATTTGAACGCCACCGACAAAAAGTATCGAAATCACGGTGAATGTCCAGCCTGGAACCGTAGACGCCGGATCAATGAGTCGGCCAGCAAAGACGTAAAGCGATCCGAAAAATGCCAGCAAAGCTATCAGTAAACCTACATTTCTGACAAACCTCAAGGGCACCGACGAAAAACCTATAACTCCACCGGCCGCGAGCGACATCATGTCATTCCAAGAATAGCCAGACCTTCCAGTGCCTCGAGCTCGTCGGTGGAAGTCGACGAAAGTCGGGTGACAGGACAAGTATGCGAAAAGTCCACGTAGGTACCGATCTGATTCCCGATATTTCCGAATTTCGAGCACGAGCGCACGATCAATAAGCTTGAAGTCTCCAACATCGCGCGGGATCTCGACATCAGAAATGCGGGCAAGAAACCAGTAATATGCTTTCGCAGTCAGACGCTTCAAAAGCGGATCATCGCGGCTAATTCGTCTCGCGTGTACGCAATCGAAGCCTTGCTCCCATTCATGGACTAATTCGGGAATCAGGCTAGCGGGATCTTGCAGATCGGTGTCCATAATGACCACGGCATCTCCATTAGCAATATCAAGACCAGCCGTCAGCGCCATTTGGTGTCCGTAATTTCGTAAGAGCGAAATGATTCTGACACGTGCATCTTGGTTAGCTAACTCCTTCAATATTTCCAAGGAATCGTCTTCACTCCCGTCATCAATAAACAGGAATCCCAACGAATAATTGCCTAACCTGTTAGCGACCTCAATCAATTCTCGATAAAGCTCGCGGAGGTTTCCCGCTTCATTGTGCACAGGGAGTAATACGTCAATCCTTGTCATTTGAATCCTCAATCACGGTGTAACTTTCAAGTAGCCCCAGCCCGCAAATACGAGCAACGCTTGACTAATCACCAGCGCAAAGATAACCACAACTTTAGAAGGAGCATCTCGCGCCCCATAAACCAATGTGATCGGCAACAAGATACTCAGTGCCAGGTACCGCGGCAACGAAGTACTAGGACCCATCAGCATTAAAAGATACGCCATATACGCCCCACCCCATGCTTGAATCTCCGGACCCAGAGAGCGGCTCCGTGCAGAAAAAACCCAAATGGCAATCAGGATGCTGGAAAGGAACAAAAATATTGAGACGGCAAGTTTATTTTCGAATGATGTGTACCACCACGTGAATGGAACCGCGGACATTTCAGACCCTCGCCATGCTGCTTGTGTCTGCACGTACGCATTGGGAACGCCGGTAACAGTTCCTGCAATGAGGGGCCAGACAAACGAGAGTGAAGTCCCTGCAATAAGCAGGAGACTGGTCGCTATCCAATCGCCGAGAGCCATCGACCGAAAATTACGTCCAGAAACATTCGATTGAACGGCTCTGTGGCCGACATGCCAAATCAATGCACAAACGAGCGGCAACGCGATCCCACGAGTAAATCCGGCCACTATCAAAGGCAGCAAAGCCCATACGTACTGTTGCCGAACTAAACATAAAAGGAATCCTGAGATTGCCAGTAGTGTCATAGTCTCGGGATAGGCTGCCCCAAATACCCCTGCGCCTGGAAAAGCTGCGACGCCTAGTACCGCCAAGAATGGCAAGTCTTTTCGTTGTTCCACGAGTTTCGGCGCGGCCTCTCGCACGAGCAAATAGACAACGCAAAGAGCAAAATATCCAGCCATAAAAGACACCAATGGAGCGAGCACGTCCCAAGACAAACCGGTAAGTTGTCCCAAACTTCCGACAATTTTGGGATAGGCCGGAAAAAATGCCCAAGTGTTTTCAACCACTTCTCCAGAAACACTGTCGTGTGGCAACGTTCGTGGATAGCCTTCCCTAGCGATCTTCTCGTACCACATCCCGTCCCACCCGCGAGAAACCAACGACCACCACGTTGGGTATTCTCCCAAGTAGCCTTCAGGCCACGCGAACGGTTTTCGCCAAGCCAACCAGAAGGCTGGAAGAATCATCAAGCGAATCAGGGCGTGTGCGAAGAAAACTCCAAGCCACCAGAGACGTCCTTGAGTGAAGACTTCAATCGATTTGGCGCCTAAGCCTAAAGAAAGAACTCTTTTACGCCCTGAAACTCTCTGAACGGAAGTCACGTCACTCATGGCGTCTTCCTAAGTGTTCAAGAGCCGGTAGAGCCAAATAAACCAAACGACGCAAGACTGCAGTTCGATACGCATGGAACTTGCCAAGAACAACGTCAAATCTCGAAAGCCCTAGTTTTTCTCGCGCAAATTCAATCTCGACAAATTCGCTGAACTCATTCGCCTGTCGCTTCCGTAAGCGCAGACTCCATTGAGTCCGTAGCACCCGAAATTGGGCCCCCACTGCTAGATCAGGAACAAATTCGCCAAGCTCCAGCACACGCGCATAGGTTGCGAGATCGATAAGGAAAGACCAGCGATCGTCCCAACCTCCTGCCCGCCGAAAGGCTTCAGTTCTCATCAAGACACACGCGGGTTCGCCAAAAAGATTCGTGCCGCTCCGCAAACTAACTCTCACGGCCTCGCGACCCGCCGAGGGTTCACTTAAACCTTTTAAACCACGAGCTTTAAAGAGACTCACTCCGCGATGCGAGACCACATCGCGGCGACACGCAGTGAGCACGACTTGAGGAGCGTCTTGAAGAATTTCCACTTGTCGGGCCAACATGCCAGGAAGCAAAGTGTCGTCTTGGCAAACTAACTTAATAAATTCCCCCGACGCACTTTCACTAACGTGATTCCAGTTTGCTGCCGCACCCAGTCGCTTGGGGCCATTCAAGATCACAGTTCTCGGATCGTTCCGGAATTCGTTCACGATCTCGAGGGTGGAATCACTCGAGTTTTGATCGGAGATGATCACTTCAAAGTCAATCTCGTCTTGACCAAGAACGCTTTCGAGTGTGGCCCGAATAGTACTCGCACCATTGAAAGTCGGAATAACGATTGAGACCAGCGGCATTTCTTAAGCCACACCTTTCTCAATAAGACTTTTCTTTTGCGTGCGGTTCCGGCCGACCCTGCCATTGTGCCTCATAAAGACGACCCAGTGCCCCGAATGTTTGATACCGAAGTTCACGCCCTACCGATACGAGGAAACTCTAAAATGCGTGAATATCGAACCCTTCCGTACTTCCAAAGTTCACGAGATTGCTTTCAGGAAGCTCCAACCAGCAAAAACCAGTGCGACTGCACGAACTCGAAACTCATCAGGATACGAACGAGGCATGACGATTAGCCTTTCAAAGAAGACTGTCACTTAGCCACCAAAACTGAAACCTTTTCCGTAGGTCAGGTCACGTGCCTGACCAGAATCAACTTGACCGTTAGGGCAAGTAGATCATAAACCGCATGCATAGCTACGCTGATGCTTTCAGGCACGGCGACAGCAAACTTGGTGTCAACTGCATCGGGGTACCTACGGTCAAAACGGAAATTAGTAGAGCATCCAGAATTTGCTACACAAGCTAGCCAAATTGATGCTACGGTGTTCGCCATGAACTTTCGAGTAAAGAAGTTTTCTTTCTCCATACTCTCAGTCTTCGTCATAGCAGGAGTTTTGTGGGCCTCCCCGGCGCAAGCAGCCAATAAATCCGGGTCATTAACAGTAACTATTATTACGCCAAAGGGAATTGCGGCTACCGTTCTAGCTGAAAAGGGAAACAAGAGCATCGGGTACTCCAAGCCGCAAAGCGGTAGATCAGTTTCCATTACCAAAAAGGCACAATCGGGTACATGGAAACTTAGGGCAGAACCGATCCAGTCTGGTGGAAATCTATTCATGCCGACCCTAAGTAGTACAACAACTAAAATCAAGTCAGGCAAACACAAAAGAATACTCGTGATGTACAAGAAATCCGACACCATCACGAAAACTAAAATCACTGACATTTCAAGTTCTTCTGTGAATTTGACGTTTTCGAAGCCGAAGCCAACAACGGAAGTCCGGGTTCGAATTGCCAAAGGCACGAAGGCACCGAAAACCATACATTCCGGGCAGGGCGTCCCGTTGGGTAAAAAATCAACGTCTGTCAGGATTACCGGACTCGAACCAGATACAACCTATTCAGTCTCATTTTTTACTAAGGTTCGATCGAAATGGATCGGTCCTATTAGCCTAAGCATGGGCACTAATCCAGACTCAACTTCACAAATATCAAGATACGTTGCTTCTCCAACAACGATCCTCGTCGATTCATCGGATGAATACACGCTCCGAAACCTACCTGAAGGCGTTCAGGTTTCCCTAGAGCAGTCCTTGATCGCAGTCGTGGGACAACCCATCGTATTACCTCAATCAAGCAGTTTACCCGGTGGGTTTGTCGGCAAAATTGTATCCATTGGCAGTGATGGGCGTACCCTGAATTTGAAACAGGCTCCATTGAATCATGCATTCGATTTCGTTGAGGTTTCAATCCCAGATCTTTCTGAGATTGCAGACACTGCGGAATCGAGTACTGCAAACGAGATTGACGGCAACCATCTAATGAGCACTCGGGAAACAAGAACTCTGAATTTCGACGGTTGTAATCTTGGTTTGTCAACTAGCGATTTCATTGAGATACAAGATCCGCAATTTGACGTAAGTGGGAGTTTTAATCTCGTATTGAACAATGGGATTTTTACGAGTACGGGAAACTCCCAAGCGTCAATTCTAATTGACACCGACCTAACTATTACTGCAAAGGTGAATATTGAGGCAAAACTTGACAAATCTTTCACATGTGGGGTGCCACTGCCCACGATAGTCCGAAACTTTCAGACCGGATATGTGCCAATGATGTTGCGATTCAAACCTGAAGCCGAACTGGAACTCGCTGGAAACGTAGACTTTAAAATCGAGGATTTAGAATTAACAGCTGGTTACGAAGGAACTGCCTACATCCCATTCTCACTTAGCGAAAGCCCAACAGTAACTGCAACTTCACTGCTGGATTTGTCTTGGTCTAGCCCCACCCTAGAGGCGAGTATGTCCGCAGGAGTTAGATTAGGAGGCACCTTATCGTTAGGTCCTGGCGTCGGCAGTGATTCAGCAGGCGTCCAAGCAGGGCTTTCAGGTAAAGTCAGCCCATTGATCCTAGAAACTGAAATCTCAATTGGCACAAACGTCCCACTTTGCCTAGAGACCTTCGTAGGTTCTGAAATGGATCTCGAGATTTTTGCAGCGGCGTGGTTAACAGGTTACGAATTGGAAAGCGCGATCAGCTTATTCAACGAACGTAAACCTTACGGACCCAGTTCCGGTTGGTGGAACCAGAACTTTCCTGCGGGTTGTGAATTTTCCAATACAACAGATCCAGATCCTCCGGAAGATCCGGAACAATACTCGGACTGGTCAAGCGTAGCACTCGGTGACTATCACGGCTGTGGCATAAAAATGGCAGGTGAATTGTGGTGCTGGGGACAGAACTTTGCCGCTCAGCTTGGCATAGGAAACACCCTTGATCGACCTAAACCATCACGCGTAGGAGATGACGACGATTGGCTAGAAATTAGCGCAGGAAATGCCGAAACATGTGGCATCCGAGCCGAAGGTGAACTCTGGTGCTGGGGCTCGAACAGTGATGGCGAACTTGGCCTAGGCGACACAGACCAAAGGCTCACACCCACAAGAGTAGGCACAGAGTCAGATTGGACGAGTATATCGATCATTGGAAGCACCCACACATGTGGCATCCGAGCCGAAGGTGAACTCTGGTGCTGGGGCTGGAACAGTGATGGTCAACTTGGCCTAGGCGACACAGACCAAAGGCTCACACCCACAAGAGTAGGCACAGAGTCAGATTGGACGAGTATATCGATCGAAAACGATTCGTCTTGTGGCATCCGAGCCGAAGGTGAACTCTGGTGCTGGGGCTCAAATATTGTTCCAGCCATGGGCATTGGCTTCTGGCCGTTAATCCCCAGTCCCGTACGGATTGAATCCGATTCAGATTGGGAGGATGTTTCGCTTGGTTCCGATCATTGGTGCGCTCTTAAACTGACTGGGGAAATATGGTGCTGGGGTTCGAACTCAAATGGACAATTGGGAACGGGAGATCTTGATGAAAGACTCTATCTGACTCAAGTAGGCGAGAGTTCAGACTGGATGCACTTAAGCGCATCAGGCGTCCGCACCTGTGCAATAAGGTCGAATGGCGGCCTATGGTGCTGGGGCTACAACGGCGACGGGGGCTTGGGGACTGGAACTATTGGGGGTCAACAGAAGGAACCGATCCATATTGAACCTTCCTCGTCATGGCAAAATTTTTCGACCGAAAATAGTCACTCATGTGGAATTCGCATGTCTAATCAGCTTTGGTGTTGGGGATATCTAACTACGGATAATTTGATACCGATTTATCAGCAATCCCCAAAACAGCCTCAAAGAATACCCGATTAGTTCTAGGTACGTCCTGAATCACCCAAACTCGCAGGCAAAAACTGAGGAAGCACGAACAATATTTCGCCAGCCCACTGAGATGAGACATCAGGTAGTTCTTGCACCCGTCAGTTATGCCCAGCAGTCAAGGTGAAGGTGGCTAGTTTCATCCCAACTACTGACAAATAATTCGATCTCCGTCGTTCAATGTCAATACGCCGGTTCTCCTCAGTTTCTCGGCGACATCAATCGGATTGTGATGGCTCAGATGTGCGGCAACGAGGGGGGTCGATTCACGGATCACTCCCCAAGCGCGCAGTTGATGCAGGTTGGCGGCAAAGCTCTCAAAACTTAGGTGACGGTCCCTCGCAAGATCATGCCGGTTGCCAAAAGTAAGTTCCATGATGACTGCGTCCAATCGCTTGCCAGCGATTAGTTCCCCGAAACCCTCAGCCCAAGGCCCCGTATCGCATGCGTACAGCAAGCTCTTCTCACCGTCATCGACAACATAAAGCACCGACTCTCCCAAGGCAGGATGACGAGTTGGCAAGACTGAGATCCGGTACCCATCCAAATCGAGCCGATCACCTGCCGTCACCTCTTGCAAGGTGACCGCTGTCTGTCCGGGCTTAAGCCAATCCGCGCATTCCGCGATGACCGGACCAGGCCCTACGAGAGTTAACGGCCTGTCGTTCACCCAACTGCGGTGCAGCAAAAATGCTGGATCGAAATGGTCAGTATGAACATGAGAGATCAACACCGTGTTGACCTCGGCCAAATCAGTACCCGCGCGCAATGCTTGGCGGGGTGCCTCCGGGCCCGAATCAATTAGTAAACGATTGTCGATCAACACAGATGTCGGGGTCCGAATCTCGCCTGCTGCTTTCGCCCATTCGCATGACTTGCATCGACAAAAAGGATTCGGCCAACCATCGGCCGCACCTGTACCCAACATCACGAACTCCACATGCGAACGCTACCGCGCCACCTTTACCCAGCCCCACTACGCTGGCCATATGTACGTGAAGATCTGTGGCATCGATACCGAAGCCAGTGCCCGCGTCGCAATTGATGCTGGTGCTGATGCGATCGGTGTTGTGATGAATCAGACCAGTTCACGTCGAGTCGATTTCAAGACGGCCCAAGGCATCGTTGCCACAGCAGCAAACGAAGTCAACACAGTACTCGTCACCAACGACATGGATGCGAGTGAAGCCGCCCGAACTGCTCAAAAACTCGGCGTTACTGCACTGCAACTTCATGGTCCGGCCTACACCAACGGAGCATTTGCAGAAGCAATTGCTATACACCCGGTGGTTTGGCGAGCCACCTCGCTGAACGAGAAGCCCGACTTGCGAGTCGGTGCATGCGGTGAACAGATACTCCTGCTCGACGCACCCATCGCAGGATCAGGCGAGACCTGGGATCTAGGACCTCTCGTCGACAGTCCTCCGGTCGGAAACTGGCTACTCGCCGGTGGTCTCACCCCAAAGAACGTGGCAGGCTTAATTCGAACTGTTAAACCATGGGGCGTGGATGTTTCAAGTGGCGTGGAACTCGCCCCCGGAGTAAAAAGCCACACGAAGATCCGGGACTTTATTACGGCAACACGTGCAACTGCGTCTTAACCTTGGGTCGAAGTTTCACCAACTGAATCTGCCTTGGTCATTGCTTCTTTGAGACGCGGGAGTCCCGCAAACACCACGAGTGCAACCGAACCAAACACTGGTGTCGCCAAAACCATCGCCGCCGGGATCGTCCAATACTTGGATCGCATCGCACCCCAAACAATCAACACAATGGCCGCCGGGATTCTCACCACAGGTGGGAGAGAAAGTCCACCCACTTGACCTGTAGTTGAGCCGAGATGCACACCCAAGAAGTCGATCCAAGCACGCCACGCATCAGGTTCGAGCGTGAATGACGCTCCCACTATTAGCGTTGTCGCAATGACCGTCAAAAACAGGTTCTTCCATTCACGGCGCACCGAAAACCAAATCAGTCCAATTCCGGGCGATATTTTCGTCAAGAGGACAAAGGCCCACAGCACTGGAAGCCTTAAACTAAATGCAACAACTATCGCGAATATCCAAAAGACGTTCCCCGACACGATCTCAGGGGTACATGCCAGCCAAAGAGGAATCGAAAGCCGCCAACCAAGCGGTTTTAAAAGGTAGGCAAACGTCAAACTCGCGGCCAGCATCCACACTGCATTGAACATCGGCCAAGAAAGCTGCGCTAAAGGCCACACAAGTTGCGCAAAGGCGGGACTGTAAAGAAAAGCACCCCGAGTATTGGGCGCACCCACATAATACTCACCTTGTATGGCCTGCCAATAGGCTTGAGCATCGTATCCAAAGCCCTCAACTGACACAATTAGAATGGAATAGCAAACCCCAGCTACGCCCAATGCCCAAGGCAAGTCTCGCTTCAAGCTTTCTCGAACGTTTATCTCAGCCACGATGGAACGCTAGCAGGAAGCCATCGTTTCGTACGAAGATCCGAGCTGGTGAAGGATCAGAATCTATAGAACTATTCAGCTATCGGCATGCCCACGCAAAATCGCAGAAAAGTCCTGCTTCCCCCAAGAACCCGGTGCCAACGGAATACTCTCTCCTAGAATCCGACCATTATTAGCCGCTGTCCACCATCACTCTTGCGTGCAGAGTTTTCCACACGCCAAAAAACTCTCTGGCACTCATTCATGCCTGCTGCCTAATGTGCATGGAGAGTTTCTGATATTTCAGTCATAATGGAGGCATGTGGGGGATGGACATCGAGACATGGGTTTCGCTGGCGGTCGTAATGACGGCTCTAGCTGGGTTTTACATGGCTATGCGGCGAGACATTACGACGCTACGCGTTGAACTCAAGAGCGACATGGATTCCCTTCGCACCGAGTTCAAGGATGACTTTCATTCTCTCCGCACCGAGTTCAAGAGTGACATAAATTCCCTTCGCAACGAATTCAAAGAAGATTTACACTCCCTTCATACCGAGTTCAAGAGTGAGTTCGGTCCGTTACGAGCCGGGTTCAAAGACGAAATACATTCCCTCCGCAACGACTTCAAAAGTGACATCGGATCATTACGCACCGACTTCAAGAGTGAGATCGGTTCGTCACACAGCACACTCAAGAGTGACATCGTTGGACTACGCACCGAAATGAAAGATGATTTCGCTGCGTTAGACACGCGCATGGGCCGAATCGAGGA
>JBEBSZ010000005.1:0-107845 GCA_040394025.1 Aeromicrobium sp.
TCATGGCTCAGTCATCGTCATCATCATCGTCATCATCATCGTCATCATCATCGTCATCATCATCGTCGTCATCATCATCGTCGATATCTCGCGCTTTTGGCTTGACGGGAACATACGTCGGCTTCGTCACAGATGGTGTCGGAGTATCGGTCGCATCCGGCTCAGGATGCTGAGTGCTCGGAGATTCACTAGGTTCTGCAGTTGCCACAACCGGCTCCGTGAAATTTGACGGCGGGCCAGGCGCGGCGGCCACCCGGTTAACGACAACCAGCATCAAAAGAAACGCAATCATCAAGGACATCACGACAAAAGCGTGCTGGCGAGAAGCGGCAATGAGACGGTTCATACCTTTCAATGTCTCCTCTCCAGATGGGGAACACATGAGACCTAGATGAGGAAATTCTCATAAAGACCTCTGTGGCTGGACGCGAGCGTGTTTCGCGTTAGCGTCCAGCCTAGGCCGATATTCAATCAAGACGTCGGAATAGGGCAGCCAACGCTTGGCCGCCACCAATACACATCGTGACAATTCCTAGTTCTCCACCGGTACGACGCAAATGCTTCACAACACGTAACGACAAAATAGCTCCCGTTGCCCCCACCGGGTGGCCCAAAGCAATCGCGCCACCATAAGGATTCGTTCGTTCCGGGTCCAAGCCGACATCACGCGAAACGGCCACCGCCTGTGAGGCGAAGGCTTCATTCAACTCCACAATGTCAATGTCAGCTGGCTTGAGTCCCGTCTTGTCAAAAAGACTACGCAGTGCGAACGTCGGCGCATAGCCCATGAGGCCCGGTTCCATTGCTGCTGTGGCCACGTATTCAAGCGCAACTAATCCGGTCGCCCCGCGCTCGCGTGCTACGGATTCTTTCGCCAGTACGACCGCCGCCGCACCATCGTTAATTCCTGAAGCATTACCAGCGGTCACACTTCCATCTTTCGTGAAAGCCGGTCGCAGGTTTGCCAAAATCTCAAGGGTTGTATCTGGCTTCGGATGCTCATCACTGTCCACGACTGTGGCACCGCGGCGGCCTTGGATTTCAACCGAGACAATCTCTTCAGCAAATGCATTCTGGGCTTGCTCACTTGCCGCTCGCTGCTGAGATTGCAGAGCAAACTCATCCTGTTCTTGACGCGACACCTGATACTTTTCTGCTACGGCTTCAGCGGTCACACCCATGTGAACTCCGCCAAATGGGTCAGTCAGCATCATGACTGTGCCATCAACCAAGGCACGATCACCCAGTCGGTAGCCCGCTCGTGCACCGAAGTCATAGAACGGCATCCGCGTCATCGATTCATCTCCGCCGGCGACCGTAAAGTCCAGATCGTTCCAACGCATTTCTTGTGCGGCAGACCAAATAGCTTGCAAGCCACTGCCGCATAACCGGTTGACGGTAAAAGCGGGAGTCGACTTTGGCAGACCAGCCGCGATAGCTACCCGCCGAGCGTTGTATGCGTCACCACCTACTTGACCAATACAACCCATGACTACTTCGGAAGGCTCATCAGCCGCAACATTCGAGCGAAGCAGCGCTTCCTTCACTGCCGTTGCGCCCAGTTCGTGAGCAGGCACATCTTTAAACTGACCGCCGAAACTCCCGATCGGAGTACGAGCACCGTCAATGACAACAATTCGGTCTTGGGACACGTTATTCACCTCATATTTTCTAAATCTGACGTCCAACCCAACAGATGGAGCGCGTAGGTCGAGTAATGCCTTGCGACGTCTTGAGCCGACAACCGCCCATCATGCCGGAACCACGTAGGCAGTGACGTACACATAGTGGCTATCGCTCGGGTGGCAGTCAACAGGTCATCGACCTGAAAATGGCCTGCATCAAAACACTCTTGCGCTTGCTTATCGAGCATGTGTTGCACTTCATCACGTAGAGCTACCATGCGCTCTCGTGTCTTCGGTTCAAAAGCCCGCATCTCACTCGCGCCAACAAAAGCAAGATCACCACGCACCGCATGAAAGAGCGCCATGGACTCCACCATTAACGCAAAAGCCGAAACCTCGTCTTCGCCTTCGGCTCGGGCCGCTTCGACTCGCCAGGAGATCTCGCTCATCGTGACCTCGAGAATGGCAACGAGCAGACTCTCTTTGCTATCGAAATGGTGATAAACACCAGCAACACTCATGCCGGCCTCGTTGGCTACTTCTCGCATGCTGGTGGCATGAAAACCCTTACGCACAAAAAGTTTCAATGCTGAGGCAATGATCGGATCCATGGCGATGGAGTCGAAGTTCCGCCAATCTCCGTCTCCTAATGGATGAATTACTGCCTCGGCAGTCACTTTTCCAATACGCGAACCACTAAGGATTTCTTGTGCACTGGTACCAAGAACCTCGGCAATCTGATGAAGACGAGCAACCGTAATGGGCGTCGTCTTTCTTTCGATTCCACTCAACGTTCCTGGGCTAAGACCGAGTTCTTTAGCCAGCGATCTCAAACTTAAGCCTTGAGCCTCACGCATCGCTCGGATGATGTCCCCGGGATGCTGTTCACTCATGCTGAACACCCTATCCTGATATAAAGGATCTAAACAATAGCCGTTCGATCACTTGGTCGGTTTTTGTGCAAAAACTTTTGTCGGAGATTCACGCGGACAAAACTCATAATTTTTATCGCTGCCGAGGCAGCAGCACCACTGATCCAGGATTTCTGGAACGTTAGGAGTATAGGAATGGAATTTTCACTATCCCCGAAAGCCCAAGAGTATTCAGACAAGATGTGGGACTTTATGCGCTCACACGTCTTCCCCGCAGAAGCAGCATGGGACGACTATTTGCGTGAACATGGCCCACACGAGCACCCTCCCGTGATGGAGAAACTCAAAGCCGAAGCAAAGAAACGCGGCCTCTGGAACCTCTTCTTACCGAGCCTGTCGGGCCTATCGAACGTCGAGTACGCAACGATCGCAGAAATTTCAGGCTGGTCACCTGTCCTCGCGCCTGAAGCGATCAACTGCCAGGCACCCGATACCGGCAATATGGAGACGCTCGAACTCTTCGCTACACCCGAACAACGCGAACAATGGCTCGAACCTCTCTTAGACGGAACTATTCGCTCAGCGTTTGCGATGACGGAACCCGATGTCGCCTCATCGGACGCCACCAACATCACCACATTGATCACCCGTGACGGCGATGACTACATCATCAACGGACGCAAATGGTTCATTTCTGGAGTGGCCGACGAGCGATGCCAAATCTATATCGTGATGGGTAAGTCCGATGTCGATGCCGAAACGCATCGCCAGCAATCCATGGTTTTGGTCCCCCGCGATACGCCAGGCATCGAGATCATCCGCCACATCCCAATTTTCGGCTACCAAGATCAACATGGACACTCCGAAATTGTCTTCCGAAATGTCCGAGTTCCGAAGAGCAATCTGTTGGCAAACGAGGGTGACGGTTTCCTCATCGCACAAGCTCGTCTCGGACCAGGACGCATCCACCACGCCATGCGCGCGATCGGTATGGCTGAGCGCGCGCTCGCTCTCATGGTTGATCGCGCAAAGAGCCGAGTTGCCTTCGGAAAACATCTGGCCGATTACGCGAATGTGCAAGACCTCATCGCACAATCACGAATCGAGATCGATCAAGCGCGCCTACACGTTCTCGATGCGGCGTGGAAGATCGACCAGTTCGGGGCCAGCGGTGCTCGCAGTGAAATATCTGCAATCAAGGTGTCGGCTCCGGCCATGGCTACCGCAGTTATTGACCGGGCTATCGAAGTCTTTGGCGGAGCAGGCGTGAGCGACGATACGCCGCTAGCCTATTTCTACGCTTGGGCTCGGGTCCTGCGCATCGTTGACGGGCCTGACGCAGTCCACCGTCGCACAATTGCGCGCCTAGAAATGAGGAAGACACCACCGTACGTTGGCTGACCTGCCGGGAACCTCGGTATCGAGCCGACGTGCGCTCGGTGCCGAGGTTCTGCGTTTGAGGCTGCACCTCGTCTTCAAACGCAAGTCCATTTCGACACAGCATGCGCGCAACCTAGAGTGACCATGAAGCATTCCCAACCAAGGAAGACTACGTGAGCTCCTACCCACCTGTTGATCAAGTCCGCGAATTGCCTGCTCAGGTTACGGTCACGGTCACACCCGATTTCATTGACGAAAACGGGCATATGAATGTTCACCACTATTTCGGACTACAAGAGCGTGCCTGCACCGCAGTATTCGATGCTCTGGGGTTCGATGAAACATACCCGCAGCGGACAGATCACGGCGTATTCACACTCGAACAGCATTTGACCTATGTGTCTGAATGTCTGGAAGGCGACGTTATTTCGGCTCATGTTCGGGTCGTCTCGGTGAGCGACAAAACGGCACACCTGCTGGTTTATCTTGTCAATGACTCTCGTGATGCTCTCGCTCATATCGCCGAGAACATGATCGCCCATGTTGACTTAACGACTCGTCGCATCACGGCGTGGCCCGACGAAGCACTCAGCGTCTTTGCTGAGCAAATGGCCACAGAATCAGTATGGGCACCACACACCACAGGGTGCCTAAAAACTCGATAGTTGTGCGGAGCCAATTAGCATGGGGCATATGAGCCAAAAGCCGCCCTCGCTCCTGCTTGGCCTCGGCTTAAGTGTCATTGCCATGACTGCTTCGCTGGCTTTAGTCGTCGGCAACGACTCGGCCGCTTCAGAATCGGCAGCCTCTCTGGCTGCTCCAAGCAAGGGAAACAAACAGGCTTCTGCAGCGCCTTTGGCAAAAATGACGAACGAATCTCTGCCCGAAATTTCGGGAGAATTTCGTTTCGGCCAGACGCTTGAGCACGGTGAGCCACGGTTGTCCGAAACTGAAGGTTTAACCTTCGCTAGCCAATGGTTACGCAATGGCGAACCTATTCCGAATGCCACCAAATCCAGTTATCAGATTAGTGCCGCGGATGTTGGCTACACACTTTCAGTGGCCGTGACAGCAACAAAAGAAGGTTTTGAAGCCATCACGACGACCTCCGCAGCGACCGACGAAGTTTCACACGCGACAGATATCCGTACAACCGTGAAGTATCAGGTGGCAAGCCGCGGCGAATCGGATACCGACTTTGAGGAATTCAGAAAAGAAGTCGCCGAGATCTTGAATGACCCACGCGGTTGGCGTTCAGACGGCATTGCCTTCGAAGAAGTGTCGTCTGGTGCACCCATGGTGATCCAGTTGGCAACATCAGATCAGGTACCAACTTTTTCTAGCCGCTGCACTTCGTACTGGAGTTGTCGAGTGGGCGCAAATGTGGTGATTAACCAAGCACGTTGGGAAGGCGCGACCGATACGTGGAACGCTCAAGAGGGGACGACGCTCGCAGCCTACCGGCATATGGTGGTGAACCATGAAGTCGGGCACTGGCTTGGGCTTGGGCACAGCAACTGCGGTGGCGCGGGCCAAAAAGCACCACTCATGATGCAACAGTCCAAAGGACTGAACGGCTGTAAGCCGAATCCGTGGCCCTTGGATTCGGAGAAAAACCCGCCGCGGTTTCGTTAAACCGCTAGTTACTTCGCCTACGAAGTTGTCATCGGAAACACGAATATCAAGCTTGTCGATCCAGACCATCTGGCAGTCGGTGGGTGCGGTGTCCTTCAAGCCTTTAATCACAGGCACGCCACATTCGGAAGGCTCGGCATTACGTGAATCCAGCCATTTCGGCAGTAGCAACTCCATCGGTTTTAGGGACAAGTGTTTCACCGTCCCATCACGCCGAACCGTCGTCGGACGCAAAAGCCGTGGCGATTGCCTCGGCCATGTCGTTACGTCCTGCACCAAAGGCATAATCTCCTTCACCAACCCAGCTCCCGGCAGGCACCTCAGCCTTCTTTGCGTCAGTATTTTCAGATCCGAGTCTGAATCTGTGCCACATCCAATTGCAACGAACGACTACGACAAAGCGATGGCGGCAACTAAGTTGCAGTTCAATTTTTGTGCTTCACGAACACGTCCATTCGATATCAGCATCGTCTTAGGCAATGTCCAATGACCGGACCATATGATGTGAGTTTTCTTCAGGTGAGCCTCAAAAGGTTCTAACTACGTGCCGATCGCTTTCGACACAATCCCAAGTGCCACCGGGAACAGATAGGCTCCCCTCAGAAGGAGTCACGTCATGTTTCATCCCGATACAGGCAAAAATCTCAACATTATTGAAACCGAAGAACAGGAACTGTGCGTCTCAAAGGTTCCCCTTTTTCAAGGATTGAACTATGGCGATCAACTGTCAGTCGCCGAAGTAGCCTCCCCTTTGACCGTGACCCAAGACGAACACATGTACACGGCAGGTTCGCCCGTGTCCCAATTGATGGTGGTACACACCGGAAGCGTAAAAGTGGCGCGCTTAGATGCCGAGGGCCGCGAGCAGATTCTTCGCGTGTTGGGGCCAGGAGACTTTATCGGCGAATCAGCATTTCTCACCGGAGAGGCACCCCACCATTTCACAGTCGCGCTGGAACCGAGCACGATGTGCGTGTTTCGCCACGCCGACCTAGAACGACTTGTGCGCCTTCATCCCTCAATCGGTTTGTGGATGCTGCGAGAAGTAAGCAATCGGCTGGCTCAGACAGAATCGCGGCTAGCCTCCCTGCTATCTGGCGATGTCACGTCCCGCTTGGCTGAATATCTGCTCAATTTG
Organism: Aeromicrobium sp.; assembly: GCA_040394025.1. Taxonomy (GTDB): domain Bacteria; phylum Actinomycetota; class Actinomycetes; order Propionibacteriales; family Nocardioidaceae; genus Aeromicrobium. The sequence goes on from JBEBSZ010000005.1 coordinate 6,651, forward strand.
CCCGGAGCTCACACGCCCGAGGGAACTAAAGTCACGCTGCCGCTGGCTAAGAAAGATATCGCTTCCTTGCTAGACACGACACCAGAGTCGGTAAGCCGACAACTTCGTCGACTTACCGACTCTCAGATTGCCTCCGCTGAAGGCCAGCGCGGCTTAGTGATTCATGATGTTGACGCGCTCATGGAGCTCGCTATCGCGGTCTGAACCGCTTATTTGATTCAAGGTTGCGTCAGAGATTTCTGCAACCGGGCGGCGAATTTCTTGCTTGCGCAGCAACCGCATAGCGTTTGCGATCACAATCAGCACCGACACTTCGTGCACCAGCATCCCGATCGCCATAGTTACGCCACTGAATAAAACACCCAGCATGAGGAGTGCCACCGTGCTGATGGCGATCACAATGTTCTGGCGCATATTGTTTACAGTGCGGCGAGCTAGCGATATCGCTTGTGGCAGTTTCAGCAGATCGTCTTTGATGAGCGCTAAATCTGCCGTTTCGATGGCAACTCCAGTTCCGGCAGCACCCATCGCGACGCCAATGTTGGCTACCGCAAGTGCCGGCGCATCGTTGACTCCGTCGCCAACCATGGCCACCGTCAAACCTTCGGCCTGCAGTTCCCTGACTGCTTCGAGTTTGTCTTCGGGCAGCAAGCCTGCTCGGACTTCGTCGATACCCACTTGGCTGGCTACCGCTCGCGCTACTGGCTCGATATCGCCAGTCAGCATGATGACTTTCTTCACGCCGTTGGCGTGCAGACGCGCCACCATCTCGCGTGCATCTTCACGAATCTGATCAGCGACTCCCATGATGCCAACAACTCGTCCTGAAGTAGCTACCAACATGGGGGTGCGGCCAGCCTGTGCAAGGCGTTCAAGTTCGATAGCCACCTGAGTGTTGTCAGCATTTTCGAGGTTTTCAGCCTCCATTAACGCCCAGTTTCCAACTGACACCCGCTGCCCGTCCAAGGTGGCGATAATGCCCTTACCTGGCACCGGTTCGGTGTGTTCTGGCAGACCCGAGACGTCGAGGCCTCGCGCAATCGCCGCATCCACAATTGGTCGCGCCAGCGGGTGCTCGGAGCCAGCTTCGGCCCGCGCCGCGAGTTCAAGCACCGCGTTTTCGTCCATCGTGTGCAGTCCATTGCCCAGATCAGCGGGCACTGTCACCACATCTGTCAACTGTGGTCGGCCTTCAGTGAGAGTTCCGGTCTTGTCTACAGCAACGGCATCAATCTTGGCCGCAGTTTCGAGATATTCGCCACCTTTGATGAGGATGCCGTCTCGTGCTCCGCGCCCAATCCCGGCCACGATCGAGACGGGTATCGAAATAACGAGCGCACCCGGGCAAGCAATAACTAGCAGCGTCAAGGCCAACACGATGTCACTGGTGATGAGCCCAACGACGATGGCCAACACGATGATGCCAGGCGTGTACCAGGCCGAGAAGCGGTCCATGAACTTCGCCGTTTTAGCTTTGGCATCTTGGGCTTCCTCAACCCGATGGATAATGCGTGCCAAGGTGGTGTCTGCACCAACTCCGGTGGCGGTGACGTGCAGAAAACCGCCGGTGGCGATCGTGCCTGCGAACACCATGTCACCGATAGCTTTATCGACAGGGATCGATTCTCCAGTGATCGAGGCTTCATCTATCGAACCGGTGCCGCCCGAAACGGTACCGTCAACGGGCACTTTCGAGCCGTTTTTGACGAGTACGGTTTCACCAATGGCAACCTCGCCTGCCCGGATCTCCCGCTGTTCCCCATCGCGAAGAACGACGGCAACATCAGGCGCAACCGCTACGAGTTCTGCCAAGGCTGCTCGGGTCTTGTTCAGAGTGGTTGACTCTAGGGCGTTGCCAACAGCGAAGAGAAATGTTACTGCTGCGGCTTCCCAGTAGTTGTTGATGATGATGGCTCCGATGGCGGCGATCGACACAAGAAGGTCGATGCCGATCACTCGGACACCCAGCGCACGAATCGCGCTGAGCACGATATTCCAGCCCGCCACTACCGCAGCGGCAATCATCAAGCCGTCGCTAAGCAAGCTGGCATTGGTGGTGCCGGTGACGAGGGACGCCACGATGAGGAGTCCCGAAACGGCCGGCACCGTCCACTTGTTTCGTATAAGTGTTGACATGTTCATGGTGGTGTCTTTCTCAGTTCACGCAGATTGAGTGAATATGTTGGAGGGGTATCGCTGCACCGGCGCTTAGAAAGCAGCCGGGCGAGCGGTGTAGCCAGCTTTGGCTACCGCGTCGACGAGTTGGTCGACCGTAGCAACCGTGACGTCGTGGCTTACTTCAATCCGGGCCGAAGCGAAGTGCACTTTGACTGTTTCTACGCCCTTGACTTGACCGACTCGTTTTTCGATCTTGGATACGCACGATGGGCAGGTGAAGCCTTCAGCGCGCAGGATCGTGTTGGTCAGGTTGCTGATTGTGGCGGTCATGGTGTCTTCTCCTTGAGGTCTGTGCTGCGCGGACTTCCCGCTAGCACTACCTAAATTACGAAGAAACGGCCCGTATCACCTTGACGCAGGTCAAGTCCGCTCGCCACACAGCGTGATGCTCCTCATAGCAGACACAACAACGGCCCCACCGTGTTGGTTGGGCCGTTGTTGAAAGGGGCGAATTTTGGCTCGTGCAGTTAGCAGCGAGTCACACTCAGTGGCAAGTCAGGGACGCCGAGGGAACTTACTGAAGTCTGGCTTGCGCTTCGCCTTATAGGCCTCGCGGCCTTCCTGCGCTTCCGCCTGACCGTAGAACAGCAAGTTCGCATCGTGAGCGAGTTGCTGGATTCCGGCATAACCATCCTCATGTGCGTGGAAGCTCAGTTTCGAAAGGCGCAGCGCCCAAGGCGAAAGCTCCAGCATTTCACGCGCCCATTTGATCGTCTCGGCCTCGAGTTCAGCAAGCGGCACGACCGTGTTGACCAAGCCCATGTCCATAGCTTCTTCTGCGTCATATTGACGACACAAGAACCAAATCTCCTTGGCACGCTTGGGGCCAACGAGATCGGAAAGAATGCTCGCGCCATATCCGCCGTCAAAGGAGCCCACCTTCGGGCCAACCTGCCCAAAGCGCGCATTATCTGCAGCGATCGTCAAATCCGCTACCAGATGCAACACATGGCCACCACCGATAGCCCAGCCGGCGACAGACGCAATAATCGGCTTCGGGGTGCGGCGCATCTGGGTATGCAAATCGGTGACATGGAAGCGGCCCGTTGCGCCCGCATCCGTTTTATAACCAGAGTCACCGCGCACGCGCTGATCACCGCCTGAGCAGAAGGCCTTCTCGCCCTGACCGGTCAGAATGATGACACCAACACCTTCGTCCTCGCGCGCAAGATTGAGTGCTTCGGAAATTTCGATAATGGTCTGCGGACGGAAAGCGTTGTGAACTTCCGGGCGACAGATCGTAATCTTGGCAATCCCCTCCGGGCTAGTCTCATAGGAGATGTCTTCCCATTGGCCTGCAGGTATCCATTCGATCTGAGTCATATTGACACTCTAATGTTGGCTATGTGTTCGATGATTTGGGTACCGAAATTTCATTACCGTTGCCGCCAGAGCGGATCGTGAGCCTCGTTCCTTCACTCACCGAAGCGCTCGCCGTCGATCGTAGGGACCAGCTCATTGGCGTGACGGACTGGTGTACGCATCCAGCCGACCTCGACGTAGCACGTATCCGCGGCACGAAGAATCCTGACGTAAGAAAGATCGTGTCACTCGAACCTGATCTCGTCATCGCCAACAAAGAAGAGAATCGCGAACTCGATGTACGCAGGCTCCGTGAGGCGGGGGTGAACGTCTGGGTTACGGATATCGAATCAATCGACCAAAGTTTCACGTCGATGCGGCGGCTCTGGACCGAGGCCCTGAGCGCGCCGATTCCCGCTTGGCTCGTTGAGTCCGAAAGGATCTGGTCACAGCCAGCAACCGAAGCCAAACGCAAAGTTGCCTGCTGTATCTGGCGCGACCCGTGGATGGTCGTCGGACGTGACACGTTCACCGGAGACATGTTGACCCGACTCGGATTCGAGCACGTGTTTGCCACTGCTGATGGTCGCTATCCCGCCGTCGAGCTCGAGACCATTGACCAGATGGGGCTTGACCTCATCATCCTGCCGGACGAACCCTATGTATTCACCAGCGAAGACGGACCGGAAGCTTTCATCCACACCCGCACCGCACTATGCAGTGGGCGTGCCCTCACGTGGTTCGGGCCATCAATGGTGAGCGCCCGCGAACACTTGGAGTCCGCGCTAGCTTAAGCCGGTTGGTAGTTCGTGAACCTCCACTTGGTGTTCGACCGCATGATCACCATCAAGCACTTCCCCACACACGCTGCACAACACTTTTGGCGCCTCAGCGAGCACATACGGAGTCTCGCCAACAATCGCATTGTGACTCCGCCACAGCACATATTTGAGCGAGAGGTTTATCATTGTGGCAAACCGGTTCCGGTTGCCAAGCAGCAATGCCACATGCAGTGCCACCCAAATCACCCACGCAATAAACCCTTTCAGTCGCGGCAAGCCCCGCACTTGAGCAATTGCTGATGCGCGGCCAATCGTGGCCATCGTTCCCTTATCCAAATACTTGAACGGTTTCGGCATCGGCTTACCTAGGAGCCGTGCTTTGATCACCTTCGCAACATGGTGTCCGCCCTGAATCGCGGGCTGGCCCAACTGTGGCAGGGGTGATTCAGGATTGATCGAAACATCACCGATTGCGAAGACATGTGGCCGGTCAATGACTTCTTGATGTTCGTTCACTTCAATTCGACCACCACGGCCTTGCGGGACATCCCACTCGGAAACAATGTCATGAGTGGTGACGCCCGACGCCCACACGACGATTCCGGCAGGCAGGAACTCCCGTTTACCGTCGTGTTCCAACTTCACACCATCACGGCGCACTTCCTTAACCGCCGTATTCAGTCGCAAGTCAATGTCACGTTTTTCAAGTTGCTTCTTCGCATAATCGCGAAGATTCGGGTGGAATGGTGCCAAAACATGTTCACCCATTTCAATCAAAGAAATATGGACTCGACTGGGATCAAGTTCGGGATAGGTGGTGGGTAGATCGAGATTTCGCATCTCGGCTAACGCTCCAGCTGTCTCGACACCGGTAGCTCCTGCACCCACGACGACAACACGAATATCGTCTTTCTGCCCATTAATCGCAGCGTCTTCCAGACCTGCAAACATGCGGTCACGCAGTGCGAGAGCTTGCGAACGTCGGTAAAGCGGCATCGAGTGTTCTTCCGCGCCGGGCACACCGAAGAAGTTGGCAGTTACACCATTGGCTAACACCACATAGTCGAAGCCCACAGTGACGTCGCTATCGAGGAGTAGGCTCTTCGCCTCATGATCGATGCCGATCACAGTGCCCTTCAGGAAGCGCACATTGTCTTGTTTCGACCGGATTGCTCGCAGGAACCACGTGATGTCACCGGGGTTCAAACTGGCGGTGGCTACTTGGTAGAGCAGGGGTTGAAATGTGTTGTAGTTGTGACGATCAATCAACGTGATATCAACGTCGGCGTGCTTGAGTTTCCGTACAACCGCTAAACCGCCGAAGCCCCCGCCAACGACCACAATGTGAGGTCGAACTTTGTGGGAATCTTGTTTTGAACCGAAGGCCATACGTCGAGCCTAATCCTGATTTTCCTATATTTCCACGGCCCAAACCGTGCTTGTGACAGTTTTCACATGAACCATTCGCGCACGTCAGCACGAATAACAACCACTAAAACCGCCGCGAGCGGGATCGCCGTAATGAGCCCGAAAGGCAGCACCGGGATCGAAAGCCCGAGCGGAACAAGCAGCGCAAAGAGCAAAACCCACCAGGCATACGCTTTTCGCGTGAACACGAGGCCAATCGCGATAAAAGCCAAAATAGCGGCGGCCAGCCACAAGCTCGCTAGCACGACCATGATGGTCAATAATGTCTCAGCGGAGAGCCCGGTGGTTTCGAGTTGCTCCATAAGTTCAGGAGTCTTTCTCAGTTCTGCCAACACCTCACCGCGCATAGTCGTCATCGCTAAGAGAATCAGAGCAGAAAGTCCCGCCGTAGCCAAAGCCCCAACACCAGCCAACCAGAGCACAATCTTAAGTTTGGTAGGCATCGGTCCTTCCGACACCGGAACCTGAGATACAGGCGTTGCCGACATCACGCCTGGAAACGCTAGCGATGACTGCGCCGGGAAACTAGACGGTTCAGACTGTCCTGCCGAATCTTGCTCTTCGACTGCCTCTGGTCCAGTCGCCGAGTCGCCAAAATACTCACTTGGGGATTTCAGCGGGACTGGCGTTTTTTGATCAGACTTAGGCGCAGAGACGCCTCCTGCGACTCGCGAGTTAGGTTCCCGCTTCGGCGGCTCGACGCGACCGTGGCCCTGGCCGTGGCCGTGGCCGTGGCCGTGGCCGTGGCCAGATTGTGCATCCGGAGTTGACACTAGGTCCAGTGGCTCCGTGCTGTTTACCACAGCAAACCATTCGCGCGAAGGTTTACTCCACAAGAACGTCAACACCATGATCGCCAAGACTGCGGGAATCAAACCTGCAACACCGCCAGCTGCGAAAACAACAAGAGCAAACACGGTCAAAATCGTGAGTGCGATCCGCGACGGGCGATCACCGCGAGCCGTAAAGATCGCAAAGACAATCACGGTCATCGCAAGAAAAGCACCGATCGAAGCAGCAATACGCACCATCGGCATCATCGTTTCGACATCGAAAGAGCCACCAAAGCCGCCAGCCTCAAGAGTGTTGCGAACGCGCTCCTGCACTTCTAGCGAATTCCAGCCCGTCGCCAGATCAAGGAAACTGATCAACAACATGGCGCCGGCCAGACCGGCGTAGATGCACGCCAGGGTAACAGCGCGAGGGCGGGGTGCAGGCATAAGAACAATCGAACCAGATTCCACCAAACAGTCGCCACCCCGGTGCCACGTAGTCTCGGGATGGCGCTGTGTTTTAGGTGGTGGAAAGCGCCAATTCGTCTGCCTTCGGATCCACATCAACCGTGAGGTTGTCGCCGTCCCTCACCGTGCCGGCCAACAGTTCCTTGGCCAAACGATCTCCGATCGCCTGTTGAATCAATCGGCGCAGCGGGCGAGCACCATAGGCGGGATCCCAACCCTTTTCAGCCAGCCAACGCTTCGCTTCGTCAGAAACATTGAGCCCAATTCGGCGATGCTCAAGGCGCTTTGCCACGGCGGCCAACTGCAAATCGACAATGTGGGTCAATTCATCAACACCAAGCGCATCGAACATGACCACTTCATCGAGTCGGTTCAGAAATTCTGGTTTGAACGAAGCCCGCACGACAGCCATGACGGCATCATGCTGCTGCTCAGTCGAGAGTTCTTGATCCACCAAAAATTGGGAACCAAGGTTCGAGGTCAAAATAAGCAACACGTTACGGAAGTCGACTGTACGGCCCTGACCATCAGTCAACCGACCATCATCGAGCACCTGCAGCAGAATGTCGAATACTTCCGGGTGAGCTTTCTCAACCTCGTCAAGTAATACGACCGTGTAAGGACGACGGCGCACAGCTTCAGTCAACTGTCCACCCTCGTCGTAGCCGACATAGCCCGGAGGAGCACCAACCAGACGAGCCACACTGTGCTTCTCGGCGTACTCACTCATGTCAATCCGCACCATGGCACGTTCGTCGTCAAACAAGAAGTCAGCGAGCGACTTAGCCAATTCTGTTTTACCGACACCGGTTGGGCCAAGGAACAAGAACGAACCCGTAGGCCGGTTCGGATCGGAAATGCCCGCACGCGCACGACGAACAGCATCAGAGACCGCTTGCACGGCATCTTTCTGGCCGATGAGTCGTTTCCCAAGTTCAGCTTCCATCTGGAGCAACTTCTCCGTTTCGCCTTCAAGCAGGCGACCCGTCGGAATACCTGTCCACGATGCGACCACTTCAGCGATGTCATCGGCGGTGACCTCTTCGTGCACCATGCGATCACCGGCAGCCACGCTCTCTTCGTTCGCTTGAGCGACGTCCAACTGTGCGACCAGTTCCGGTAACTCGCCGTACAACAATCGCGATGCCGTCGACCAATCAGCTTCACGTTCTGCCTTCTCAGCGGCAGTACGCACCCCGTCGATCCGTTCCTTGAGTTCACCGACGACGTTGAGGCTTTGCTTTTCAGCTTCCCAACGCTGTTCGAGTGCGCGCAGAGTTTCTTCTTTGTCGGCGAGTTCTTGACGCAGGGAAGCCAAGCGTTCAACGCTTGCCTCGTCGGTTTCCTTCTCTAGGTGGAGTTCTTCCATCTTGAGCCGGTCCGTCGCACGTCGAAGTTGGTCGATCTCTTCAGGACTGGAGTCGATCTCCATCCGCAGACGACTGCTGGCTTCATCGATCAGGTCGATGGCTTTATCCGGCAACTGACGTGCGGTGATGTATCGGTGTGAAAGTGTCGCTGCCGCAACGAGTGCGGAGTCGGCAATTTCTACTTTGTGGTGTGCTTCGTACTTTTCTTTCAAGCCCCGCAAGATTGCGATCGTGTCTTCGACGCTCGGCTCACCGACATAGACCTGCTGAAAACGGCGTTCGAGTGCCGCATCTTTCTCGATAGATTCGCGGTACTCGTCAAGCGTTGTCGCACCGATCATGCGTAGCTCGCCGCGAGCCAACATCGGCTTGAGCATATTGCCCGCGTCCATCTGAGAATCACCGGTCGCGCCCGCTCCCACCACAGTGTGGAGTTCGTCGATGAAGGTCACGATTTGACCTTCAGACTCCTTGATTTCCGCTAAGACTGCTTTGAGGCGTTCTTCGAACTCACCCCGGTATTTTGCTCCGGCGACCATGGCGCCGAGATCTAGACTGATCAGGCGGCGACCGCGCAAAGACTCTGGGACATCACCGCTGATGATGCGTTGCGCAAGCCCTTCAACTACGGCTGTTTTGCCGACGCCAGGTTCACCGATCAGGACAGGGTTGTTCTTGGTGCGGCGGCTTAATACTTGGACGACACGACGGATCTCGGTGTCACGGCCGATCACTGGATCAAGCTTGCCCTCCTGCGCGAGCGCAGTCAGATCAATTCCGTACTTTTCGAGCGATTGGTATGCATCTTCGGCGTCAGCTGAGGTCACTCGTGCCGAACCACGAACTGCGATAAACGCTGCTAGGAGCGCATCGGCGTTTGCACCTGCCTCAGTCAAAATATCTTTTGCCGGACTCTCAACGGTGGCTATCGCGACCATGAGTGCTTCGCTGCTGGTGAACTCGTCTCCTCGCTCGCGACCAACAGCGATAGCGGCCTCGACCATGGCGAGGAAGGCACGCGACGGCGATGCTTTGCCAACGGTGGCGCCGCTCGCACTGGGAAGCAGACTCACCGATCGTGCGACGTTCGCGCGGACAGCTTGCGCATCCACGCCCGCAGCAGTTAACAATGGCACGGCAGTGCCACCCTCTTGCTCCAGAAGCACGTTCAACACGTGTAGGGGTTCAATCGACGGATTGCCAGCACTGGCGGCGGCGGTAACAGCGCCGCTCAAAGCCTGCTGGCTACGAGTCGTAAAGTGCGAGAGATCCATGTGCGCTCCTCTAAGTTGATCTGACCTTCTCTTATGTCAACATCAATAAAGTTGAGTCCATTCCTATCAAGTTACATATTGTGTGTGCGTTCCAACACACGTAGTGAATCTTGGACCGAGACCTCAACAAAGCCCTCAGTTAAGGCTCGTTGGTAGATGTGGAACGGCGCTTGGCCGCCATCGTTTGGGTCGGGAAACACATCGTGAATGATGAGCGCACCACCTAGGCGCACCCACTTCGCCCAACCGTCGAAATCTGCTTGCGCAGCTTCTTCTGTGTGACCGCCGTCAATGAAAACAAAATCGACCTCTTTGCCCCACAGGCCCGAAACCGTAGTGGAGCGACCCACGATCGGTACGACCGAGTCTTCAAGTTTCGCGACGTACATGGCCCGACGAAATGGCCCCATCGTGTCGAAGGCTCCCGTTTCAGGATCGACCAACGACTCGTCGTGATACTCCCAGCCAACTTGGTGCTCCTCTGAACCGCGGTGGTGGTCGACCGTCACCAGCTTTGCACCGCGTTCACGGGCAATATAACCCAGATGAATTGTCGACTTGCCGCAGTAGGTTCCGATCTCGACACCTAGGCCACCAGCCTGCAAATAGGTGGCCGCAGCAGTCCGAAGCGCGTCTGCCTCCGGTTCCGGCAGGAAGCCACGTACGGAATCGGCAAGGTCGGCAAGGTCAGCAGGCAAAGCAGGCATGTTCCCAGTCTGGCAGCAGCAGGGATCCACCACGTACCATCGTCTTAGATTCCTAAAACATCACTGCAAGCGAGACACAACATGGCCGCCAAGAAAACTCCAGAGATGTCGCCGTCCGATACGGATGTCACAGACGTACTCGACCGAATCAGTGGTCCACGGCGTCAAGAAGCAGACGAGCTTCTCGCACTTCACCGTGAGGTTTCTGGTGCTGAACCAGTGGTGTGGGCGGGCCGGATCATCGGTTTTGGGCAATATGAGTACCGCTACGACAGCGGCCACGGCGGCATCGCACCGATCTTGGGCTTCGCCTCAAACTCGACTAAACACACGATTTATCTCAGTACCGGATTCGCAGACCGATGGACCGACCTACTGGAACAAATCGGCAAACACAAAGCCAGTAAAGCCTGTTTGTACATCACACGATTGAGCGATATCGATCTAGGAGTGCTTCGACAGTTACTCGAGCGCACCCTTGCCGAAACACTCAACTCTGAAACTCCTCATTAACAAAGCAACAACTTGAAAAGCAGACTTATCGGGCCATGAATGGAAGCGCCTCACCATTGGTCTGCTGGAGTGAGAACAACGAAATCTTCGAAACTTTCATGTGCTTCATTGAGCGTGTTTTCGCCGTTGACAAGGTTATTGAGCGCAGGCAGTTTCTTTTCTTTGTACAGTTCACCCGTTTCTGCGTCATAGGCCCGTAAATAGGAAGGCTCATCAACAGTGACATCGAGTTGATAGAGATAAGGACCAACAAATTCATGAAGCCTTTGGACCACCGCCGGCGGGTACTTTTCCCCTAGCACCTTCACGAGGGTAGCTTCACCCGTAACCGGATCGATTGACCACAATTCGTGAAGTTCCTGCTCCCAATTCTCTTTAAGCAGAACCGAAATACCGCGCTCGGTGACAGACACATTCCGCGGGTTCATATCTTCCTTAAACCCAGAGACCTTTGTGATCGTAGTTGCACCTGTCTCAAGGTTGGTTTGAAAAATAAACGGCTGACCTAGTAGCTCACCGTAGGATTTCTCCCCAACAGCGGTAAACACTCGGCCCTCACATGACGTCGCGTACCAATCTTGGTATATCGTTCCCTCACCTTTCTCGCGTCCCATGTCGATGAGGTGATCGGTGCCACCGGCCGGTAACAAACGCTTAAGAGTCATGGGTTTGTGCCAATCAAGGTTCTCTCTCATCAACACCCAAACCCCATCGTCACACTGGGTCACATTTTGAAACCAACCCGCGACAAGTTTCAACGATGCGTCAGTTTCACCTGCGAGTGCATGCGATATTTGCATGTCATAACCATCTGGTGCGGTGCCAAGGTTGAACACCGAGACCAGTGACCCCTCATGCAGGCCAATTCCAGTGAATAAGGCGGAAGCCTTCTTGCGAGAACGCACCGGATGTTTAGACCCAAGCAAATAATCGTGCTTAGTGTCCGAGAACGCCACAATCTCCCCGTCAAAAGCCATCTCAAGGGGATCCATACCCGAATGGTCAAGATGCCGCGCTTTGCCCTTCTGGTCCACCAAAATAAACGAACCCTTCATCGGCACAAACGTGGTGCTGTAACGCGATGTTCCTACTGCAATAAGACTCGACTGCAACATCTCCGCATCGATACCCTCGAAACTAAAGCCTTGGGTAGGGGCCGGGCTACACGCAGCAAACAGCGCCAACCCAAGACTTAGGGCGATTAAGATACGGCGCAAGTGCTACTTCACCATTGGTCTGCTGGAGTGAGAACAACGAAATCTTTGAAACTTTCAAGCGCTTCACTGAGCGTGTTTTCACTGTTGACAAGGTTATAAAGCGCAGGCAGTTTCTTTTCTTTGAATAGTTCACCCGTTTCTGCGTCATAGGCCCTTAAATAGGAAGGCTCATCAAAAGTGACATCGAGTTGATAGAGATAAGGGCCAACAAATTCATACAGTTGATCGGTTAAAGCCGGCTTAAATTCAGTTTGTATCGTTTTCACCAAGACCGCTTCACCCGTAACCGGATCGATCGACCACAATTCGTGAAGTTCCTGTTCCCAATTCTCTTTGAGCAGAACCGTAATATCTTTCCCGTTCACAGACACATTCCACGGATTCATATCTTCCTTAAACCCAGAGACCTTCGTGATCGTAGTTACACCTGTCTCAAGGTTGGTTTGAAGAATGTGCGGCTGATCTGGTGATTCATCGTAGGATCTTCCACCTATCGCAACGAATACGTTGTCTTCGCATGTGGTTGCATCCCAGTAATAGTCACCTTCGTCTACACTTTCCTCCCGCCCAGCATCGACAATGTAGTCACTACCACCGTCCGGAAAAAGGCGCTTGAGGGTCATAGGCTTGTGCCAATCAAGGTTTTCTCTCATCAACACCCAAACCCCATTGTCACACTGGGTAACGCTTTCAAACCACCCTTTAATGAGTTTCAACGATGCATCAGTTTCGCCTGCGAGCGCATGCGATATTTGCATTTCATAACCAGTTTCAGCCGTGCCGAGATTAAAGATCGACACCAGTGACCCCTCATGCAGGCCAATTCCAGTGAATATGGAGGCCGCCTTCTTGCGAGATCGCACCGGATGCTCCGATCCAAGCAAATAGTCATGCTTAGTGTCCGAGAACGCCACAACCTTCCCATCAAAAGCCACCTCAAGGGCATCCATACCCGAATGGTCAAGATGCCGTGCTTTACCCTTCTGGTCCACCAAAATAAACGAACCCTTCATCGGCGCCAACGAAGTCTGTTCACGCGATGTTCCTATCGCAATAAGACTCGACTGCAGCGTCGCTGCATCGATACCTTCGAAACTAAAACCTTCAGTAGGAGCCGGACCACAGGCAGCAAACAGCGCCAACCCAAGACTTACAACGCCCAAACGGAGGACAAATCGACTCTTCATTTTTTGACGATCTTGTAGACGTGGGTTCGTGGGTCGTCACGAATATCGCCCGGATAGACGCCCAGACTGATGCCATTATCGAGATCGATTCCGTTGATCTTCCAAGCCGCCCAAACAAGTTGCGAACAGTTGTAAAGAAGGTCATGAATAATCTTGTTTTTATGGAAGTAAGGATTATAGAACTTGCCTTTTTTTGACTCAGCGAATGTGGCAGCAGCGTTGCGCTCTTTGGTCCCCATGCGCGTCTTGCCATTCTTTTTCGTATTCACCAGCATGACTTCAACTCTCCCCTTTGGCTTGACATCCGTCGCATATTCAACAGCTAGGCGTCTCGTCGGGCCAGGTGCATGAGCCACCTGTTTATTTGAAATGTATATCCCGACGTGGTCGGTCGCAGAGTCCCACCAAAAGATGTCACCATGTACAGCAGTCGGAAGTTTGGCTGGTTTAACCGAAGCTGCAATCGCTGCAGCCGAAACCTGCATACCGGCCGACGCTGGCTGACTTGTCGAGACGGTCTTGAGATCTTCCAGCGTCGCTTTAGCGACGGCTAATTCCGATGTGTTGACTATTTTGGCCTGTGCTCGAACCTGAGACTTGAGTTCCTTCACATCAACGCCCGGACTCACCTTTGCTATTTGCGCATAGGTTTTATCGAGGTCCGATGATTCAGAAGCCTGTGCTCCAGGAACCGCCAAAACGAGTAACGCCATTGAAACGAGCGAAACGGTGAGAAATTGTTTTGGTCGCCACTGTCTATTCATGGCGAGCAGCATACGTCGCCAGAAATTACCTCAATATATTGGGTTATTTATCCGGGGCCAGTGTGAATCATGATGCAAAATCTCGGACAAAAACGGCTCTGACCCACTTTTCAAGCCGGTTTTGTCGGACTAAGTGATCAGCCGCGAACGACCGCGGCAATGCGTGCAGATATGGCATCAGAAACTAGACCATTAACCTTGTTTGCCGACTTTACTGTTTTACCGTTTTACGGTTTATCAGTTGATCTGTCATGATTACCTCATGAGTTCCAAGGCCAAGCTATTTCACGGATACGTCGGAGTTCAGCGCCGTGGCGTAATCTCGCTGCCCTCTGAACTACGCGAGCGATTGCAATTAGATGAGCCGGGCACACAGTTTGAGGTAACCGAGCGCGACGATGGCGTGATTGAGTTGCGCCCAGCGCGACCAGTTCCAGTTGACCAAGTCTGGTTTTGGTCGGAGCGGTGGCAAAACCGCGAGTTTGAAGTTGATGAACATATCGCCGCAGGTCGCACCATCGTCCACGAGAGTGGTGGGGACTTCTTGGCTCACCTCGAAGCGCTTGACGCCGAATGAAGTTTGTCACGACGCCGGTCTTCGACAATGATTACCGCAGACTGAAGGCCGAACATAAAGTCACTTTTGAACGCGTCGTAAGAGAAAAGTTTGTGCCCGCGTGCGACGTGTTCTCGGCGAATTCGGCGGACTCGTGGCCAAAGTCGCTTCGCGTGAAATCAGTGCGGTCAGCACACGGCATTTTTGAGATGACATGGTCGTTTGCTAGCCCCGACGGGCGGGCAACGTTCGAGTTCATCACTTTCGACAACGAGCTAGCTGTCCTGTGGCGTCGCGTTGGCGATCACGAAGTATTCAATGAACCGTAAGACCGGTCGCATTGCCCATCGAAAAGAAGGTCTCAACAATATCTTCGCCAAAATAAAATCGATTTGGCGATGGATGACCGTCGCGGTCAGCCCACTCAAAGAAACGATCACTAGCGATACCTAGGGCACATAAGGCTTGCTTACAACCGCCGATCCTGGACGCTAACGGAAGCCCTAAGCAGATTGAGCAATCTGTTTAGCGAGCAAAACATCATGTTCAAGCCGATCTAGCACGCTTTGCAGGTCTCCCTCGCCACCCAACTCGGAAGCGAGCGCGCCCAAAAGTAGAGTCCGAACGGCTGTCGATACGGGAAGGCCGAGCGATGCAGCATACTCAGAAATCCGGTCAAGTTCACTCTCGTTGAGTCGCACTTGAAGTACCTTGGAACGATCATGCCCCCGCGTGACCTTGACATGCGACGGCAACGGCACGGATGCCTCACCTTCAGCAATCTCCGCAGCCGCACCTTCCTCATCAAGCAAGCGTTTCAACTCTTTATTCATGCGACCCACCTACTTCCTGATAGTGCGCTTTGTCTTTGTCATTCGATTCCCAAGCATTAACCCCGTACTCGACACCGTCAAACCGAAGTGCGATGACAGTCAAGCACTTTCCCGCCAACACGGAGAAACCAACGATGCGAACCGACCGTCCACTTTGACTGTTGTAGTCCGGGTCAAACACCACGCGATTCGGATCGGCAAGTGCGTCTTCGGCTTGACGGGGTGTGACCCCGTGCTTACGACGGATGTACTCACCACGGTCTCTCCAATTCAAGTTCCCCCACACCCATACAGTGTATTACATTTAGATTACATAAGCACGAAAATTTTAGGTCGTATTCGAATAGTAACTAGTCGGGTGCTCTAGGCGACCCCAGTTTGGTCAGCCTGAAGCCACATTCCAGTCCCGTCGGAATCCATTCAGATTCAACAAAACCAAGCTTCACCCACCTTTTTGGGTTCACGCCTACCTAATAGGTGTTCTTGACTCACAATTCCGACGGTCTCGTGGGAATTGTGAGGCGAGAATGAACGCGAGGAGCCTGACGTAGCGCTAACGATGAAAGATGGTTGCAGCTGCGGTCGAGCGGGTGAGGGCATCCCACGCAAGAATGGCCGTGCCGGCAGTCCAGGTCGATGTCTCGAACGGCCAGCGCTCGTCCATCTCATACTCGAGCCCCGTCCACCAAACCCCGTCAGAATCCCGCAAATGCTGGATGTCTGCAAAGATCGAGCGCGCCTCATCCGTGCGACCGAGCGACTCTAGAGCAAGCACAAACTCGCAGGTCTCACCCCCGGTCACCCAGGTGTTCACCGTCACGCACCGAACCCCATATCCCGGCACAACGAATTCATTCCAACGCTCGGCCAACCGCTCATCAGCAGCGTCGCCGTTCAGCACGCCACACAGAATCGGGTAATACCAGTCCATCGAGAATCTTGGCTTTGGTGCAAACAGTTCGGGTTTATCGCAAATCGCTTGTTCAATCACCAACGCGGCATCGAGCCAATGTTCACGGTCATGCTCCCAACGACCAGCAAGATCGTGACCACGGCGCAAACTCATGGCCATGCTGGAACTGCCCGTCAACAGCGCTTCTTCGGCGAGGCTTCCGTCAGCATTCTGGGCCCAGAGAATCAGGCCCTTATCGTCGCGCATAGTCAAAATACATTCGAGTGCGGCATCAACCGTGGGCCACAAGTGTTCAACATCTAGCCCTAAACGGGCAGCATGTTCGATACCTGTAGCGATGTAGGCCGTGTAGTTGGCATCAATTCCGTGATCGTCGATGCGGTCACCCTCTGCTGGCCAGTACTTAATTGCCCAAGAACCGTCAGGACGTTGCGCATTCGCGAGCCATTCGTAGGCACGAATCGCTTCCGCACCCAAACCTGCCGCCGCCAATCCCATGGCAGCCTGAGTGTGATCCCACGGATCTAAATGGCCACCGGGGAACCATGAGATCGCTCCGTTAGGCGATTGGACTGAAGCTATCCAGCGAGCAGACTCTTCGACCTGGGCTTTGGTCAGCATGCCAACCTCAGAACGGCTTTCGGAAATACAGCGCGACGCTCTTGCCGATCAAGGGATCGAGAGCTTTCTCAGTCCAGCGTGTCAGTTTGGGAGCTTTCATCATGTCCCAAACCAAAAGCTGATGATAAGCCTTGACTGCAGGATGCTGTTCCTTCTCAACACCCACCGCGCACTTGAGCCACCAGTAGGGCGAATGCAAAGAGTGGGCGTGATGACTGTGCAAAAACTCCAAGCCAGCATCTTCAAGTTTCGTGCGGAGCTCGTCTGCCTTATAAATACGAATGTGTCCACCCTCATTGGCGTGGTACTCGTCTGACAACTGCCAGCACACCCACTCGGGGAACCATCGCGGAACCGTCACCGCCAACATTCCGCCAGGCGCCAAAATCCGCACGAGTTCGCTGATGGCTTGGATGTCTTCTGGCACGTGTTCCAGAATCTCAGAAGCTAACACCACATCGAAAGCGCCATCGGGGTGTGGGATGTCAAGAATATTGCCCACCTCAATCTGGGCCCGACCGCCAGGTGGCACTTCGCCCTCAAGCTCCATCGCCCCAAACATGTCTTCGACACCCTTGAGTTCGACCTCGTCAAGGTCGTATGCAATCACGTCAGCACCGCGACGCAAAGCTTCATAAGAGTGGCGTCCACCACCAGCGCCGACGTCAATAAAGCGGGTACCGCGACCCACTCGGAGTCGATCAAAATCAACGGTCAGCATGCTGCAGGCCTTTCGCTATCGCCGAACGATACCTAACGATTTCTTTTTCGTACACGTCAACAGTCGAGCGAGCGACTGCCACCCAACTGTATTTGTCGAGAGCTCGCTGGCGGCCCCGCGCCGAATATTCGGCCCAATGATCAGGGTTATCGAAAAAATGTTTAACCGCAGCGACCAGTTCTTCCACATCGCCCGGCTTGACCAAAACGCCGGCGTCTCCAACTGTTTCCGGCAATGCACCGGCCGCGCTCGCAACCAGAGGCGTGCCGCAGGCCAACGCCTCAACTGCCGGCAGGGAGAATCCTTCATAGAGCGACGGCACCACCATCACCTCGGCTGAAGCAATCAAGTCCGCAAGTTGCTCGTCGCTGATTCCGCTGTGAACCGTAATTGCACCAGCTAAATCACCGCGAGCAATCCGCCGAGCCGTACGACCCTCAGGATCAAGATTCGATACGAGTTGCACGTTAATGTCGTATTCGGTGCGAAGCTTCGCGGCCGCTTCTAAAAAGTGACGCAAACCCTTGAGCGGCTTGTCGGCACTGGCGACCACCACGATCCGTTTGGGAACGCGCTCACGAGTGGGCGCATAGAGGTCGGTTTCGACTCCGAGCGGAACCACATTAAATTGCTCGTTGTCCAAGGCAAAATCTGTGATGGCATCACCCGCTGAGACCGTCGAGACTCCCAACAAAGTCGGGATTCGGCGAGCCACCCGGGCCTGCATTTTCACAAATCCGTACCAGCGATACATACTCCACTTGCGTCGCCAACTCGCGGCAGCCAAGTCAACTTTGCGATCGCGACTAATCGGATGGTGGATCGTAGCGACAAAAGGTTGACGTTGAGCGATAGAAAGCAGCCCATAGCCAAGGCTCTGATTGTCGTGCACGATATCAAAATCCCTCAGGTCGAGACGTCGTGCGCGCAAACTGTAGGTGAGCGGCTCAGGAAAGCCGGCGGTTGCCATAATCCCGTATTCCAGCACGTCAATCCAATCACGGAACTCGCGCAGTTTTGGCGTGCGGAACGGATCGTCTTCGCGATAAAGATCGAGGCTCGGAACCTGAACCAATTTGACGTCTGGATGGAGGTCTTCTGGGTACGGTTGGCCCGAGAAAATCGTGACATCATGGCCGAGGGTGGCAAGACCAGCACTAAGGTGCCGGACGTAAACGCCTTGACCCCCACTATGCTGTTTGCTGCGATACGACAGCAGAGCAATTCGCACTCAATACTCCGCTCCGTTGGAAATGAACCCTATCTATTGTGCCGTGCCACCTAGGCACTCGCGCTAGTGCATGCCCGATCAGGAACCCCAGAAATAGTCCGTGTGGACTTTCCGAACTTTGAGGAACAACCGGTTGTCCAAAGTCATAACGAACTCTGGCCTGCCCGAAACGAAGGCATGGCGTTTGCGCAAGTCACGAATCTGTTCTCGCAGGTTGTCTACCGTGACCTCGTCGACGGGCAGTTCGATGAGCCGTGGTGCGAGTGCTCGCAACTCGTCGAGATAGGGCTGACCTTCTGGTCGGATCCCCACAACGACCACCACGTCTCGATCAGGTTCGGCCGCTAGTTGCGACAAGAACGGTGTGATGCCGATGCCCACCCCGATCAGCACGATTGGCCCGCGTTTCGGCCATACGAAAGAGCCATGCACCGACGTGACCCGCGCGCGATCACCCGGCCGGAGCCCCGCAAGGGCTTGTTTATAGGTGGACGCAGGTTCAGGATGACGGGTGGTGAGTCTGAGCGGTTCGCCCGGGATCGAGATCGGGCTGAAAGCTCGGCGTCGTCCTCGGCCGTCTGGTCGAGCGTGCCTTAGATCAAGCTCGACATATTGACCGGGGTGAAACCGAAGCGGCCGTTTTGCATCCCAGCAGTATTCGACCACATCACCGCCTCGGTCGACACGCTCGGCCAACGTAACCACCGCGGAGCGCTGTCCCGAGAAGAGCGCGATCAGACCAGTGGCAACAAGCGCCCACTCGAAGCTGGCATCGGCCAAGATTTGCGGCATCGTGGTGATCTGAAGCCCGGCAGCTAGAAGCCCGCTCATCGAGATAACGGCTGCCACTAGGCCAGAAACGTCTTGCCACAACACTCGCGACGGCATCGTGATCGGTTCGGAAAGCACAAATGCCGCAAAAAATACGATCGGCAGTGTGTATGCCGACAAAGTGATCGCTTCAAATGTGGTGATCGGAAAACCAAAAGCCTTGTTGATATCGAGGAAGGAGAGCGTGGCAGCAGTGAACGCCGCGACGGTATACGTCCACGAGATCATGAACCGGCCAGCGCGATACAGCACCACGATGCTCGCTACGAGCACTGGCCAAAACATGGCTTCACTCGCGACCCACCACGAGGCAAACGGAACCGAGTCAAGGCGGAACACTCCACTAATTGCCACCGAGAGAAGCACCCCGGCCGCCACCGGATTCACGATGTGACGGCCACGCCAAGCAATCGCGTATTTCGAGGCTTGCGCCAAAACCGCGATCACCGCGAACCACACGAGAGTGGCCAGCTCTAGGCTTGGCCAATACAAAAACCACAGGATGAGCCCCGTGATCGCGGCGGACTCAAAGGACGGCCTCGATGAAAACACCAAGCCCAACAGCCAACTTGCCACCAATGATGTGGCTACCAGCACGACGAGAGCCACGAGCATCGCGAGCGGCATAAAGATGCTCTCGTCCAGACTCCCAAAGGCGCTGGCAGTGAACGCCACCACCACAAGCACACCAAGAGCCGTAATCACAACTCTCGGCAGCGAGAGTGACTTGAGCTTCAGCAGCATGTGTTAATTAAATATCTCACCAGGGAAGTCAAAAGAATCGGCCCAAAATTTCTGATCGAGTGTGAGCGTCCAGCCTTCGAAGCGGCTCAAGGTTTCAAGGTCCGTGAAGAAGGCAGCTGTCGCAAGGCCATCAGCGACACCCGCGTCTGGTGCCGCACCCCAAGCGGCCACGATCGAATCGGCAGGTATGCCCGTTCTCGCATCGACGACATGATGCAAGTCCTTACCCCACGTTCGGCGGTTAATCGCCGAACCCGCCAAGGACCAGCCGTCAGGGATATCGGTCACCGCAATCGCAGATTCGGAATCACGCGGGTCTTCCATTGCCACCTTGAGTGGACGACCAGAGCGATTCACGATGTCGCCACTGGCATCCACGACACAACGCCCACCAATGAGGTCTGCCACTTTGCCAGCAATGAAGCCCTTGCCGATTGCACCCACATCCAACACAACGGGTACCGGGGTGTGAAGAATAGAGCCTTCCATTGCACAGTCGGCCCAGCTCGGTGCCGGAATCGGATCTCCCTTGGGCGTAAACGTTTTCTCTTGGTCATAGCCAAGTTGTTCAATTGATACCCCGACAAGCGGGTTTACAGCACCAGCTGTCGTGCCATAAAACTCGTCATAAATACCCAGCAATTCAACTGCATCGGGGCCCAAATCGACCGACGTTTCTGTCCGCAAGCGGTTAACGGACGAGTCTGGGCGGAACCGTGACCAAGTCTTATCGAACTCATCAATACGTTGCCAAACGGCTAACTTGATCTCTTTATCTAATGACTCTGGGGACTCGATAATCCACTGAGTTCCCAATGCCTCAAACTGCCAACGAGTGCTCATTCTTGTGCTTCCTTCACGATGTCTTCGATCGCCCGATTGAAGCCACCGCTTGTCAGCGAGGACCCTGAAACCTTGTCGACATTCAATTCTTGAATTGGTTTGCCGACAACCTCGGACTTAATTCCCCCAGCAAACTTTGCTTGGAATTGCACCGAATTCCCTATCTCAGCTTTTGGGTCAACCTCAAGCTCTGTAATGGTGCCATCCGCTTCAAGGGTCACGGTGACACCGATCCCTTGTAAGCCTCCGGGGGTTGGATACTGGCCGGTCGCGTTATAGGTGCCTGGTGTGAAGACCATCGCTGAATTACTTCCGCCTTCAGACTGAGAAGACGATCCTTGAGAAGCTAACGACGACGAGTCCGAAGAACTGCATGCAGCTAGGGTACCCGTCGCTATCAGCGTAAAAACAGCGGCTTGGGCGACCCTGGTAGGCGCGTTCATCATCTGCGATTCCTTTGGTTCGTGACGATCCTTGACAGGCTACGACCACCATCCAACATAGTTCGTGAAGGGGTCCTAACATGCCCATGCAAGATCGAGGGGCCAATTTCACACAATGAAACATTGGGGGTTTAAGGGCCTATTCCAGTAATCTGGAAATTGTGCCCAGTGACGGTTCTGCTTGGCACTACGGACTATGTGACTCAGGAGTCATGAATGAGTAGGCATTTGCGAGTTGCCGTGATTGGCGCGGGTCCCGCTGGCGTTTACGCTGCGGACATTCTCACGAAGAACGAAGACCTTGATGTCTCGGTCGACGTGATTGATCGTGACCCCACCCCCTTCGGCCTTATTCGCTATGGCGTCGCCCCCGACCACCCACGCATTAAAGAAATCATCAAGGCACTCAAACGCGTGATGTCGAATGAACGCATTCGGTTTTATGGGAACGTCAACTATGGCACCGACGTCAAGCTTGAAGAGTTGCGTGATTTCTACGACGCAATCATTTTCGCTACCGGCGCGCGGCGCGACCGTGACCTCAATATTCCAGGTGTTGAACTTGATGGCTCTTACGGCGCGGCCGATTTCGTCTACTGGTACGACGGCCATCCTGATGTAAGCCGCGACTGGGACTTTCAGCCACACGCAAAGTCGGTTGCCGTACTCGGCGTCGGAAACGTGGGCCTCGATATCGCTCGAATTTTGGCCAAGACAGCCGATGAGCTTTTAGTGACCGAGATCCCAGACAACGTTTACCAAGGCCTCAAACAGAACGCCACGACAGACGTGCATGTTTTTGCTCGACGTGGCCCAGCTCAAGTGAAGTTCACTCCGATGGAACTTCGCGAACTCAGCCACTCACCCAATATTGATGTCGTCGTACATCCTGAAGGCTTCGAATTCGATGCGGGTTCAATGGAAGCACTTCAGAAAGCCAAGAGTCAGAAACTCGTGGTGGACGTGCTGCAGAACTATTTGGCAAAAGAACCCTCCGGAGCACCTCATCGGATTCACATCCATTTCTGCCAGAATCCGGTGAAGATTTTGGGTGAGGACGGCAAGGTTGTCGGCTTGCGCACCGAGGTCACCGAACTCGATGGAACTGGCAATGTGCGTGGCACAGGAGAGTTCAAGGATTGGCCAGTTCAGGCCGTATACCGGGCGATTGGCTACTATTCAGATTCGCTCGCTGGCCTGCCGTTCGATAAGGCCGACGGCGTGGTGCCAAACGATGGCGGCCACGTTATCGGACTTGATGGCAAGCCACTCCCCGGCGCATACGTCACCGGCTGGATCAAGCGTGGGCCGGTCGGCCTAATCGGTCACACAAAATCTGATGCTGCCCAGACGGTAGGCATGTTGATCGAAGATGTCGACTCGCTCACGCCACCCACGCATTCAGACCCCGCCGATTTCGAGAAGCATCTCGAGTCACTTGGGATTGAATTCACCAACTGGGCGGGGTGGGAAACGCTCGATAATCACGAGATCCAACTCGGCAGCGCTCACACGCATGAGCGTGAGCGCGTCAAGGTCGTCGACCGCCAAGAGATGGTCGACATCAGCCGCAGCAAAAAATGACGTTGGCGCTGGCCGCCTATTTTTCGAGCTTTTCTGCCTGAATCCGGCAGCTGGCTTGAGGATCTGCGGGCGTTAATACTCCGAATGAGAACTCTTTGCTCTCTTTCGGTGCGATCGGACCAACTTCTTGGCTGTGTCCTGTTCCTTCGCCTGAGCCGAGAAATACGGTCACTCGATAACTGTTGGATACATCCTCAGGATTTGTTATTTCTCCGCCCGCAATCCACTGGTCTTGCGATGTAGCTTGGCAAGAAAATGAGGTAATCGCTTCAGGTACGAGATTCGCCGAAGGCGTTGGTGTTGGTGAGGTTGCTTCACTTTGATTCTGACTTGGGCTTGTTTCATCGCCTGGCGAGTCCTTGCTTTCAGCACACGCGGTCAAGAAGCAGGTCGCAATCACTGCAATTATCACAAGCCGTTTCATGGCTTTATTCCATCATGCGTACCGACACAGATTGACGTGGCCTGCCGACATGATCCGGGTAATTCTGCCTCAGTGTGTGAGCCAACGGCTGAGTAAAATACGCTGTATATGAGGTTGACCTCACATTCGTCAACATCCATACATAGCCTCAGAAGGGCCAAAAAATGAACATTGAACGCATGGGAATTATTGGCGGCGGACTCATGGGATCGGGTATCGCCGAAATTAATGCCAGAGCTGGACTATCAGTTGTTATCGTCGAAGTCGACGAATCGGGAATTGAACGAGCACGTAATCGCATCAACTCATCGCTAGATCGTGCTGAATCCCGTGGAAAAATCACTGCGGCCGAGGTTGGCGCCGTGCAAGAACGTATTCGTTACACAACGAGTCTGAACGATCTCGCTGATCGAGACCTTGTTATCGAAGCCGCCAGCGAACACGAGAACACGAAGCTGGGCATTTTCGAGAAAGTCGGCCAAATTCTAGAAAACCCGAATGCAATTTTGGCCTCGAACACATCATCAATTCCCATCGTGAAACTGGGTGCCGTTTCGGGACGAGCAGACCGCGTCATGGGTGTGCACTTCTTCAACCCTGCCCCGGTGATGAAACTCGTTGAGCTCATTCCTTCACTCACCACGAGCGAAGAAACTTTCGAGCGGATGCGCAATTACGTCACCGATACCCTCGAAAAGAAGCCAATTGATGCTACTGACCGTGCTGGCTTCATCGTGAATTCGCTTCTCGTGCCATATCTCTTGTCTGCTATTCGCATGTACGAAGCGGGCTACGCCTCCGCTAAAGACATCGACAATGGCATGGTGCTCGGTTGCGGGCACCCGATGGGTCCACTCGCGCTGAGTGATCTCATCGGCTTGGACACGATTCAAGCAATTGGTGAATCAATGTACGAAGAGTTCAAAGAGCCTCTCTACTCGCCACCACCTTTGCTAGACCGCATGATCGATGCAGGACTGCTTGGCAAGAAGTCTGGTCAAGGTTTTTATCCTTACGACTGAAATAATCCGCATTATCTCGCGAGGTCAATAAACACCGGCAGATGGTCGGAATATTGCACGTCGACGACGCGTGGATTGTTGCCGACAAGACCCGGACTGAAGAATAGGTGATCTATTTCTTCGTTCGGCTTGTCGGCCGGCCAGGTATAGACAGGCCGGATGGGTGCGAGGACATCAATGAAGCCAGTGGCCGTGATACGAACCCATGCGCTGCTGCTCGGTGTGGTGTTCAAATCGCCACCCATCACAGTGGCTTTCGATTGCTTCACCATCAAGCCCGCAAGGTCGGCGGCCTGAGGGTCAGTGGCATCCGTGCCATCTGGCCCATACTGCAGATGGGTAGAAATGAAGGTGACTTCTTGGCCGCCGAGGGTAGTCGTCGCGATCAACGCTTGCGCACCAGTCGAAGTGTCGTAGCGATCGAAGTGATGGTTGTGAACGTCTGTGAGCGGGGTGCGCGAGAGGATTGCGTCTCCCCACACGGGGTCACTGGCTGGCGCGAAGGCGACGTACATGTCGAGCATGTCGGCCAAGATTCGCAATTGGTCTTGACCGCCGTTGAGTAGCCAACCTCGATCAATCTCACTCAAGAGAGCAACGTCGACGTTTTCATCTGCGAGAAACTGGGCGACTTCTTTCGCTACGAATCGGCCGTTCATGCCGTAGCCCATACGCAGGTTGTAGGCAACAACTCGAGAGTCTTCGCCCGGCTCTTTGAGGGCAAGTTTCTCGATTGTGAGCCCCGGTCCGATATAAGCGATACCCATGGCAAACACTGCTCCTGCGGCGATGAACCACATTCCGGTCCGGCTAGGGGCTTTGCGTTTCGTGTTCGCGGCTTCTGAACTGGTGAACGCCCAAGGCCCGAAGACGGCGGCCACTCCTAGAAACACAATGTCGGCACGATAACCAAGGTCGTATCCGGCGTAATACACGAAGAGGAAGAGCACCCAAATGATCGCTCCGAGAGCAACCATTATGGGTCCGCCGCTCGTGGGGCCGGTGACACCGGCGGCGAGTATGTACATGAGTGCTGGTAGGCCAACAAGCATGCCAAGAATTGCGATTGTCGGAATCACGCCCGCAATATTTTCTACTTCCACTTCCCACATGGCGAGCGCTGCAACGGATGCGATAGCCACGACGTGCGCCACCGCAACGGCTGCTCTTTTGATTGGCAGGTTCGTCGCTGCGATCGCCAGCACGGACGCAGCCGCCACGACAACAAGTCCAAGATCGTCGGCGATAGTCGAAGCTCGAGCCGCACTGGCGAGGAAGATCCCGGTGAGCAGCAAGGTCGGGAATACAAAGATTGCTTGTCGGCGGCTGGGCTTAATGGCATGTTTGGCAACGCGCGCGCCACCAAGGATCCATAACACCACAACGCTCGCAACCGTCAGAACGAGCAAACCCCAACCCCAGAGGTCGTCGCGCCAGACGGCACCAAAGGTGCCGAGTCCAGCGTGGCTGACAGTGGTTAAAGCAATTCCGGTGGCGATGCCGGGTGCAATGACGTGCCGATCATTTCCGAGGATCAACGCGAGTGCCCAAATTCCAGCGGAAACTCCCACCGATGCCCACCACAGCTGCGGTGCTCCGCCGTCAGTGAACGGCAATGCAATTCGTGCGAGGAGCAGCACACCCAGTGCGGCAGTCGTCAATCCGGTGCGCGACTTAGATATCAAGAGCACAAGGAGTGGTACCACGGCGCAGGCGAGCGCAAAGCCACCAATGTACTCGGCGGGCGTTTCAGCGGCTTGCCCGAAAATCGTAATGAGAGAGGGTGCCCACATTCGCGCGACATCAGTGAACAGCAGGACGATGAACCCCACGAATAGACTTCGACGGACCATGAGTCCTCCTCGATCACTGCACAGCGTCTTTGAATGGACTCTAAAACCAATTCAACGAAAAGTCACCGAATTGTTGCAATCACGCCGATATCCCTTAACAGCGGCCGGAGTTCACGGAGACTTAAAGCTCGGCGAGCCAGCAAACTCCGTGACCCACGCTCACGGTTGACGCGGATTTACGCAAGAATGACAAATGTGAAGCAGATCACGCATCGAGAGGGGTCATAATGATTGTGCCAATGACAATCCGCCATTTCTTAGACCGCGCATTGGCGGTGTACCCCGATCGGATTGCAGTCGTTGATGAACCCAATCAGCCAGCTACCTCTTGGGGTGAACTCACCTATCGCGAGTTCGCTGCTAAGGCACGGGCTCAGGCTGCTCGACTCGACGAGTTGGGTATTCCGGTCGGTAGCCGAGTCGCCATGATGTCTCAAAACTCGGCCCGGCAGCTCGTCTCATTTTTTGGTGTCTCTGGCTGGGGGCGTGTCCTCGTGCCAATCAACTTTCGTCTAGCACCAGCCGAAGTGGAATACATTGTCGAACACTCGGGCGCTGATGTGCTTTTACTCGATCCTGACGTCGCACATTTAGCCGACGAGATTGACTGCAAACACATCTACATTCTCGGTAAAGACGACGACCAGATTTGGGGCGGCACGGGTAAGCCACGCGAGTGGGTTGCCGACGAGAACGCCACCGCAACAATCAACTACACCTCGGGCACCACTGCCCGCCCCAAAGGTGTGCAGATGACGCACCGGAACCTATGGATGAACGCGGCCATTTTCGGTTGGCACGCCAGTGTTGACGACAACGACGTCTACCTACACACCCTTGCGCAATTCCACTGCAACTCGTGGGGGCACGTGTACACCGCCACCGGTGTCGGCGCGAAACACGTGATTTTGCGTCAGGTCAACGGCGCCGAAATTCTGCGCCGTATCGAAGAGCACGGCGTCACCTACCTGTGTGGCGCACCCGCCGTCATCGCGATGGTGCTCGAAGCCGCACAAGATTGGGAAGGGCCCATTCCGGGTGCTGGCACGTTACGCTGCATCATCGCGGGAGCGCCACCACCGACACGCACCATCATGCGCGTGCGCGAAGAGTTGGGCTGGGAATTCATTCAAATTTACGGTCTGACCGAAACAGCACCATTAATCACGATGAACCGGATGCGTTCGGAGTGGGAAGAACTTGATCCAGAAGATCAAGCCCGACTCTTAGGCCGTGCTGGCAGTCCCGTTATTGGCACAGAGTTTCACATCGACGATGAGGGTGAAATTCTTGTCCGGTCAAACACGGTGCTTGAGGCTTACTGGAACAACCCGGAGGCGAGCGCCGAAGCCTTGGCAGGCGGCTGGTTCCATACCGGCGACGGCGGCACATACGAGGATGGCTACATCACGATCGCTGACCGTAAAAAGGATGTCATCGTGTCTGGCGGCGAGAACGTGTCCTCGATTGAGGTCGAAGATGCTTTGGCCCTACACCCCGCCGTGCGGGAGGTGGCAGTGATTGGTATCCCGGACGAGAAGTGGGGCGAACTCGTTGCTGCGCTGGTCGTTGTTGATGGCGAAGTGACCGCCGAGGAACTCATTGCTCACACTCGCACTCGACTCGCCGGCTACAAGTGCCCCAAGCGGATCGAATTTCGTGAGGAGCTTGCACGAACCGCTACCGGCAAACTACAGAAGTTCAAGCTTCGCGAGGAGTTCTGGTCAGGGCGCAACCGCCAAGTCAACTGAGGTGAACTTTTCTCAGCCGGCTATTACATCGCCTTCGATATCGAGAACTGTGCTTTTCGGATTTGTGTCTGCAACCACAAATGATTATCTGGGAACGCGTGGTGAAATCGAAGCATCCATAATTCATATGTAAGATGACGTCAGATATTCAAATTTTTTCCTGTAAACAACCCCGGCTAAAGTTTGAGTCTTTACCAAAAAGATTTGGTTCACGCGGTCAATGAAAATTGAAAAATATCGTTAGCCCGAAAGCATAGTTATTTGGCCTAAATCAAACGGAGAAGGTAGATCACATGTCAGTTGACAGTGACAAGTCGGTACAGTCTCAAGCTGCGACCGCTAGTCGGGATCTGATTCTCAAGGCTGCCGATAATCGATTTGCCGAGCATGGGTTCGACAGCGCCCGCCTATCCGATATTACCGCTGACGTCGGATTGACAACTGGAGCTCTATACCGGAGCTTTCCCGCCAAAGACGACCTTCCGGTGGCCTTGCTGGATTTACTCTCCACAGACCTCACCGAATCAATTTCCAATTCACCAGACCAACTCTCTTCGCTCAACGCCTTACTCAACGTACTTGACCAACACCCCGGCGCCCTTCGGCTAAATTTTGAACGTAGCCGCTGGTCTGGACGCAACCCATTTCGGGACCCACGAAATGTTGCGGTCGAGGCCCTCAGCTCCAAATTAGACGCCAACCTCGCTGGCCCACGCCTCAGAGTTTTATCGACGTTAGTGGTGGATATGCTCTTCCACCACACTCAAGCACGCCACGAATCTGCCTTCCCAGAACGAGACGTGGACACCATTGCTGCTGAGGCTAATCGATTAATTTGCGAAGGCATTTACGCTAAAGGAGCCATCGAGCCACCAGTCGACATGCCGCCTCTCGACATTGCGCGTTTTAAACCCTCCATTCACTGGCAACCATCTCCTGAAAAAACTCTTCCACGGTCTGTCAAAGGCATCAGGACGCGGCAGTTGATTCAAGACGCTGCAGCCCGGGTTTTCACTGAGCAAGGCCTAGCGGTCGCAACAATAAATGATGTCGCGCAAGAGGCAGGTATAGCATCAGGTTCCGTTTATCGATATTTCGTAGACAAGGCCGACATTTTGCGGAGTATGCAAGCCGCCGTCGAAGAGTCAATCATTCGTGAAAGCCATTTACCGTTAGAGCATGGCAGGCTTGCCATACGTGGACAATTACTTGCATATCTTGATTGCTACGAACGTAACCTCGGAGCGATTCGAGCTTGGCGCGAATTGGCTGAGCCCGGTAGCGAACTTGCCGACGCTTGGAATGGGATGCGTAATAGCTTCATCGAACGTACTCATCGAGTTCTCAAATTTGGTAAATCTCATAACATCATCCAGCCCCAGACGAACCTAGAGGTGGTCTCAGAGTTTCATGCCATGGGCTACGAAGCTGTTGCCTATTCAAAGCTCGTACTTGGTTATGAACCAGAAATTGGTGTCACCAAAATTGCAGACATTATGAGCAAATTGTTTATTGAGGGCTTCGAGCAGTAAGGGCGTCAAGGCTCCGAACACGTTTTGATTTTAAACAGAAAATCGTATGGCGCCACGATTGATGGCTATAGGATCTGAGAAATTCACTCGAGAATAATTCACCCGTAGTTCCCGTCCTGTGGGACACTACTTTCGCCCAGAAATCTGAGTGAAAAGCTCAATCACAGCCCTTGCAAGTTCCGGTGTTAAATCTGCAAACGGCTTCTTCTGAGCCGACAATGTTCTGCTTCACCCATTGTTGCTAGGAAAGCCCAATATTTGTCGATAACCGTCAAGAGCATCACCAATCACATTCAAGCCTTGAGCACCATGTTTAAGCAGATAGTGCGACTGGTGATTGGAGCACCGAGGGCTGCCCTGCCCGGATTACTCCCGATGAGTCCACCCGCCGAACTTATTCAATGCTCCGCGGCCCCCAAATATACGGAAATTCTCCAGGGTCCCCCAGATCTCTTTCCTACTCCAGATCACCGATATCTTCAGGACTTGCGAACCTGTGTACCTCCTTCACGATGTACTCCCTCAACCTTTTCAACCCAAATAGGCCCGACGGATTGCATCATCTGCAGCCAGTTCTTGGGCACTTCCGCGGGCGATGATGGAACCCAACTGAAGCACAAGTCCACGATCCGCTATTGCTAACGCCGCTGCAGCGAACTGTTCGACCAGTAAAATAGTCATCCCGCTTTTCGCTAA
This sequence comes from Aeromicrobium sp., assembly GCA_040394025.1. Classification (GTDB taxonomy): domain Bacteria; phylum Actinomycetota; class Actinomycetes; order Propionibacteriales; family Nocardioidaceae; genus Aeromicrobium. The sequence continues at coordinate 37,212 of JBEBSZ010000005.1, forward strand.
ATCACCAATTGCCTCAAAGACTCGTTCAACGATAATCGGTGCCAAACCGAGCGAAGGTTCATCCAAAAGCATCAACTTGGGACGAGCCATCAACGCCATGCCGATGGCAAGCATCTGCTGCTCACCACCAGACAACGTCCCCGCTAGCTGCGTCGAACGCTCTCCAAGAACCGGGAACCGTTCAAACACTTCACCCATGTCATCGTCTAATTCGGACTTCCGAACTTTACGAACAAATGCCCCAAGAGCAAGATTGTCTCGAATCGAATGCGCAGGAAACACCCGTCGGTTTTCTGGAACGTGAGCCAAACCTAGCCGGCCAATCACAGCTGCGGATTTCCCCACAATCGAATGCCCGTCCAAATGCACAGTTCCAGCTGTTACGTCTGTGAGACCCGAAAGGGTCCGCAACAATGTGGATTTTCCTGCCCCATTTGCACCAATAACCGTAACAATCTCGCCTTGGTCCACGGTGAAGGAAACGTCTTCGAGTACAGGGACAAGGCCGTACCCGGCAGATAGACCCTCAACAGTAAGTAACGCCATCAATCTTGACCTTCCGCAGTATCAGGCATTGCGCCTAGGTATGCCTTCATGACCACTGGGTCCTGACGAACTTCTTGTGGCGAACCGTGCGCAATGACCTTGCCAAAATCAAGCACAGTCACAACATCAGCAACCGCTAGTACAAAATCGACGTGATGTTCGACAAGGATGATTCCCACCCCTGCAGCAGCGAGCGACCGAACCATCGTTTCTAGATGTTCTATTTCCGCTGACGTTAGCCCCGCAGCAGGTTCATCCATGAGAACTACGGCAGGTTCCGAGGCAACAAGTCGTGCGATCTCTAAGAGTCGGCGACGACCAGGAGTCAAGACGGACGCTTGCGTGTCTGGATCCGTAATACCGACGGCAGCAAGTATGTCAAGCGCGCGTTGATATTTTTCGTGCTCGTTTCGCCGTGCTGTAGGTAGTCGGAGCAAGGTAGCAATCGGGTTTTCTGAATGCTTTCGATCCAGTGCAACTAATACATTTTCGACACAACTCATTGAGCCAAACAGCAATGGCGTCTGGAAGGTTCGTCCAAGTCCATAACGCGCTCGTACATAGCCACGAGCAGGTACGTTCTCGCCGTTCAGTGTGAACTCTCCATAGTCAGATTCCATATACCCAGAGAGCAGGTTTAACGTTGTGGTCTTTCCTGAACCATTGGGTCCAATGAGAGCGTGCACTTGTCCAGGAAGAACTGCGATATCAATCCCATCAACGGCTTTGACTCCGCCCAACTGTTTGCGCATGCCGGCAGCTCGAAGCTCAGAACCCTCTAGCGAGGCTGCCGCTAGAAGCGTATCGAAATGTGCTGCTGACTCATCAACCTTAAGTTCATCAATCATTGTTTGAACTTTGTATTTGGCCAACCAACGGTCTCTAATAAACCACCATGCACTCATGAAGCCTTGAGGCATAAGACGCACGGAGATCACGAGAACGACACCGTAAACTAAAAGACTGATATTTCCTGCAGCGCCCGTGATGTCTTCCACAGCAAGCGGAATTCGGAAGAGGATCACGGCACCAATGACCGGTCCGATGACCGTCCCGCCGCCACCAAGCAGCACCATAAGCAAGAACAACACTGCTAGATCCACAGTAAACGCAGCCGGTGAAATAAATCCGATCAACGGAGCGTAAAGTCCACCACCGAGGCCTGCAAGCGCAGCAGAAACTACGAATGATCGCACCTTCGTCACTCGCACATCAATCCCGATCGATCCTGCGGCAACCTCGTTGTCTGCGGTTGCTTTTCCAGCACGACCAAATGATGATCGCAGCCAGTTTCGAGTAAAGAAAAAGACGAGAATCGCGAATATTGCAATTAGCCAATAGTACGTTTCAAGTTCCCCAAAAGGAGCCGGCCGTTGAATGCCTGACAGACCATCGCCACCTCCGGTGATGCTTCGCCACTCCGTAACCATGTCTTCGGCAACTAGCGCGTATCCCATCGAGACCATCGCCAGAGTAAAAAGTCCTAGGCGAATTGCAGGAGCTCCTAGCATGAAACCTAAGGCTGCAGAAAGAACGACACCCATTAATAAGGCCAACCAAAAAGACCAATCAGCTCTTGTCGTTAACAACGCTGTTGTATATGCGCCCACAAGGAAAAAGGCACTATGTCCAAGCGAAATCATGCCATTTTGGAAGACAATATTCAGGCTAAGAACCACGATCACGTACACCAGCAACAGTTCGACATTAAAAATCTCATACCGGCTGGAAGAAAACTCAATAGTTCCAGTAAAAGGTGCAACGATTAGACTCGTCACGCCGCTCATTACGGTGGCGAAGGCCTTAGGACCTGCAATTAATAGAGCAAGTGGCAATAAACCCAAATAACGCCACCGCGATTTGGGGCCGGCAAAAGTAAGTCGATCCATCAAACGGCCCTCACGTTTCCTGCGCCAAAAAGCCCAGAGGGCTTAATCATGAGTACAAGCAAGAGCGCAGCAAACACGATCGCGTCGCGATAACCTGCGCCCAGAAAAGCCACTCCAAAAACTTCCAGCAAACCTAGTAGAAAGCCAGCAATAACGGCTCCCTTAATTGATGGGATTCCGCCTGCTGCTGCCGCGACAAATCCCTTAAGCCCATATGCCAATCCCACGGATGAAACAGCTGCGCTCAAAGGGCCCGCTAGGAAGCCAGCAAGAGCGCCAAGGCCACCGCCGATAGCAAAAGCAATCACCCCTAAACGAATGACCGGAATCCCGCGAAGTTCTGCTGCGTCAGGGTCCTGCTCAACGGCGCTTAGCGCTCTACCAGTACGTGATCTTTCGATGAATAGATGCAGTCCAAAACCTACGATAATTGCTGCGAAGATAACGACCAATCGTTGCCACGTGACCGTTACGCCCAAAATCTCAATTGAACCCCAAGGCAGCAGGGGTGGGAATGTACGAAGCTGCGGCCCCATCCACAAAGTAATACCGGCATGAATGACGATACCGAATCCTAAGGTTGATAGAACCCATCCGGATGCGCCTAATCCAGAACTAGCATCAGTGACGCCTCGGACAGCAACTCGTTCAAGAATTACGGCCCCGATTACGCCGATGATGACCGTCAACAACAGGGCTAGGACAAGGGGAATACCCATTGAAACACTGATATAAGCGCCCAGCATCATTCCGGCCATGAAGAACTCGCCATGAGCGAAGTTCAATACGCCGGTTGAAGCAAAGACGACGTTATAACCCATTGCGATAAGCGCGTAGACAGCACCAGCTGTAAGACCGATGATGATGGTCTCAATAGTCCACGTCATGTGGTTAACTCCTTTGACTAAGATTCCGAGCGTCACAGTGGCGGCCGGGTCTTACAGCCCGACCGCCACCACTTCGATCACTCGGTCGGGACACGCTCCAAAGTGCCGTCTTGTAACGTTCCAGCAACAACGAAGGTCAACTGGTCGTCCGGAATCATGTCATGATCGCCGTCTTTGGCTTCATACCGGGACTTAATCCCATCATGGCCATTTGCATAAAGTTCGGTTCGCAAAGCTTCAGATTCAAGTGAATCTGCACGTTCTGCAAGATCTGCAATAAGCATGACCATGTCGTATCCGCCTGTCGGCCACTGAATGTTGAGCGTCAGCGGATCTTCACTTCGGAAATCTTTTAGACGTTCGATGAACCCGACAACATTTTCGTTGCTTGGCGCATCAGCACCTGGATCACGGACTAAGTTCTTGTAATTTAGGGTCACATAGACGTCCGACATTCCTTCGTCGCCCACGCCTTCTTGAATCTCTGGCGTTGCAATACCCGAGAATCCAAGCACGGGTGCATCCCAACCGAGTTCCTGCCTTGCGTTAAGAATCGAAATTCCTGTCTGTCCGGTTGCCACGACAACAACAATGTCAGCGCCTGAATCCTTGACCGCGCGTACTTGCGGCAGTAACTCAACAGACTGTGGATCAAAGAACTCTGTACGCGTGATCGCCACACCTTGCGATGGAGCAGCCGCTTTCACCGAATCAGCAACCGAGGTACCGAACGGATCATTCGAAGCTAGGATCCCAATATTCTGCTTTCCTAGTTCCTTAGCTACGTCAATGAAGCCAGGCGCGGTCTGGCGTGAAGCGAATTCCCCACGGAACACGAAAGGATAGTTTGTGTAATCAATATCGGCCAATGCACCAATCACGTGGAACGTGTCAGTCTCTTTACTGACTTCAATGCTCGCTCCCTGAGGACCGCTGTTCACGGGGCCGATCAAAGCATCCACTTCTTCGCGATCGATTAGCTCTCGCGTAGCCGACGCTGCCTTGGTCGGATCATTTTCAGAATCCTTTGAAACTAATTCAACGCAACGACCCAAAATACCTTGATCAGCGTTAAGTTCCTTTACTGCCATTTCAGCACCTTGGAGTTGCTGTTGCGAAACTTCAGCAACCGCACCCGTGAGCTCGAGGACAGCCCCGATTCGTACAGGGTTATCCGAATCACAGTTACCGTCGACAGAGTCGCTTGTTCCGCCGCACGCGGCGAGAACACAAGCCGCAGACAATGCAACGGCCGCAAATCGAAACTTCATGTCACTCCTTTGAAATCCTGACGCCAGATTATTTTCATTAAGTCTGTCACTCCCTATTGGTGATGTCAATCACAATTCTCATGGAAGTTTCATAAGCTAAATTTTCCACATACTTCGGGTGACTTTGCGGCGAATTACGAGTTTCACGACGTAACAAACTAAATGAAAAGACCCAGCCTGGCTATCGACAGCGCGAAATCTTTTCGATAATCTGATGCCAGTTAACTTTAAGTAACTGCACTTTCAAACAATCGAGATCCCATGCATAGTCTGTCGTATCAACCAATAACGTTGGGCTCATCCATGTCACCAACACGACTGGTATTGGGGCCACATAGCACTGGGATTCGGTTCAATGACACCGACGCACTCGCGAACTACTACGTCGAACGGGCAAAAAATGGCGTCGGAATGATTGTCTTGGGAGTTGCCGGAGTTGACGAGAGTAGTCCCACCTCAATCCCCTTACATAGCGACGATGTCATCAGCCTCTATAGGCCTCTAGCAGAACAAATCCACGACCATAGGACTCTGCTGGTCCAACAGCTGTGGCATGCGGGCCCAGCACGCGCACTCAACTCAATACAACCAATCTCTGCCAGCTCAAGTGCGAATTTATTAGTGGGTGTCGACCCACGACCAATAACAACAAGCGAGATAACGCTGCTTATCAACAGATACGAAGAAGCCGCGCGTCGAGTCAAGGCGGGCGGCTTAGACGGTGTGGAAATCCATGCAGCACACGGCTATCTGCTATCGCAGTTCTTATCACCGGCAACTAATCATCGCGACGATAAATATGGTGGCAGCCTCAAAAACCGCATGCGCATAGTGTTCGAGGTGCTTGCCGCCGCACGAAGAGGAATCGGCACTGGGATAGTCGGTATCAGACTTAGCGCTCGCGATGACGTTCCCGGCGGGCTCAGACCTGATGACGTGGCCGACATCGCCGTTTCTCTCGAGCCATATGTGGACTACATCAGCGTCTCAACTGGAAGCTATCAGCGCTACCACAGAATATTCGCAACTTCCGACTCTCCTTCTGCTTACCAACTCAAAGATTCAAGGACAATCACGCACGCAGTTTCAGTCCCGACAATTGTCGTCGGAAGAATTCAAACCCTTGATGTCGCCGAATCCATACTTGATAGCGGCGATGCGGACATGGTCGCGCTCGTTCGCCCATTCATTGCCGATCCAGCCGCAATGCGCATCGAACAGTCACGCCCAGCGAGACCTTGTATAGGAACCAACGAAGGATGTGTCGGACATTTCCTAAAACATGGCCGCATATCATGCTCAGTAAACCCAACAGTGCTCTCAGGTAAGACCCCAAAACAGACGAGCATAAGCCCAAACAAACGAAAGCGTCTTCTTGTAGCTGGTGCTGGTCCAGCTGGCCTTGAGGCCGCCCGTGTTCTTGCTGAACTTGGGCATAAGGTTCGCGTGGTCGAACGTGCTTCAACGATCGGTGGTCAGCTGAACGTTGCAGCAAAAGCCCGATACCGCGAAGACATCGGAGCTCTAGTCGGCTGGTATCAGAATGAGTTAGAACGTCTAAACGTAGAAGTACGACTGCGGACCTTTGCTGAACCTGACCTCGTCGAAAAATGGAGTCCAGATGGGTTTATCGTGGCCACCGGGTCCGAACCATCTCGCGCTCGTCCGCTTTCTCTCAATCCCGCTGGACCTATTCCAGGTCACAATCTGAATCACGTCTTAACAACGTGGGAACTACTCAATCAATCAGATGCCTTTCAGTTTGAGCCTCGCCCATCTAACCATGTTTTGGTGTATGACGATTCTGGCGAATTCGAAGCACTCAGCGTCGTGGACGAATTACTTAATCGCGCTTGCGAGGTCACATACGCCACTCGTTACGACATGCCTGGAGCACGCGTGCCTGCTGCCTCAGTCACAACGCACCCAGTTCTCGAACGAATGGTAAAAGCCGGAGTTTCTGTTTACCCCTACAGTTCAATTCTCAATATCGGAACTGACTTTGTTGATCTCGACATCATGCGAGGTCAACGCACAGAGCGAGTTTCCATTACGGGCGTCGTTCTGGCAGGCATCAACCACAGCCTCCGGGATAATGCAGACTTACTCAAAGACTCAGAATTCCCCATCGAAATCATTGGAGACGCTACGGGAAGCCGAACGATTCGAGCCGCAACGGCAGCTGGCCATCGTGCTGCCCTGAAACTCGGAGCACCAACATGAGGCATGCCAAAACCAATGGTCAAGTTCCAACGGAACCAGCTGATTATCAGCAAGACCAAGTGTTCCTATCCCCAATCACCACAACATGCTTAATGCAGCTCTTTAAGGAGGCTTCTGAATGTACGCACGCACCTTAGACAAATTGCTTCTTACTTCTGCCGCACGTCACAGCAAACTAACTGCCCTGGTTGATGCAAATCGATCTATTACTTATTCAGAACTAGTCGATGAGTCTGTGAACGTGCAAACCCAATTGACCCTGCGCGGAATTGGCCGTTTGGATCGTGTGGCGGTCTTGGCCGAAGATGTAGTCGAAGTAATGCCTGCCTATTTTGGTACCTGGCTCGCTGGAGCAACCGCAGTACACCTAAACGCGAGGCTTGCACCCGCCGAGATCGAGTACATCCTCGAAGATGCCCAGCCTAAGCTTTTGCTCTTTACGCCCGGGCTGAGAAACGCTGCCTTTGAGTTAAGCAACCGAAGCGGGGTCGAACCTCTGGCGCTGGATCACAAGTTACTCAGGTCAGCGCAGCACACGGGTCTGGACGCTGACCAAGTGCACCAAGCTCGCCCCGAAGACATCGCCGTCATTGGATACACCAGTGGAACGACGGGTCGCCCTAAAGGAGCAATGGCCACGCATGACGTGCTTACTCTCAATTGCCGCGTGGCGCCATCTCTATTACAGATTCCTCACCGGAGTTCGACAATTTTTGCCGGATCAGTTTCTTTCGTGGCGACATTATGGAGCCAGGTCTTTACCAATCTTCACCTTGGTGGCTCAATTCGGTTCATGGGAAAGTACAACGTTGACGAATGGTTTGAAGCCATGCGAAGAGATCGGTCAACGTGGACTTATATCCCATCGCCCCACCTAAATGCATTCACCGAGCGTCTCACCGCGGATCGCGGAATTCTTAAACACCTTTCTGCGGTAATGCACACCGGGTCAACAGCGACTCCTGCCGATATTGAAGCTGCGGTGCGGGCCATGAACGGCCGATTTGTGGAAGCCTACGGTTCAACTGAGGTAGTAGCACCCGCAACCTGCACAGCACCTTGGATGTATCGATTGGCTCAGCAAGGGGATCCTATTTTTGCTTCGGCCGGTTATACAAACCCGAGCGCCACCGTCACTATCCGGCGTGAAGACGGTTCAATCGCAGATATCGGAGAGATCGGACAAATCTGTGTGCGATCCGATGTTGGATTCTCGGGGTACCTCAACGACGAAGCAAAAACTGCTGAAACTCTAGTCGACGGCGAAATTCGCATGAGCGACATGGGACATTTCGACGAACTAGGCAGACTGTTCGTTTCGGGACGTCAGGCAGAACTCATCGTCAGTGGCGGAATGAACATTTACCCCGCCGAGGTAGAACGCGTGATTAAGGAACATCCTCTTGTGGTTGACGCTGCCGTGATAGGAGTCGCCCATGAACGATGGGGCCAGACGGTCTGTGCAATTGTGGTCACCAGACCTGATGCTCAACTTCATGACTCAGACATCATCGAATGGTCCAAATCACGGCTCGCAAGCTACAAAAAGCCAACAAACGTTGTTTTCGTCGATAGCCTGCCCACCACGACGTCAAACAAACTCGATCGTCGACGTTTAACGGCCGAGTATTCCAGTTCAACTCCACGCTAGCAGTTGACACAACTAATCAATAGATAATTTGAGTTCAGATTTACTCGCCAAAATAGCCAAGGAGTGGAAAAGTGCCTACAGCATCCGATGCCCCCGTCGTCATCATAACTGGAGGAACAGGAGGAGTCGGCCGCGCTGCCTGTGAGCTCATGGCCAAACGCGGGTACCGCGTTGCCTTCACTTACAACAGCCGCGAGCACGAGGCGCGAGCCTTGGAAGAATCAATTGGCCCACATGCCAACGGAACTCAAATCAACATTAGCCAGCCAAGTTCCGTTGAGACATTTGTCAATGCTGTACATAACCGGTTTGGGCGAGTCGACTCCTTAATACATGCAGCTGGCCCCTATGTTCCTCAAAAATACGTCTCCCAGTTTGACGCAACTGATTTCCACCATCATGTCGACATCGAGCTTTTCGGTTTTTTCACACTAACGAAAGCAATTTTACCGAAATTACGCGAAACACAGGGGAGCATAGTAGCGGTCACAAGTTTTGCGGTTCGGCACTTCCCGCCTAGAGACGCACTTTCATCAGTACCGAAAGCCGGAGTCGAAGCCCTCATCCGAGCGATTGCTGTCGAGGAAGGAAAATTTGGGATCCGAGCCAACTGCGTCGGCCCTGGTGCCCTCGCGGATGGAATGACCGACGCAATCCGTGCCTCCGGCGACATCAGCTTCGATGTCATCGACGACGTTCTACCCACCCTGCCAATGCGACGTCTCGGGACCGGACGAGAAGTTGCACAAGCTGCATGCTTTCTTGCTTCTCCAGATGCTTCATACATCACCGGTCAAGTTCTGGATGTCGACGGAGGATTCGGACTATGACCTTGCGACAGAGCTTTTCAAATGATAATCTGACACCAGATAATCAGGAGGAAAAATGAGTTCGAAGGTTATTTCGCTAGAGTCTCTGGGCTCAATCGTGTCCGACGGAGACAGTGTTGCCTTAGGTGGAGCATGGTTCTGCAACCACCCGATGGCCGCGGTCCGCGAACTCGTCCGAACAGGCAGACAAAAGCTGCACATCATCAGCGTCATTGGTTCGGTCGATGTCGATTTGTTAATCGCGGCCGATGCCGTCGACCACCTCACCTTTTCAATGGTCACACTTGAAGCATTTGGCCTTGCCCCAAACTTGCGGCGTGGGGTCGAGAGTGGGCAATTAAAAATCACCGAACTTACTGGGCTGTCCATGGAAGTCGCGCTAGAGGCTGCGGGGCGAAACGTCCCCTTCATGACATATACCGGCCTGGGTCAACCAACTACGTCGGACCTCATCGCCAGAAATCCGGATATCTATGCGAATGTCGAAGATCCTTTTACCGGCCAACCCGTACTTGCCGTTAAAGCAATCAAACCTGACGTAACTATCGTTCATGCTTTGCGGGCAGACGCCGAGGGTAATGCACAATTCGACGGCACTTACGGAATCGATGATGTCTTAGCGCGAGCCGGCAAAACGGTCATTGTGACCTGTGAAGAAATCGTGGATCGAGAAACAATTTCCGAATCTCCTCACATGACAAAGATCCCCAGTTTCCTCGTCGACCACGTCATTGAGGCTCCGTACGGAGCTCATCCAACATCCCACATTCCTCGCTACACAATGGATGGGCCGTACATGTTGACCTATGTCGAAGCGATGAATTCCGGCCTTGAAGCGACCCAAGACTTTATAGCAGAACTTTCCAGCGAAAGTGAACAAGATTACCGTGCTCGGGTTCTTGGCAACGGGCGTGACGAGATTCTGACGGAACTCGTCCGCCAGGGACGCATCTTGAAAGGAAACAAGTGATGACTGAAACGACCGTCGCAGATATCATGGTCTGTCGAATCGCCGCCGAAATGGAAGAGCGGGGGGTCACAGTTCTGGGCTCCTTCACCCCACTTGCATACGCCTCGTACATGCTCGCCAAACTCACGCACGCAAAGAATGCGTTTGTGGTGGGCTACAACGCGCTCGGAATGCCACCTGTCGAACTCGCATTTATGGGTGCAGAAGCTGCTGCCTACCGAGGTTCGGTTGCGCGCTGGGGTTTCCTCGATCTGGTCAATGTTGTGCATCTAGGCAACCGTGGCAATGTTGAAGCGGTGTCCTCAGCACAGATCGATGGGGATGGGTCAATCAATCTCTCTGTGATTGGCGACTACGACAAACCAAAGGTGCGACTACCTGGTGGAGTTGGCGCACCGGAAGTCGTCCAAAATTACCGCAAGATGCTGGCATACTTCGGTCGACATGACAAGCAAGTTTTGACTAGTAAGGTCGACTTTGCCACAGGCGGTCGTTATCCCCTAAAAGATTCAGAACGCGAAATGCACGGACTACAGTCCGGGCCCATGACGATCATCACGCCAAAGGCAGTACTGGTACGCGCGGACGGTGGGCCCTTTCTGCTGGAGAGCCTCCACGGCGGAGCCACCATAGACGAGGTCGTGTCAAACACTGGCTTCGAACTCGAAATCCCCGCAGAAGTACCAGAAACCACAACTCCAACACCCGAGCAAACTCGGCTCCTCCGAGAAGAAATCGATCCCTTCGGAACGGTAATGTTCGATTTCATCCCTGGTAAAGATCGTCTCACGTACCTACGCCAATTGATTGAGTCTGAGTGGCAACGCGCTGCCCAAGCGGTTCAGAACGGGAAGCCCAGCGCATGAGTGAAACTGGGCTAACGGTTGACCGAAATACGTCAACCGGAGTACTTACGATTCGCATAAATCGACCACATATATACAACGCTCTAGCACCTGAAACCTTTGAGGCATTAGCGACAGAAATAGAGTCCACTCAAACCGATCATGACATCCGAGCCATTGTTATTGGTACAACTGGGAAGCACTTCACGGCCGGGTGGGAACTCGGCACTAGCGCCTTACCTGGTTTTTGGGGTTCGGAACCAGGATACCCCCGGTTTATGCGTGCGCTAGAGACTTGCTCAGTTCCTGTCATAGCTGCTGTTCGAGGCGTCGCCGTGGGAATCGGTCTAACAATGCTTGGCCAGGTCGATATCGTCATTGCAGATAAAACAGCCAGATTCAGTGCACCTTTCGCCTCACTCGGCATATCACCTGAAGCGGGAAGTACGGCAACCTTAACTGCCCTCATCGGATACCAACGAACCGCGGAACTGTTCCTTACCGGACGTCAACTTATGGCAAATGAAGCAGTCGAAATCGGTCTTGCGCTGAAGGTCGTCGAACCCGAGGCATTGGATAACGAGGTTGAACACTTAGCGAAATCCATCGCAAGTAACCCATCCCAATCAATACGAGCAACCAAACGACTCATGCAGAAACTACGTAACACACATGCCATTCCAGCTCGAGAACTTGAAGACTTGGTGTTCGCAGACCTTGTGCAAACAGAGGTTTTCCAACAGGCCACAGCCGCATGGACCACACGTAAGGAGGCATGATGACTCGCACATTTGAACCAAGTCTCAATGTTGATCTTGGCCGAGAAATCGACAACTTTCGTGCTGAACTACGCACTTGGCTCAGCAGGAATGTCCCTAAGGACTACAGCTCAGCAAATGAATCTGATGACTACGAGTTACGACGAAAGTGGCAAAGTACGTTATTTGACGCTGGCTGGGCAGGAATTGCTTGGCCCGAAACCTACGGGGGAAGAGGAGCTGGCCCCTTACAGCAATTTGTCTACTACGAAGAAATGGCGCGTGCAGGCGCCCCAGAGCCTGTCAATCAACCAGGTCTGATCCTTTTTGGACCTACCCTTATGGTCTATGGCAGCGAAGAACTCAAACGGCGCTACCTACCAAGGATGCTTAGTGCTGACGACATCTGGTGCCAAGGTTTTTCTGAACCAGAAGCTGGTTCAGACCTTGCCTCGGTAAGAACCAGAGCAGAAATCCAGGACGGTCACTTTGTTGTAACTGGCCAGAAAATTTGGACATCCTTCGCAACTCATGCTCAAAAATGTGCGCTCCTATGCCGTACCAGCGATACCGAAAAACCACACGCCGGACTCACCATGCTTATCCTCGATCTAGAACAACCAGCGGTCGAGGTCAAACCGATCCGTCAAATTACCGGAGATGACCTTGAGTTTGGTCAACTCTTTATCGACCGAGCCCACGTGCCAATTGATCACGTCGCCGGAGAAATAGGCGGTGGCTGGAAATTCGCCATGAAAATGCTTGAGTTCGAGCGTTCCGACCTTGGACTCCACAATCATGCTGCACTTACCCGGCGAGTAAAGGCTGCTGCAGAACTCGTTCGGGAGGCACTTAAACAAGGCACACTCGCAGCAGCCGATGCGCATGCATTGAAACAACGTCTCGCCGATGTTTGGTCTCGTTGCGGACTTCTCAGACAGTTCAATCTCGCAGTTGCGCAAGGGTTGGCGAATGGAGTAAATCCCGGTCCACAATCGTCATTATTACGACTCTATTGGAGTGAATTATCCCAAGCAATCGGCGAACTTGAGTATGACTGTGTCGGCCCCGATGCACCACTGGCGTCAGAATTTGCTCACGAGTATCTGTACAGCAAGCACACGACTATTGCGTCTGGCGCACAGCAAATCCAACGAGATATCGCGGCTCAACGATACCTCGGGTTGCCAAGATGAGGAGATCGAGTATGCAGATTCAACTTGACGGAGATCTACAGTCTTTTGCCACCGTTCTCGAGAAAATTATTGCTCGCAGAGGCACCCCGGTCAGCCCTCCCCTCGACAGCACAAGGCCATTATCGATAGACGATGATGTGTGGTCAGCCCTTGATCAAGGCGGATTTATCGAGGCTATCGGTCCGCATGGGGATCGACGAATGTTAGGTCTAGCCGCAGAAAAATTCGGTTACGGCCTCACCCCCGTTCCTCTTGTGGCGTATACCTTGGCCAGTCACTTGGCTAGTGAGATTAATGAGAATGAGGACTTTCTTGGCGATGTCATTGCTGGCAAGCAGATGGTCGGCGTATGCGAAGTTTCTTCTCAATCTTCCGTGACTATTGACCGGCACCCAGACGGTGCAATCATCTCGGGCCTTTTTAAGTCAGTCCTCGGTGGCCTCGCTGCGAAAGCCTTTTTTCTCGTTGATCCAGCACAACCGGAGGATCTTTGGATCCTAGATGCCAAGGATGCCCAGATCCAACCGCTGGCCTTCGATCTAACTCGCGATATTGCCACAGTCGAGTTCAATCGCGCTAAAGCTCGCCAATTCAATGGAGACATTGGTCGAGTTTGGCATCGCGCCAAACTCCTAGGGCAATTGGTGGAGTGCGGAGAACTTGTCGGCTCGGCCCAAGGAGCACTACAAATGACTATTGAACATGTCTCAACACGTCATCAATTCGGTCGGCCAATTGGCTCCTTCCAGGCTCCCCAACATATGCTCGCTCAAGTTGCGCTTGATAACGAAGCAGCTTTAGCAGCCGTCCGCTGGGCATGCCGTGAAGTTGAACAAAGCGGTGACCGGTTTGATGAGTCTCGTATCCATATCGCGACCGCAACCACGATGCCAGCCGTTTATAACGCCGCGCGCACTGCGGTACAACTTCACGGTGGCATGGGCTTCACTTGGGAGCATCGGGCACATCTGTATCTTCGCCGTGCCCGAAGTGCGCAAAACAGATTCATGTCCGAGTTTGTGGCAAAAGAGTCGATCGCAGATCATGTTCTTGTATCACTTACATGAGTGAAACATAGGCTCAACCAACCACTAGTTCTTCACAAGTTCCGGGCCATGCACATGGTCTTCCAGTGGCAATCTCTGATTGTCCCCATGATCTCGAAAACGTCGAACTAATCATCTCCGGTAGGCACGAAGGTAAGGGCCTGGAGCAACCTTTGAAATCTCAGCACGCAAGGTTGACGCTGCGTGCATAGCGAAGTTGGGGTTCCGCAAATGCTCGCGACCAATGAGAACCACATCCGCCAAGCCAGTTGCAACAATGTGCTCGGCAAGTTCTGGGCTATCGATCATCCCAACTGCAGCAGTTAGAACGCCCGTGGCTCTAGATATCGCGGTCGCAAAAGGCACTTGGTAGCCCGGTCCAACTGGAATCGCAGCAGTTGGAGTAGTTCCACCACTTGAGGCATCTATTAGATCAACCGTCTCAGCCACAGCAGTTCGAACAATGTAGATCGTGTCATCCACGGTCAGTCCACCAGCAGCCCAGTCGGTTGCCGATAGACGCAGGAGCAGGGGAGCATTGCCGATGGCTGAGCGTACGGCTCTCAATACCTCAACAAGAAAACGGGTCCGCCGTTCGCGATCGCCACCATATTGATCATCGCGATAATTGCTCAACGGCGAAAGGAATTCATGAATTAGATAACCGTGCGCCCCATGCAGTTCAACAAAATCAAAGCCAGCTTCCATAGCGCGACTAGCTGCAACCCCAAATGCATCGACGATTCGTGAAATCGCACGTTGATCGAGCTCAACTGGTGCGGGATAGCCATCAAAGGGAACTCCAGACGGCGCAAAAGTGCTCCATCCACCGTCGGACTTTGGCATGGGTCCTTCTACAGAGAAGCCCCATTGAGGAAACATGGACGCCTTTCGACCTGCATGCGAAAGTTGAATTCCTATCCGTGCCCCAAATGATTTCACTTGCTCCGCAACCGGACGCAGCGCTTCCATTTGACGGTCGTTCCACAAGCCAAGATCTCGAATACTGATTCGCCCTTCGGGCAGGATTCCTGTGGCCTCGACAATAATTCCGCCGACACCACCACGCGCTAATGCGCCATAATGGAGCCAATGCCAATCAGTCGCAACGCCATCTTCAGCGAGAACCGAGTATTGGCACATTGGTGGAACCCAAAGCCGATTCTTGAAGACCAAGTCCCGCAACTGAAGCGGATCAAATAGTGCACTGCTCATCTCATAATGCCTTTCAGAAATCCTGTTTTTATGAACCTGCAGCTGAAACTTCTCACTATTACCTTTCGAGTTTTCCCAGGCTGTTCAACGGGCGTTCCACGTGAACTTAGCTAGGTAACGGAAATGAGCTTTGGCCATTTCCGTGGCGTTGACTCAAGCGATTCAATTCCCGGTAACTTGGATCATCAATCCCACGCCGGCCTGAAATATGTGCAGGATCTAGTTCACTATTCGCTGGCACCACATCTGTACGGACGAAATCAAACAGGCACGTGCGGTGCACAATCGCCCATCGGTTGTCACGGCATTCAAAAATATCAACGTACCGAACCCAAACAGTACGATCAAAAGGCATATCTCCATCGATTGGGGAGGAACGATGATAGGCGACACAATAGGATTCAACCCACGCAAGATTCGGCTGTACAAACTCAACCAAAATATTTCCTATATGGTGCATTGACGACTCAAAATCAACCGCAATCAGTTTTAGCCACGAGACAAAGCCCTCGATGTCACCGTTATACCGACCATGTTTTTCTACGGCATCGTCGTGGTAACAAGTTCGAAGCAGGTCCCAATCTGCGCGATCAACCGCTCGACAATATCGGTGAACTACGTCTCTAATGGTCAACTCATCAAACAACCACTCGTTATTAATACGGTCTCTCGTGTTCATGTGCTATTGCCCACCTATCTGGGACCTCTGATGTTGTAGTAACGGGCAGCACAGCCCAGACATATGAACCTCTGGACTTTGAAATTCAGTCAACATCGGCTGTGGCCTCCCGAGCCATTCGGGTCAGCAATTGCAGTGCCACTTTGCCGGATTGGTCCTTGGGGATTTCGTGAATTACACAAAAGTTTCGGGGAACCTTAAAAGCAGGTACTCGCTCACGTAACCAGTCCTCAATTGCTCGACAATCAACAGCGGTTGCATCATGCATCTCCAAATAGGCGACCAACCGATTCGTCCACATTTCGTCATCAATCGCAACAACGGCAGCTGCTCGAACTAAAGGGTGCTCAGCAATTTTGGCGGACATTTCATCAGTCGAAACTCGATTCCCACCGACCTTTACGACAGACGAGGCCCGTCCCGCAACATAGAGGTAACCGTCCTCATCAAGATAAGCAAGATCACCTGTCCTATGCCATCCATTATGAGGTCGCTCACCTAGGTAGCCATCGAAAAGATCAGGGCCATTCACTTCCAATTCGCCAACCTCATTTGGCGCCAAGACCTTCCCAGATTTTGGTTCGATTACACGCACCGCACGTAACGGCGCGATTTGGCCCACTGTGCCCGGACGTTCTTTGAGATCCTTTCCCGTCGCGTGGGCCAACCTAGGCGACTCAGTCATTCCATATGACTGGTGTAATCGATCACCAAACTGTCCCAAGAGATATTCCGAGAAACTCTCATCAAGTTTCTCTCCTCCAACCAAGAGGCCACGTAGACCGTCCCAACCCGCGCCTTGAAGTCTCCCATGCTTGCCAGCAAGTCTTAACATAGTTGGAACCATGTAGGCACTTGTGATTTGTGACTCTTCGAGGAAATCTCCAACCCGTTTCGGCTCAAAAGGTGCAAATACGACTGTCGCGCGAGCCATAAGATTTCCCATGACTAACGTATGCCAAGGTGCCGCAGCATACGGCACAATCAACCAATGACGATCACCTCTGGCCGCCGGAAAGCCCGTAGTCACCAAACTCATTGAGGCGTGAAAATCAGCACCGCGAGATCTCAACACTAATTTGGGCGCACCTGACGAGCCAGAGGTCATCAAGATCGTTCCAGTTTCAGTTGGCGCAACCTTGACTGGTTCTCGTGCCGGACCGCTCAGCAAGGATTTTGCATCAAGACTCTCTAGATTGTTGTCCACCCGACCAACGAGTACGCTGGCATCCGACCGATCCATCACGTCTTGGACAACCTCATGAGGGAGTCTGTGATCTATCGGTACAGCCACACGTCCGGCCGCAAGCGCCCCGAAGAGCGCAACCCCATGCAGGAGAGGGTCTTGCGTGCAAATAGCGACAGGCCGATCATCATTCGCCAATGTTCCGCAAGCAACGAGGACTCGCTCCCAGAGTTCCCTTATCGTCAGTTGACGTTCAGCATGTTCGAACACCACCCAGTCCTCGTTGCCGTGGGCATACAACGAAATGAGATCAATCCAGTCATTCATTAGCTCTCCAAAATCCCGAGAGGCGATTATCGTCATTACACCTTGGCGGCAGCGCCTGATGCGCCCAATCCGCCTCGGTAACGAAACTAGAAAGATTACCGAACTACATATAACATGACATCATATTATCATAAGTCATCGAGCGTTAAAGGCCTCAATTCCTAAGGGGGTTCTAATTCGGCCGGTGGTGCATATAGCAACTAGACACGCTCGACCGAAACCGTCGGCAACGGAACTGTAAGGCGCACCACCAACAAAAATTTCTTTTGCCCAATTCTATTTCTCGGAAGGGTTCCGAATCAAAAACCTTCAAGATTTAAGAGGTATAGACCGCAAAAAACACTGAATATCTAGGAGGAACGTTGAGAGCAATTGGCTATAGAGAATTCGGGCCCCCGACAGTACTTGAAGAGATTGAACTACCAATTCCCCAACCGGACATCGGTGAAGTAAGAGTGCGCGTTGCCGCAGCAACCGTAAATCCAACCGATTTACTTCGGAGGTCTGGAAAACTGGCTCTCAACGGGGAACCTGACCGAGATCTAGAATCTCAAGGATTCCCCCAAGTTCCCGGAATGGAATTTGCGGGAACGATCGATCTTATTGGACCGAATGTATCCCCATTTTTGAGGGTCGGACAACGAGTATTAGGAACCCTAATGCCGCATGGAACCCTGGGTGCCTATGCAGATTTTGTGATCGTTTCAGCTCGTTCGATCGTACCGATTCCCAACAATGTATCTGACGTTGCTGCGGCTACCCTCCCAATGAATGGGTTAACCGCTATGTCCGCACTTGAGAAATTAGCAATTCCGTCAGGCGGCACCATCGGGGTGACAGGAGGCGCGGGTGCGTTCGGAGGCTATGTAATTCAACTTGCAAAATGTGCTGGTCTTAAGGTAATCGCCGACTCATCTCCGAAAGATTACAACCTTCTTAAGGAACTGGGTGCCGATCATATTGTTGAACGTGGCGACAACCTCGCTCAGCAAATTCTCGATGTCTTCCCCGAAGGCGTCGACGGCATCGCTGACGGTGCCGTTTTAAATGAAAAGCTCGTAGCCGCTGTTCGCGACGGTGGCACGATTGCAACAGTTAGGCACTTCGAACCACGCGAGACCATCGACGGCGTCGCGTTCCGAGCAATCCGCGTTAGTCAGCTTCTTGAAAGTCGAGAGCGACTTCAACAACTCGCCAAATTCGCCCAAGATAAAGTCTTGAAACTACGTGTGTCCGAAATACTTCCACCAGCCAAAGCGGCCGAGGCTCATGTCCGATTGGCTGCTGGCGGCACACGAGGTCGGTTCATACTAGATTTCGCCAGCACCCCTCATTGATTACCGGCGCTGCTTGCGCCAGACCATGAGTTGTTGCGCGGGGAATAAGGCTGGCAAGTTTTGTGGCGCTTGCGCCTGCACGAGTTGCGCTTCCAGTTCGGCCACGTGAGCCTGCAACTCAGCCACTTGATTTTGGAGCGCGATGACCCGCTTCACGCCTTCAAGGCCAAGACCTTCAGCCGTCAGTTGCGCAACCATCTGCAGTAACTCAATATCGCGCACCGAATAGCGCCGCCCGCCACCAGCGGTGCGGCCGGCAGCCACAATTCCTAAGCGGTCATAGGTGCGTAACGTCTGTGGATGCAGTCCTGAAAGTTCAGCGGCAATACTGATGACGAACACCTTGGCATCCGGACCTGGTGGAACGAATCTCGACATGGTGTCACCTCACCTTCGCAAAGATCCCTGCCCGGGGGTCCTCATTCCCACGAGCAGCACGTAAAGCTTCTACTGCGGTTTTCTCATCTTCGGACAAATCCTTCGGAACCACAATCTCAACCGTGACCAGAAGATCCGTAGAATTCGCCGAACCGCCCTTACCTCGCACCCTGAAAGTCCGACCCGAAGGCGTTCCCGCTGGAATCTTGAGTGTCACTTTTGAGCCGTCCAAGGTGGGCACCTGAATTTGTGTACCGAGGGCAACCTCGTCAAATGTCACCGGGACGTTGAGCGTCAGACTTTTGCCTTTACGGCCAAAGACCGCATGAGGCTGCACGTGCACCAACACAAACAAGTCACCGCGTGGGCCGCCGTTCTCACCCGCTGCACCCTTACCACGCAAGCGAATGCGCTGGCCATCTTTCACACCCGCTGGCACCTTCACCGAGATGGTCTTTGTGGAAGGAGCACGTCCTGAAGCGTTACAGGTGGGACATGGTTCTTCAACAATCAAACCGCGGCCACGACAGACGACACATGGTTCGGTCATGGCAAATACACCACCGGTGGTACCGGTCTGCATACCACTGCCCTGACAGTTGGCACATGTTTTTGGCACAGTGCCTGGTTTCGCTCCCGTGCCACGACACGTCTGGCATGGTTCTTCACTGCTCAGACGGATCGGCAGGGTTGCACCATCCATCGACTGTTCGAATGAAATAGTCGCTTCGGTTTCGAGGTCGTCGCCCTTGCGAGGTTGCGGTGGTCGACGGCGGCCACCACGCGCACCCTGACCAAAAAGACCGCCTAGGAGATCGCTGATATCGAACTCCTGGCCGCCGTTGGCGAATCCGCCAGCTTGGCCGAATCCGCCCTTGAACTGGCCAAAGAGGCTGCGCTGTTCGTCATACTGCTTGCGCTTATCATCGCTACCTAGAACGGCATACGCTTCAGACACCTCTTTGAAACGATCTTCAGCTTGTTTATTGCCGGGGTTGGAATCCGGGTGGTTGTCACGGGCGAGTTTGCGATACGCCTTCTTAATCTCATCAACGCTTGCTTCTTTGCTCACGCCGAGGACTTTGTAGAAATCTTTGCTAGCCCAATCGCTTGGGGTACTCATCGTGTCCCTCCCTTCTTCCTGCTACTTGATGGTTCAGTTCTCTTCTTCTGGGTCCACCACGCTGACAACTGCAGCACGGATCACTTTGTCTTTAAGTCGGTAGCCAACCTTCATGACCTGTGCGATTGATGTCGTTGAGACCTCAGCCGAGGTGCCGGTGTGGAAAACCGCATCGTGGATCTGGGGATCAAACTCTTCACCGGGTTCGCCATATTGTTCGAGCCCAAATTTATCGAGTTCGGCAGTGAGCGCATCCGCGACAGCCTTGAATCCCCCGACGAGTTCACCATGTTCATCAGCTCGGCCGATGTCATCGATAACAGTGAGCAATGCAGTGATGACAGCTTGTTTGCCGTTTTCAACCGACACGATGCGATCATCTTCGACTCGTCGTTTGTAGTTGATGAACTCAGCCTGTTTGCGTTGCAAATCGGAGGTAAGCTCTGCGATCTTTGCCTCTAACTCGGCTTCGCGGCCAAGTGGCGTTTCTTCAGCGTTTTCCTCGATGGAGGTGGCTGCTTGGGCAGCCACCTCCTCGGGGGTTTCGTTAGCTACGTCCTCGTGGGGCGTTTCGCTCACTTGTCTTCATCCTCGTCCACAATTTCAGCTTCAACGACGTCTTCGTCGTCATCGCTGTCACCACTTGCACCGGCTTCAGCTTGTGCCTCAGCAGCAGCCGCAGCGTACATCGCTTCGCCCATCTTGGAGCTGGATTCACTGAGTTTGGCAACCGCAGTCTCTACGGCTTCGGCATCCTCGCCCTTGAGTGCTTCGTTAAGTGCATCAAGGTCGGCCTGAACTTCAGTCTTAACGGCGTCGTCGATCTTGTCACCATTTTCGGACAGGAACTTCTCGGTGCCGTGGGCGAGTGCTTCGGCCTGATTTCGGGCCTCAACAGATTCACGACGCTTGCGATCTTCTTCGGCATATTGCTCGGCGTCCTTGACCATCTTGTCGATGTCATCCTTGGACAGTGCCGAACCACCCGTGATGGTCATGGACTGTTCCTTGCCAGTGCCACGATCCTTCGCGGAAACGTTGACAATGCCGTTCGCATCGATGTCGAATGTGACCTCAATCTGCGGCACGCCACGTGGTGCTGGTGGCAGTCCAGTGAGTTCGAAGGTAGCCAGCAGTTGGTTGCCGGCAGCCATTTCACGCTCACCTTGATACACCTGAATCGCAACCGAAGGCTGGTTGTCGTCGGCCGTCGTAAAGACCTCGGAACGCTTGGTTGGGATCGTGGTGTTGCGTTCAATGAGCTTGGTCATCACGCCACCCTTGGTTTCAATACCGAGGCTTAGTGGAGTGACGTCGAGGAGCAAGATGTCCTTGACTTCGCCCTTAAGCACGCCTGCCTGCAGGCTCGCACCAATTGCTACGACCTCATCAGGGTTTACGCCCTTGTTTGGTTCCTTGCCACCCGTAAGTGACTTCACCAAGTCAGAGACTGCCGGCATACGAGTCGAACCACCAACAAGCACAACGCTGTCAATCTTGTCGACGCTTAGACCCGCGTCACGAATGACATTGTTGAATGGTGCCTTGCAGCGTTCAAGCAAATCCGCGGTGATCTTTTCGAACTCGGCGCGTGTAAGCGTCTCGTCGAGGAACACCGGGTTGCCGTCAACGACCGTGATGTACGGCAAGTTGATGGAGGTAGAAGACGAACTGGACAGTTCGATCTTGGCGCGTTCAGCTGCTTCACGCAGACGTGGCATAGCCATTTTGTCTTTAGTGAGGTCTACGCCGGTTTGGGCCTTGAACTTGGTGATAAGCCAATTCGTGACAGCTTCGTCCCAGTCGTCACCACCAAGGTGGTTGTCACCGCTCGTCGCCTTCACTTCAATGACGCCGTCACCGATCTCCAAGAGAGAAACGTCGAAGGTGCCGCCACCGAGGTCGAATACCAAAATGGTCTGGTCATCGCCCTTGTCGAGACCGTATGCCAACGCTGCGGCAGTCGGCTCGTTAATGATACGGCTGACGTTGAGGCCAGCGATTTCACCAGCTTCTTTTGTTGCCTGGCGCTGGTGGTCGTTGAAGTAAGCAGGAACCGTAATAACCGCATCAGTCACGGTTTCACCAAGATAGGCCTCGGCGTCGCGCTTGAGCTTCTGAAGAATGAATGCGCTGATCTGCTGTGGGTTGAAGGTCTTGTCATCGATGTCGATTGACCAATCGGTGCCCATGAAGCGCTTGACCGAACGGACCGTGCGGTCAACGTTCGTCACGCCTTGGCGCTTAGCCACCTCACCGGTGAGGACTTCACCTTCTTTTGCGAACGCAACAACC
This sequence comes from Aeromicrobium sp., assembly GCA_040394025.1. Lineage (GTDB taxonomy): Bacteria > Actinomycetota > Actinomycetes > Propionibacteriales > Nocardioidaceae > Aeromicrobium. Next base: position 59,864 of record JBEBSZ010000005.1, read on the forward strand.
GAAGGCGTCGTGCGAGCGCCTTCAGCGTTGGCGATAACGGTGGGTTCTCCACCTTCAAGGACCGCGACGACGCTGTTTGTCGTACCGAGGTCAATTCCGACTGCGCGAGCCATGTTTTCCTCCTGGAAATGCTGTTTCGTGTGTATTGCAAGAATCTGTGTCAGATGACTTGAGTCTAATGTTATCAACTTTGGTCAAACCCAAATAATTCCCGCTCTGCACACGAAGCCTCATGTGAAGTGAGTCACGCGCAACGGTCTTTCTGGTAGTACGACGAGAACGTCGTACTTGTTTACTAGCGTCATCCGGCCACAGTGAACCACCCGACGACTAATTTCGTCCCATGTCACGGAAATTCCTTATCCGCCAGAAGTTCGCCCAATTCATTTTGAAAATCACGGGCTGGAAAACTACCGGCGAGACTCCACCAAACGGCATCCTCGTGGGCGCACCTCACACGTCAAACTGGGACTGGCCCATCAGTCTGCTGCTGTTTTGGAGTTCAGGAATACAACCCACCGTGCTCGCAAAAAAAGAACTTTTCGTTCCACCGCTCTCATGGCTGCTCAAAGCAACTGGTGCCGTTCCACTCGATCGCGATAACCCACGTCGGACAGTTGAGGATCTCATCGCGCAAGCGCGCGCTGCCGAGGGACCATTCCACCTCGGCATTACGGCTGAAGGAACTCGAAGTAAAGGAACCTACTGGAAGTCGGGCTTTCGTCGAATCGCAATTGAGACTGGACTGCCGATCCTTACGGTCTACCTCGACGCACCCAGCAAAACCACAGGCTGGGGTCCGGTGTTTTATCCCAGCGACGACGTCCGAGCCGATATGGACATTCTGCGCGATTTCTTTGGCGATAAGCGCGGCTTTAAACCCGAAAACGCAACAATTCCCCTGTTGCGTGAAGAATCTGAAGAGGTTAATGGGACGTCGGAGAACGGTACGGCTCAATGACGACGTTTTGCCCGACGCTGCTCGTGACTCCCGGCGTCAGTTCCAGAACTCGAAACGACTAACGTCTTCATATGCAGCGGTCGTTTTTCATTCGACGAAATGTCGCAAAGATCCTTCTGAAACTATCCGGTTGGAAAGCAATCGGTTCCGTGCCCGACCGAGGTGTTCTCGTCGGCGCACCCCATACCTCCAATTGGGATTGGATATTCACGATCTTGCTGTGTTGGAGCAGCAACATCCAACCCCATCTCTTGGTCAAAAAAGAACTGTTTGTGCCACCACTGAGCTGGATCCTCAAAGCGACTGGTGCAGTTCGCCTCGATCGGGATAACCCTCGCAGCACAGTCGACGAACTTGTAGCCGCTTCAAAAAATAGCAACGGTCCATTCTTTATCGCGTTGGCGGCTGAGGGCACTCGTTCCAAGAGCACCTATTGGAAATCGGGCTTCCGTAGATTAGCCAAGGACACGGCGCTACCAGTTGTGCTGGCGTTCGTTGATTCACCATCCAAGACGACAGGTTGGGGACCAGTTTTCCACCCCACCGACGATGTCGTCGCCGACATGGATCTCGTGCGCGATTTTTATGCCAATATCACTGGCATTAACCCCGAGAACACGACAATTCCTCTGCTTCGCGAAGAAGTCGAAGGGCTCAAAACAAAAGAACCGAAAAAACCGATTAACGGGGACTAAACAGTCACCGACATTGGCCCCACGTTTGCATGCTGCTCCCGACAACCTGCAAACATTTCACTACAGGCTTGGCAGCGAACGAATTGCGCGACACAAGAATCTTCGGCACAGTCCTCGACATTATTCGTTCTCTCACCGCAGGTATCGCATTCGCCGACGACCGCAGTGTGATCACTGAAGTCGGCCTTTATCCGGCCATCGAAGACGTAAAGGGAGCCTTCCCACAGACCGTCGTCACCGAACGTTTCACCGTAACGAACGATCCCGCCGTCGATTTGGTAGACCTCTTTAAAACCACGCTTCTTCAAGAGCGGAGTAAGCACCTCACAGCGAATACCGCCGGTGCAGTACGTGACGAGCGGCTTGTCTTTGAGGTCATCGTAAACACCCGAATCGATAAGCCCTAAAAACTCACGGGTCGTGTTGACTTGAGGACGGACAGCGTCCTTGAAACGCCCGATTTCGGACTCAAGGTAGTTTCGGCCATCAAAAAAGACCACATCCTTTTCAGCGACGAGCTGGTGCAATTCCTCGGGCGTCAGACGAGTGCCGCCGTCTACGACCCCGTTCTCGTCAACCTCGAGTTCATCAGGTGCATCAAAGGCAACGAGTTCTGGGCGTACCTTGACGCTCAACCGAGGAAACAGCGCGGTCGAACCATCGGCGAGTGCCTGGCCGTCACTCCATTTCATGTCGACATTCTTAAACGGCTCATACGCCTTCAACCCGCGGACATACTTCTTCAGTTCGATAACGTCCCCACCTAAAGTGCCGTTGATACCGTGTTTCGACACAATGATGCGACCTTTGAGCCCGAGACTGCCCGCTAGCGCCAGTTGCCAGTGCTTGACTGCCTCTGGGTCCGCGAGCGGTGCGAATGCGTAGTAGAGAATTACCTTTGGAGTTGCCACAGGAGCATCCTAGAGGCGCACCGGGGCAGGGGCGAAAACACCGTCCATTCCCGCGAGTTCTTGGCATTTCAGCGACGGATGGCGACGCTGTTAAACGTCAGGAAAAACCCGCTTGCTGATAGCTTGCACATCCCGATCCAAATGATCGAAACGATCATTCACTCGCTCGAATTTCAGGTCAACCATTTCGAACTGCGTATCGACACGTTCAAATTGCGTATCGACGCGATCAAACTTAGCGTTCATTTCAGCACGCAGCCCGTCGATTTTCGCATCCACGCGATCAAACCCAGCGTTCATCGTGCGCGTTAAATGGCCCGACATCGCTGTGAACACAGCAAACAGCACGGTGGAAAACACTCCAATCAGCGTCCACACCTGCGGCTCAGTCAACTCGATCACCCTCCCAGTATCGCCCGACCTGAGACATAATGCCAGAATCCACACACCCAAACCGCCTTCATCCACAAGGCACCTAGCACGATGACCGCACACATCGCCTGAGCCTTTGTGCCGTACGGCCGGATTTTCTAGGGCGTTCAGAAACCCTTGCTCTTCGGGGTTCAGTCCGGGTGGAATCGTGGTGGTGATGCCGTTGATCTCGGCGGCTGCTGAGGGTACTCGCATCAGGGATCCAACGACCTACTAAACGTCAGGGAAAACCCGCTTGCTGATGGCTTGTACATCTCGATCTAGGTGGTCTAAACGATCATTCATCCGATCAAACTTCACATCGACCAGTTCAAACTTCACATTCATCTCGGCACGCAGCCCGTCGATTTTTGCGTCCACTCGATCAAACTGTGCGTCCACTCGATCAAAACCAGCGTTCATCGTGCGCACTAAATAACCCGACATCGCTGTGAACACAGCAAACAGCGCGGTGGAAAACACGCCTATCAGCGTCCACACCTGCGGCTCAGTCAATTCGATCACCCTCCCAGTATCGCCCGACCCGAGACATAATGCCAGAATCCACGCATCCCAAACCGGCGTCATCCCCAAGGCATCTAGCACGATGACCGGGCACATCGGGCTCGCTGACTGGGGCTTGTACGTGCCTAGCAAGATAGGGGCATGTCGCCTCGCCGTCTATTCCGAACCGTCGCCATCGCTGAAGCCATCACCTGGGCCATGTTGCTCACTGGAATGTTTCTCAAGTACGTCACTGAAACCACGGACCTCGGGGTCCGCATTGGCGGTATGGCACACGGCCTCGTCTTCGTTGCCTACTGCCTCACCACGATCGTTGTTGCCGTCGACTCCGGCTGGAGCATGAAACGACTCACGCTCGGTCTACTTGCCGCAGTACCACCCTTCTTCACCATCTGGTTCGATCTCGCCATGGAAAAGCGTGGGGCATTGTCTGCGCAGTGGCGGCTAAACGAAGCCGAACCTCGCACGCCCGTCGAGCGATTCACCGCTTGGCTCGTACGCAAGCCAGTCCAAGGGCTCGCGGTCGGCTCAACTGCCGTCATCGTCCTCACGGGTCTCGCTCTGATCGTGGGTCCGCCGACCTCCTGAGTCCCATTCTTGAAAAATGGCCTAGCGGCATGTATGTATGAGATTTCTCTTTTTTATTGTGTTTCTGGCCCGAAACGATCGCCTTTTAGCGCAGGGCTCTTGTTGTTTTGCAACACCCAGAAAGCGCGGAGACAACACGCACGGCCAAAACTACGTGTCAATTCGATAGAATCCGCGCGCTACATATTTTCGTTTTTTTCGATTACACTTGATTTATGAGCACGACAAAACCGCGCCGTTTCGCTCACTCCAGTAAATCGAGGACTTATCTGCCTACGCCGGAGTCGGAACAAGACGTCCAGAGGTTCACAGAATTATTGGAGTCAATGGATGCTGCCAGTAATGAGCGGCCAGCACTAGTTGGCCCGCATAATGAACAGATTCCACTTCCACACGACGTGTTCGAAGTTTTATTGCAAGTGGTCGAAGCGATGAACCAAGGATTGGCTATTCACGTTTCACCGTTGAATGCTCAACTTACAACTCAAGAAGCAGCCAACTATTTGGGAATTTCCCGCCCCACGCTCGTAAAACTCTTGGAATCAGGAGCAATCCCTTTCATTAAGCCGGGGCGTCACCGCTACGTGCGCCTCGACGATCTACTTGAGTATGCCGAATCATTGCGCACTCGGCGCTCTGACGGGCTTGATGAGTTGGCTCGAGACGCCGCCGACGATGGGCTCTATGACTTATTAGACGAGCCACCACCAGAGATGCGGTGAGCGATGCGTTTCCCAGTCTTTCTCGATACCAATGTTTTGTTTCCGGCCTCGCTCGCAGACACCCTGTTGAGATTGGCTGAGTTGGATGTCATCCGTCCGCACTGGTCGGCTGATGTCATGGCTGAATTGGAACGCAATCTTGGGAAGAGGATCCCTCCGGAAAGAGCTGCAAAGCGACGCCGGACCATGGAAACAGCGTTCCCCGAAGCGATGGTCTCTGGTTACGAGAGAATCGTTGATGGCATGGAGAATGATCCTAAGGATCGGCATGTTCTTGCGGCGGCGGTCCATTCCGACTGCGAAGTGATCGTCACCTTCAATCTCAAGGATTTTCCTGGCAGAGCGCTTAATCAACATGATCTAGTTGCCGTACATCCCGATGATTTCCTTTTGGACCAATTGGATTTATATCCACAGGCCGTTCGTCGATCTCTCGAACGGCAAGCTACAGAACTAGCGCGTCCCCGACTAACTTTGCTAGAGCTCATAGTGCATTTTGAAAGAATTGAATTACGAGGCTTTGCTGCTGAACTGCGGCGGCGGTGGCCCGAACTATCGCGCTGAAAGAAACGCCAACCTCTTGAAATTTCCGTGGTTGGTAGAAGATCTATAGTGCCAGCAAATGACGGCAAGGCTGAGGCCATAAGGGGCGACGGAGCCATGAGCGAACATATCAGGGAAAAGTCGTGGCCCTCCCGGATTGATGCGGGAGGGCCACAATTTTTACTGCGTGCTTTGGGCTAGCTCACACCAAACCAACGACTGATCGGGTCAATCGCGAAGTAGACCACGAAGAGCGCGCCAACAATCCACATCAATGGATGAACTTGTTTAGCTTTACCCACCACGATATTGAGCAGTGCATAAGCAACGAAGCCTGCACCAATACCGGCAGCGACCGAATAGGTGAACGGCATCATCACGATCGTGAGGAATGCAGGAATCGCAATCTCTGGCGCCTTCCAATCAATGTCAACCACTTGCGTCATCATCAAGAAGCCGACGAGGACCAGCGCAGCAACAGCAGCCTCCTTCGGAATCACGCCGACAATTGGAGTCACGAAGGTAACCGCCAAGAAGCAGACGCCCGTCACGATGCTGGCCAGTCCGGTACGAGCACCATCAGCGACACCAGCCGTGGACTCAGCATAGGAAGTGTTGCTCGAAATACCAGCAAGACCACCAGTCGCAGCAGCAATAGAGTCAACGATCAAAATCTTCTGCGAACCTTCAGGGGCTCCGCCTTCTTCTGTGTTCAAACCAGCTTCAGCACCAACAGCAGTCATCGTGCCCATCGTGTCGAAGAAGTCAGCCAAAAGCAACGTGAAAACAAGCAAGCTGCTCGCAACGATTCCAAGACTCTGGAATGAACCGAGCAAATTGAAGGTGCCAATGACGGAGAAGTCCGGCATGGAGAAGAAGTTCGTTGGTATCTCTGGGACAGTGAGGTTCCAGCCTTTGGACGTCGGGTCACCCATTGATGGCCCAGTCGTCGTGATGGCTTCAACCACGATTGCGATAACGGTCGTAACCGCGATACCGATAAGGATTGCACCTGGCACCTTACGGGCGTGCAAGCTGATCATCAGGAGCAAGCCAATGCAGAAGACGAATACGGGCCAACCAGCAAGGTTGCCGCCGATGCCCATTCCAATCGGGGGAGCAGCGTTTCCGGTTGTACGAACAAAGCCAGCATCGACCAAACCAATGATGGTCAAGAAGAGTCCGATACCCACGGCGATAGCTGTCTTAAGTTGAGTCGGAACTGCGTCAAACACGGCTTTTCGGAACCCGGTCAAAACGAGGATGAGGATGATAATGCCCTCAATGACGATGAGACCCATAGCATCGGCCCACGTCATCTGGCTGGCAACGGAGTATGCGAGGAAGGCATTGAGTCCAAGACCGGTGGCAAGTGCGAGCGGGAAGTTCGCCACCACACCCATAAGGATCGTGAGGACACCTGCAACCAAAGCGGTCGTCGCCGCGATGGTGGCGTAGCCCGACATAGGTTCGGTACCGCCGCCAAGAAACTTCCCGTCTGCGTCTGCAACGCCACCGAGAATAAGCGGATTGAGCACCACGATGTATGCCATGGTCAGGAACGTCACGAGACCGCCACGCACCTCTTGAGCAACGGAAGAACCGCGCTCACTGATTTTGAAGTAACTATCTAACGCTGAAGACATAACTTGGATCATTCCAGACAGCAGCCCAGAGGAAAGGGATTACCCCCAATTACTGGCAGAATTTCCTCGCTGAACTTCTCTTCTTAGCGATGCAATCGAGCTCGTTTAGTGACATGGTGAGTCCATGACCGAACTTCACGAGATGGATGCGCATCAGATCTCTGCTGCCCTGAACGCAGAAGAGGTCTCCTGCATCGAGGTGACGCAGTATTTTCTCGACCGAATCGATCGCGACGATCATGGTGCATTCATTACGGTGACGGCCGAACGTGCACTCGCTCAGGCAGCCGCCGTCGATGCGACCGCAGTTACTGAGAGACCTACCTTTGCTGGAGTGCCGATCGCGATCAAAGATCTCACCGCCACCGCTGGAGTCCGCACCACCATGGGTTCGGTACTACTGAACGACAACGTGCCTACTCAAAACGCCTGGGTCGTTGACTTGGTTGAACAGGCTGGTTTCATCAGTCTGGGTAAAACGAATACACCTGAATTTGGTCTTTCTTCATACACCGATAACGATGTGCTCGGGCCAGCTAAAACCCCGGCCGATCCACAGCGCAATGCCGGTGGATCAAGCGGCGGCTCGGCTGCAGCTGTAGCAGCCGGATTAGTACCTGTGGCGCTCGGTTCAGACGGGGGCGGTTCGATTCGCATTCCGGCAAGTTGTTGTGGGCTTGTAGGTTTCAAACCCAGTCGTGGACGCATTTCGGCTGGGCCAGAAGCCGCGGCTTGGACCGGATTAGGTACTGACGGCGCGCTGACGAGAACCGTTCGAGATGCCGCCATGTTGCTTGACGTATTAGCCCGACCGATGCCAGGTGACTCTCGCACGTGGCCCAAACCTCCCGAGCCGTTCGCTCTCGCTTTACGCGAATCACCTGAGCCGCTGATGATTGCAAGCTGGACAAGGCCTTATTTGGACTTCGCCACCGCATCTGACGAGGCTCTTGCCGCTGTGGCCCACGCGCGCGAAATGCTCGAATCCCTTGGCCACACTGTCGTCGAGATTGACAATCCTTGGCCCGCCGAATTGGAAGCACAGTTCAATGTGGTCTGGTCTGCTGGCATGGCTGCGGCACCAATCCCATCGGACGTACTGCCATTACTGCGTTCAAACACCCGATACTGGTTTGAACGTGGCGGCAAAGCGAGTGCTCCTGAACTAGCTGCAGCGATGTCATTTCTGGAGTTAACGACCTCCAAAGTGCTCGCAGGGCTGCGAGATTATGACGCTTTCTTGACACCGACCTTGGCGCTGCCACCACAACCACACGAATGGTTTACCGAGTCTGGTGACCCGGCCGAGGACCACCGTCGCGAACTTTTGTTTACGCCCTATACCGCGCTAATAAATATGAGTGGCCAGCCGGCCGTCAGTTTGCCGCTGTATCAATCGCCGGCTCGTGCAGATCGCCCCATATTGCCGATCGGCGTGATGCTAGCTGCCCACGTCGGCGATGATGCACTACTGCTGTCGTTGGCCAACCAACTGATGGGTTGATGTGTTCAGTTACGGGCCGTCATAACGATAGGGTCGCCGTCGGTAATCGCGATGGTGTGTTCACTGTGAGCGCCGCGTGATCCGTCTGCAGAACGAATCGTCCATCCGTCTGGGTCCATCACAATTTCGTCCGTAGTCTGCAGAAACCACGGTTCAATGGCGATCACGAGACCAGGTTTGAGTGGAAAACCTCTCCCTGCTTTGCCGTCGTTCGGTACATGCGGATCGCCATGCATCGTGCGACCGACACCATGCCCACCGAACTGAGTGTTAACGGTATATCCGGCTTCACGCGCAGTTTCGCCGATAACCGCACCGATGTCACCAATCTTGTTACCTGGCCGTGCGACTTCAATGGCACGAGTCAAGGCGAGTTCAGTCGTTTCGATGAGCTTGAGGTCTTCGTCGCGGGGCGTACCCACGATGGTGCTGACCGCAGAATCACATACCCAGCCATCGATGCTGACTGCAAAATCGAAGCTCACGAGGTCGCCATCCTTCACACGGTATTTATGCGGCAAGCCGTGCAAGACCGCATCGTTGACACTCGTACACAACACCTTGCCGAAAGGACCCCGACCAAACGAGGGGGCGTAATCGATATAACAGGACTCTGCTCCACGCTCTTTGATCATCTTGTGAGCGAGAGCGTCCAGATCGAGCAGGCTTGTGCCCACCTCAACAGTCTTGACCAAAGTGGACAGCACCTCAGCCACAAATGCGCCCGCCGGACGCATCTGCTCGAGTTGGGTAGGGTTCAAAAGTTCGATCGCCATGGCTACCAGCCTAATTGGCTCCGCAATACGACCAGCACAGATCCCAGCGGCCATCGCAGGCGTGACTGCTGGGATCTGAAGCTTAGGTGTCTTGAGTTTCCAGCTGTTGCCTAAATCCCTGCATGCCACGAAGCCAGCGGTCGGGATCTGAAGCTTTACGCGCATACATGATTGCTACCTCTTCGTGGGGTAACGCCATGAATCGTTTTTCGTCAATTGCCCGCAAGAAAACCTCAGCTACCTCTGAGGCTTGCAAAGTTTCGCCCGCAGTTTTCACAGCCAAATGCCCAAGCCGCTCGTCTGGATCGGAGGTGGTCAATCCTTTCTCCGCCATCGGGGTCGCCACGCCCATAGGACACAGAACAGAAACCTGAACGCCTTTATCTCCATAGCTCACCGATAGCCACTCGGCGAAGCCCACAGCAGCGTGTTTCGTCGCCGAATAGGTGGGCGATCCGAGCTGGGTCAGCAAACCTGCAGCCGAAGCGGTAACTGCAAAGACTCCGGGATTGTCTGGATTCCAACGCGGAACTAACTGGCGCGCAGCTCTGACGTGTGCCAAGACGTTGACGTTTAGCGACAACTCCCAATCGGATTCACTCGAATTGAGACCGCCGCCACGAAAGACTCCAGCGTTTGCGAAATAGACATCAATTCCGCCAAGTTTGGCGTCCGCAAACTCAATGAGTTCTGCGATGCCCGACTCCGAGGCAACGTCACCCGACCAGGTTTCGATCTCTAGCCGAGATGCTGCATCCTTTAATCGGTCGGCATCGAGGTCAGCCGCAACAACCGAGTCGCCGCGCGCGAGGAGCGCCTCGACGAGTGCCAGGCCGATACCTCCCGCGGCACCCGTAACAACTGTCCGTCGTCCACTCATACACCTACTCCTTTACTGCCAAATAGCCCGCATTGGCCTAGCGCCAAACCTTGCTCCCGGTAGTGGAGCTCGAGTTGGCAGTGACTGGCGCGTCTCAGGCACCAGCCATGACGAACAAGACTTCAGCAACACAGGCGGGCTTATCGACACCGTCGATTTCGACGACGAATTTGATGGTGGCTTGTGTACCGATAGCGATATCAGTAGTTTCCACGAGGGTCGCGATGCCGCGAACGCGTGATCCTACGGGGACAGGGTGTGGAAAGCGAACCTTATTAGTGCCGTAGTTGACGCCCATCACAATGTTGCCTACCGAATAGCATTCCGCCGCGATGACAGGAAGCAGCGAGAGTGTCAGGTAACCATGTGCGATGGTGCCACCGAATGGTCCCTTGGCGGCCATTTCTGGATCAACGTGGATCCATTGATGATCACCGGTCGCGTCTGCGAACAAGTTGACCCGGTCTTGAGTTACCTCGATCCAACTGCTGGTGCCTAGTTCCTCACCGGCTGCTGCTTTGAACTCATCGAGATTGGCGAACGAACGTACCATGGTGTGCTCCTTTGTCGACATCACTAAGCGCTTGCTTAGCATGCAGACTACAACGTGATGAGCACGACGGGCAATGCTCCGAGTCCAAGTGCGATGGACAAGGCCACAAAATCCAGTAGAGTCCAGGTCGCTGGTTCAGCCCACGTTCGACGTGTCATTGTGGCAAACCCACGAGAATCCATCGCAATCGAACTTCGGCTGGCTTCTCGCATCGCTTGAACTATCAGCGCAAAACTCATGTCGCCCGAATATCGCACCACGGAAACCGGACGCTTTTTGGGCCCAAAGCCTCGTGCTCGACGAGTGCGCTCCAGAGTGACCCACGTGTCCGACAATGACGTGAATCGTTGCAGAGCCGCAGAAAATGCCACCACAATGCGATCGGGCAGGAACCTCGCAAGGTAGTCACCCAGTCGGCTTGGGTCAATAAATCCGGCTGCAACAGAGCCAGGCCAAGCCAAAACAATCATGCGCAAGCCGGCCGTAACGGCAATCTCCACATCTCGTCCACCCAGCCGCCACGTCGAATAGGTGACAGACAACGCGGCCAGCATCGCAAAGCCAAGACACAACAACACCCACTTTGGTCGTGGCACAAACATGATCGCTGCTAAGGAATAGGCACTGAGCGTGACAAGCGCAATCGGCAAGCTTCGCACTGCCACCGAACCGCCAAGCGAAGCCAAACCCACCACGATAAGAACGATAGGATTCACCTTCGACATAAGGCCCGTCATGATCGACCTTCCACCGCAACACGGTGATCGTGCGGAAGATCAGAATCGTGCGTCCCCACTACGACCGTCGCACCCGCGGCGGCTGCGCCCTTCATCCACCCGGCCACCAGCGCCCAGGATTCAGGATCCTGACCGACACTCGGCTCATCCAAAACAATGAAGCCCGGTCGATGTGCCAGCGCACTAGCTAAAGCCAATCGGCGCTGCTCACCGCCACTCAAACGATAGGGATGCGCCTCGGCGTACCGGTCTAAACCGACGGCGGCAAGGACCTGCTTAGCATCAACAGTCCTCCCGAGGCTCTTACTTGTTGCCTCGATTTCCGTTCGCACCGATGTCGTCAAGAATCCGTGCTCCGGATTTTGCGGCACCCAACCTAATCCGGCGGATAATTCATCCGATCTCACACTGCTCCGGTCTGGGGTGACATGACCCGATGTCGGCCGAAGCAAACCCGAAGCGGCCAGCAAGAGTGTGCTTTTACCCGATCCGCTTGGTCCCGTCACTGCGGTCGTTTGTCCGCACAGAAAACGACAACTCACACCCGAGAGTGCCCGTATCTTCTGGCTGCCTCTTAGCGTTCGAGAGGTCACATCGACAGCGATATTTTCGACGCTAACGTCGGACACTGCGCCAACCGGTGCAAATAATTCGAGCGGCAGCATCGAGGGCTGCGGCACGACCATCCCCGGATGCCACAATCCGGGCAATTGAGGTAACTCTGCGGGACTCGTGTCGCTAATAATTTGGCCGCCGTCCAGCACAACCACGCGATCGACGTGCGCCAACCACGGCTCGAACCGGTGTTCCACAACGATCATCGTTCGATCACCAACCGCTGCCATAATCGCGTCACGCGCATGCTTTGCAGTCAGCGGATCCAGCATCGCTGTGGGCTCATCGAACAGCATGATGTCGGGTTCCATCGCCAACACTCCGGCGAGCGCGAGTCGCTGTTGTTCGCCACCGGAAAGCGCATGCGCGGGATGCTCCATCGGATAGGTCAACCGCACTGCGTTCAACGCAGCAGCTACGCGCCGCCAAATCTCTTCACGTTTAAGACCGAGGTTCTCTGGCCCGAAAGCTACATCACGGCCGATCCGCTCAGCCACGATCCCGTCCGATGGATTTTGCGGCACGAAGCCAATCCGACCGTTCGTGACGACGCTTCCCTCTAATGTTCCCGAAAGCGTGCTCCCCAGCGCCCCAAGAAGCGCATGCAAAACAGTCGATTTGCCGCTGCCCGAACGACCAAGAAGCAAGACCCGCTCGCCTGGCTCGATAGTCAACTCGAAGTTTTTGAGCGTGGCTCGGGCACGACCCAACGGGGTCCAGGTGAAAGCCGCCTGAACCCCACCGAGGGAGACCTCAGACTTTGTTGGAGACTTCATGCCCCACGGGGAAGGCATCGAGTGCCCCCGTCTTGGCCAGTGCTTGCACGAGCAACCAACCTCCTAAGCCAGCGATCACTGCGCCAGAGACCATAAAAATTCCGAGGTGCGCGAGTTTGTGTGCAAACTCCCAGTCCGCGTACCAGACCTGCCATTCAAAGACCGACTCAAAGGCGCCCGCCAACACGCCGGCCAACATAGCCACTTGTGGACTGAATCGCCGATACAAGAAAAACGCGAAAATCAGTTCCGCTCCAAGTCCCTGCAACGCTCCAGATATGAGAGTCGTCATGCCCCACTCATTGCCAGGTAGCAGCGCCGATACGGAGGCCGCAATGAGTTCGGTAGCGAAAGCAGCGCCTGGTTTACGCAGAATCAGCCCGCCGACGATGCCTGCGATCAACCAACCGCCACCAAAAAATGCGCCAGACGGTGGATAGGCGAGCATGCCAATTGTGCCCGCAACGCCATAAAGCTTGCCCCAGCCCCAAAAGACGACGCCAAAGGCGACACCTAACGTTGCGATCGTAACCAAATCAATGGTGCGGTAACGGAACGAATATGTGTATGCAGAATTCATCGTGACTCCCTTCGCCGGTACTAACCGGAGCAGGTTCTAGGGTCTGCGGCGGATCCGCACTCTCAGCGCCCTCTGCTTGGCGCTCCCCTGTCTTGTGGTGTCTACTCTAGCCTCACTCCCCCTCCACGATTCCCACGAGACCCCCTCTATTTGGATTCAGGCGTACCAACTAGTTGTCGTCGAGTCCCACTTTCGACGGTCTCGTGGGAATCGTGGGGCGGGAGTTAAATAAACGTGCATGGACTTTCGTCAATGAGGCAAACTAATCTCATGCCTTCAGTTCGCACCCCCGACCCAAACCCGGGTTGGTTGCCTGAATACCAATTAGAAGAAGTCCGCGAGCGGGTTCCGATTCTCTACGTCGAAGCCATTCCTGTCCGCTTAGATGATCTGGGCCGCGTCGAGCACATCGGCGTTTTGCTTCGCGGATCTACCAGCACCGGAGAACTCAACCATGCATTTGTTTCCGGGCGGGTGCTTCACGGTGAATCGATTCGGTCGGCTTTGATGCGCAACCTCGAGAAAGATCTTGGCCCTACTGCGTTCCCGCAGTTGCCGGCCGATATCGTCCCGTTCACTGTCGCCGAATACTTCCCTATTCCCGGAATTACACCCTTGCATGATTCACGGCAACACGCCGTGGCGATGGCCTACGTTGTCGCCGTGACTGGCGAATGTGCTCCACGTCAAGACGCTCTCGAACTGACCTGGCTCACACCCGAAGAGATTTCCGATCCACGAGTTCTCGACGATTTTGACGGTGGCCGAGGATTCCTCGTGAAGCAAGCCCTCGCCCACCTAGGTCTCAACTACTGAATCGGCATGCTTGGCTGAAGCACAAAAATGCTCAGTTGAAGAGATCCGCGCGACCGAACATATCGGCCGTCGCCCGCGCAGACGGTGTGCCCACGTCTGGATCAGCACCTGCCTTATAAAGCACGTCAATCACACTCGCCTCGTCCTTGAATACAGCACCTGCTAGTGGGCTTTGACCGCGATCATTGAGTAAGTTCACGTCCGCACCTGCCTCAATAAGGACGGATACAGTTTCAGTTTGACCGTTATAGGCGGCGAGCATCAACATCGAGTTCCCTTGTGCATCCACCATGTTCACGGGCGCGCCCGCTGCAAGATAGGCGCCGAGTGTGTCAGCGTCCCCATTGCGGGCCGCATCAAAAAGTTTGTGGGCCAATTCGACGGCTTTAGGATCAGGTTCGGTCACGATTCCAGCCTAGAGCGCGGCCCTCTAAAAGCTCAATCACAAGCAATTTTCGCGCTCGATTCATCTGCTTTGCGAAAGCAAGAAACCCAAAATTCATCTCCGAGCACGCGAGATGTGGTAATTCTGACACTTTGTTTGGCTTGCCTTAGTGCACATCTGCCACCTTGGCGCACTAATGTCAGTAGGCAAAGCGTCTTTATGGCATCGATACTTCGATGGAGGAACTTATGTCGACCATCAATCTGGTGGCGGGCATCATCTCGCTGGTAGTAACTGTGATTGCCCTCGCGATCGCCGTTCCGGGCATCCGCTCGATGATTTCGGTGATTCGCTCAGGCAAGGAAGCACCCGGTCGAACCGACAACCCCGGCAAGCGAATCAAAAACATGCTTGTTGAAACCGTCGGCCACACTCGCATGCTGCAGTGGAGCTGGATCGGTGTCATGCACTGGTTCGTGTTCGCGGGCTTCATCTTCCTGAGTTCGGCCGTACTCCAAGGCTATTTCCAGGTCTGGAACCCACACTTCGTGCTGCCAATCATTGGCCACTGGTTCCTGTTCAACTGGGTCACCGACCTACTGGTTTGGCTGACGGTTATTGGTATCGCGGCTCTCATCGTCATTCGCCAGCGCAACCATCCGCGCAGCCAAGACCGCAAGTCCCGTTTTTTCGGTTCCAACTTTGGTCAGGCCTACTTCGTCGAATTCATCATCATGGGCGAAGGCTTGGCTGGTGTATTCATCCGTGCAGCGGAGTCTCAGTTTGACGGCGCAGAGCCAATCAACTTCCCACTCACCATGTGGTTGGGCAATCTGATCTTCAGCGGACTATCGGTCACCGCTCTTGAGACTGTGATCGTGCTCTTGGCTCTCTCCAAGGTTCTGATGGCCATGGTCTGGCTCGCCGTAATCGGCCGGATCATCACGATGGGTGTGGCTTGGCACCGTTTCACCGCTTGGTTCAACATCTACTTCAAGCGTGAATCTGACGGTGGAACCGCGCTGGGTGGCTTGGTGCCGCTCTATGTTGAAGGTGCCCCGCTCGATCTGGAGAAGATGGAAGAGTACGACGAAGACGTTTTTGAAACACTCGGCGTCGGCAAGGTCGAAGACTTCAGTTGGAAGGGGATTCTCGACTTCACGACGTGTACAGAATGTGGTCGTTGCCAGAGCCAGTGTCCGGCGTGGAACACGGAAAAACCGCTGAGCCCCAAACTGCTCATGATGGGCTTACGTGACCACGCCTATGCGAAAGTTCCACTGCTCGACAAAGATCCTGAATCGCTGAGCGAAGACGAACAACGCGAACTCGAACGGCCGCTGATTGGCACCGACGATCTCTTTGGCGTTATCGACCCGGACGTTTTGTGGGCGTGCACCAACTGTGGCGCTTGTGTTCAACAATGTCCTGTCGACATCGAACACGTCGACCACATCGACAATATGCGTCGGTACCAGGTTCTCGTGGAGTCAAACTTCCCAAGCGAACTGAACAACATCTTCAAGGGCCTCGAACGCAAGGGCAACCCTTGGGGCATGAATCCACGCGACCGGATGAAGTGGGCCGAACCGCTCGACTTCGAAGTCAAGCAAGTGGGCGTTGATATTGAAAGCCTCGATGAAGTCGACTGGCTCTTCTGGGTCGGCTGCGCTGGCGCTTACGAAGACCGCGCAATCAAGACCACCCAAGCTGTGGCTGAACTATTCAATATCGCCGGTGTTGACTTCGCTGTCCTCGGTGACGGCGAAACCTGTACCGGTGACCCAGCCCGTCGCGCAGGTAACGAAATCGTATTCAAGCAGTTGGCGATGGAGAACACAGCTGTGCTAACCGAGACCAAGGCCAAGAAGGTCGTCTCGACGTGTGCACACTGCTTCAACACTCTGAAAAACGAGTACATCGAGATGGGTATCGAGCTCGAAGTCGTGCACCACACGCAACTGCTCAACCGTCTCGTCCGGGAAGGCAAACTCAAGCCAGCACCACCAGCAGCGGGCGAAGAAAGCAAGAAGGTCACCTACCACGATCCCTGCTTCTTGGGTCGCCACAATCAGGTCTACTCCCCGCCACGCGAACTCATCGGCGCTGTACCAGGTGCCGTGTACGAAGAGATGCCGCGCGCCAAAGAGAAATCTTTCTGCTGTGGCGCCGGTGGCGCTCGCATGTGGATGGAAGAAACCATTGGTTCGCGCATCAACGTCAACCGCACAGAGGAAGCCATTGCTACCGGCGCACAACAGATTGCCGTCGGTTGCCCGTTCTGCCGGGTCATGCTTGCTGACGGTCTGACGGAGAAGCAAGCAGAAGATGAGTCACTACTGAGTGTCGAAGTTCTCGACGTCGCTCAGTTGCTGCTTGCTGCGGTCAAACGTGGCCAGGAAGCCGAGACTGAGGTCGTGGCCGAAGCAGAAGCGATTGCTGAAAGCGCTGCACCTGAAACGACGGCTGCCGAGGTCGTCGAAACGAGCGAAACCGCTAAAGAGGTAGCGGCTGAACTCGACCAACCCGACACCTCTGATGAGACTCCTGCTGAAGCCGCCGAAATCGCTGAGGCACACAACATCTCAGTTAACGAGGACGGCACGGCTGCTGAACCCGCCATAGACGAGGCTCCAGCTGAGCCTGCTGACGGCGACGAAGCTGATAAGTAGACACATAAATAAACGTGGGCCCGATTTCATTTCGGGCCCACGTTCGTTTATTCACGGTTGTTAAATCAAGCATCTCGGCGACGCACGAGCACCCAAGCTAGGGCAAGCACCACAAGCGTCTCCGCAAGAAAAACAGCAAATCCCGGCCATGCATCCAGCAAATTCGGATTAAACGAAACCGGTGTCGTGATGACCGAACCCGCATTCGATGGCATCAGTTTGGCAATCCATTCGCCAAACTCGCCAGGAACCAAAAACACCATGTTCGACACGACGAAGATCAGTGCTAACGCCGTAGAAATAGCTCCTGCACTATGTCGCACAATAAATCCAAAGCCGAGACTCATCAGCCCCAAACCAGCCAAGTACAGGCCGCTGCCGTACATTGCACGCAAAACATTGCCTTCGAGCGCTAGGCCAATCCCCTCACGTTCAAGGAACCAGTTTCCGCCGAAATAACCTGCAAGCGCGGTAACCGTTCCAACAACGAAGAGTAAGACGGTCAGGAGCACGGCCTTCGCTGCAATAACCTGTCCACGCTTTGGTGTAGCAGCAAATGTCGAGGTAATCTGCCCGGTTCCGTACTCGGCAGTTGCAATCAGACATCCAAGAACCACCGCACCAATTTGCGCCACCATCATGCCCCAGGTGATGAATGACCCAACTGCTTCATTAGCTTCTTCCGATGCCAGCCATTCAGCGTTCAGTCCACAGATCAAAACTGTGAGTCCGACACCGAGACTGACGATAGAAATGATCGTCCACCAGGTTGAACGAACCGAGGTGAGCTTGATCCATTCAGCATGAAGAGTCGATGCGAAGGTGGGCTTAGGACATGTGACCGTTGCGATTGCAGCACTCATGCTGGAACCTCCTCAAACTGTGATGTTTGGAACTGCACCGCATCTGCCGTGAGTTCCATGAATACGTCCTCAAGCGAAGACCGGTTCACGGTCAATTCGTGTACGACTAAACCGGCTGCGTGCATTGCGTCACCCACATGCTCGGGATCCATGCCCCGCACATGTAAATGTTCACCATTAAGCTGCACCTCTGTATTGGGTCCGGTCAACACTTCGGCTGCCCGGGTAATGTGCGGGCTTCGCAATATGACTTCGTTCGAAGCGTACTCGCTCATGAAGTCGCTCAAGGGCTGGTCGGCAATGATCCTGCCGCGCCCAATAACCACGAGATGATCAGCCATAAGCGCCATTTCACTCATCAAGTGACTCGAGATAAATACCGTTCGTCCTTCATCGGCCAAACTGCGGGCTAGTGAGCGCACCCAACGAATACCCTCTGGATCTAAACCATTAACAGGTTCATCAAGCATGACAATGGCTGGATCACCGAGCAGTGCAGCTGCGATACCGAGTCGCTGGCCCATGCCAAGGCTGAATTTGCCCGCACGCTTATCGGCGACTTCCGTCAACCCCACAGTGTCAAGCACATCGTCGACACGAGAGGAATCAATGCGGTTACTCGCTGCTAGTTGGCGCAAGTGTCCACGGGCCGTGCGGCCCGGATGGATAGCTTTCGCCTCAAGCAAGGCACCTACCTCGCGCAGAGGTGCCACAGCATCAACATAGGGCCGACCGTTAACTGTGACCTGTCCGCCTGAGGGACGGTCGAGTCCAAGAATCATCCGCATGGTCGTTGATTTACCCGCACCGTTTGGCCCGAGGAAACCAGTCACCCGGCCAGGTTCAACGACGAGATCGATCCCGTCGACTGCGACGGTATCACCGTATCGCTTCGTTAAATTGCATAACTGAATCATGGTTCGACTGTGTCAAAACTGATTCGTCAGGCACATCGGGTAGCGCCCCCAAACTGTCCCTGAGCTGCACCTGAGTCAGAGTCAGGGTTTCGCAGGACGCGGCATCAGGGTCAGGGTGTCAACTGATGCATTTTCCGGCCCCAAGTTCGGCGAGTCCACTACGGTCACCCGATCCGAATGAGGTCCGCCCGATCGCCATCGGATACATAAGTTCTTCCTCAGAATCAACATGATCGAGACCGACGAGGTGGCCCAGTTCATGCATGATCACGGACCGCGCCATCTCGTCGGGCATACCCTTTAAGTCCTTGCCATCCAGCGCCACTTGCCCGCTGATGTACCAGTACCAGTCCTCATACACCGCAGGTTGAGCGCCCGCCACACCCAAGACATCGCCTTTGAGGTCTGGCACTTGCCAACGATCCGTCCACGAGATTAGGACCGGTTGCTTACCCGAAAATATCCGATCAAACTCCACTTCGCGGTCTGTCTCGCCCAGTACCTTGAACTTTAAGCCAGTGAGCGACTCAACCTCTGTGATCGCTTCCTCGATTAGGGCACGTCCGTTTTCTGGTGCGTTCCAATAATTGATTTCAACATCGATCGGAACGCAGGGATCAAATGTCACCGGTGTTTGATGATCAGATTGCAACATAATGAACTTCTTCGTTCCCGCGTCCGGAGCCGTCTGTTCATCAAGTACGCGGCTGGTACCCGTGTCGCCCGCTTTAGGCGAAAAACCCTCCGTGATTCGGGGACGCCAAACACCATCATCGTCTCGCACATACATGGACGGCGCCGAGTTAATCACCCACCAGATCAATACTGCGGACGCAATCACAGCCGCTAAGCCCAACAAAAGCCAAGGCAATCGGCTCTTTTGCGGTGGCGGAGGCGTATACGAGTAGTAGCTCAAGGCAGCGACCCCGATCGCCCGAGACAGGCTTGGGCAAGAGCGTTGCCTTGACTCAGGGCAGTCTTCGGATCGGCGCCAGTCACCCACGCGGCTAAGAAACCGGCAGAGTAAGCGTCACCAACTCCCGACTGATCAACGACATCGACGCGGGAGGCCGCCACTTGTTCACGTACGTTCGATCCTACGTACGCCGATCCCATAGCACCCAGTGTGACTGCCGCATGCGGGTAGTGGGCCACCAACTGTTCAAAGTCGATAAAAGGTCCGGTCGCACCAACGAGGACTCGCGTTTCATCGAGATTCGGGAAAATCAGGTCCACGCCATTCGTCCATTCGATGAAAGCTTCGGCCGATACGGTGCGTAAGTGTGTTGCTGACCCCGGGTCGACGCTAATCCCGGCTCCTGACTGTTTGGCCATTTCGATGAGTCGGCGAGCAGCGGCTCTGACATGTGGTTCGTAGAAGAGATAGCCGGAAAGATGGAGCCAGCCGACTTCCGTGAAAAGGTCGTCAGATACATCACCTTGATCAAGTTGAGCAGCTTGATCAAGATCAACATAGTGTCGCATCGGCGAATTCGCATCCGTCACATATGCCAAGACGCCACTGTTCACTCGCGTCGATGCGACGAAATGCGGCGTAACTCCATACTGTGTTAGCTGATTCGTCATTGATTCGCGATCATCCGGCCCGACCTTAGCCAAGAGTGTCGTCGTGACGCCTTGATGACCCAGCCATGCAGCGGTCCGAGCCCCTTGACCCGCGATAGAAAATTCAATCGCCGCTGGCACGGGCCCAACGCTCGTGGCATCCGCCGCAGCGTCAATCCGAATCGAACGCAGCACGTCTCCGGCAACAACAATCATGTGGGTAACTTACCCGCACGGTTGAAGCACGAACCGCAGTTCTAAGGCGTGAGGTGTGTCAATCAGTCGATTGGTGTGCGATAGAAGTTCGCATGTGAACGCGAAGGCGTAGGGCCACGCTGTCCTTGATAACGCGAACCGTACTTTTCTGAACCGTAAGGATGTTCTGCCGGCGAGGAGAGCTGGAAGAAGCAAAGTTGGCCAATCTTCATGCCCGGGTACAACTTGATCGGCAACGTTGCCACATTTGCAAGCTCGAGCGTGATGTGGCCACCGAAGCCCGGATCAATAAACCCAGCAGTTGAGTGGGTCATGAGTCCGAGACGCCCAAGCGAGCTCTTACCTTCAAGGCGAGCAGCAATATCGTCAGGCAAGGTCACAAACTCATAGGTGGAACCAAGGACAAACTCACCCGGATGCAACACGAAGGCATCGTCGGGACCGACGTTGATCTCGCGTGTCAAATCTGATTGATCCGCAGCAGGGTCAATATGCGGGTATTTGTGGTTGTCGAAGGTACGAAAAATCCGGTCGAGGCGCACGTCAATGCTCGACGGTTGGATCATCGTCGGTTCAAAGGGGTCCAACTTTACGCGGTCCCGATTTATCTGGTCAAGAATGTCACGATCAGAAAGCAGCACATGATGAAACTAACGCATAAAGCGCGCTACCGTGTTGCCATGTCGCTTTCTAGGGGTTCGCGAGTTCGCACAGTGCTGTTGGGATTGGGTGTTTCGATAGCCCTATTAGGGCTCACTGCGGGTGGTGCCTTACCCGGGGTTGTCGAGAATTCGATGAACAAAATCGACTACTATCAGTACTCCGAAGTACCCGAAGAGGCTCTTGCTGTGCACAGTGAGCTCACTATTATCGACATGCACGCCGATACTTTGTTGTGGCACCGTGATCTCAACGTCTGGGGTGATCGCGGGCACGTCGATGTTCCCCGCCTCCAGCAGGGCAATGTAGCAATCCAAGTGTTCTCATCCGTGTCGAAGACACCTAAGGGACAGAATTACGATTCAAACTCCGCCGATAGTGACAACATCCGGTTGTTGAGCATCGTGCAGCGCCAGCCCATCCGCACGTGGAACTCTCCCTTGCAACGTTCTTTGTATCACGCAGAGAAGCTGCGTGCCGCTGCCAAAGATTCGCACGGCACACTCCGCCTGATTCACGATCGCGGGGAACTTGCTGATTTCCTCCGTGACCGTGAGCAGAACCAAGAACTCGTCGGTGCAATCTTTTCGGTTGAAGGGTTACACAATCTTGAGGGCGACATCAAAAACGTCGCGAAACTACATGACGCGGGCATGCGCATGGCTGGCTTCACTCACTTCTTCGACAACGAGGTCTCTGGCTCGATGCACGGCGAAGATCAGGGGGGGTTAACCGATTTCGGTAAGCAAGTTTTTGATGAACTGGAACGCACGGGCGTGATTATCGATATTGCTCACGCCAGTCCCCAAGCGGTCGATGACATGCTTCAGCGCGCCACCCGCCCTCTCGTTTCAAGCCATGGAGGCGTTCAAGCCACCTGCGACGAGAACCGAAACCTCAGCGATGAACAAATCAAGGGCGTTGCCGCGACCGGCGGGGTCGTTGGAATCGGTTACTGGGCCGCTGCGGTCTGCGACATCACGCCAGCAGCTGTCGTCGACGCGATTGAGCATGTTGTCAAGGTCGGTGGGATCGAAACTGCTGCTCTCGGCAGTGATTTTGATGGAGCGGTCACCGTTGGCTGGGACACAACCAGCTTGAATCTCATCACCGCCGAACTCCTTAAGCGCGGTTTCTCCGAAGATGACATTGCACTGATCATGGGCGGCAATACGCTTCGTGTCTTCAACGACGTACTTCCAGAGAGTTACGCGCCTCACGATCACTAAATTCGTGAATCAAGTATTACGCCGAAAGGCCGATTCCCCCTAGACTGTCGTCATGTCGCAAATCATTCTCGAGTCTCAGGGCGATGTACGTGTCATTACATTGAACGTGCCCGAGCGGTTGAATGCGCTTGATTGGGGCGTGCTTGATGCACTCAAGGTCGCAATTTCTGACCTCGCTGAAGATCGTGACGCACGCGCAGTGGTCGTCACTGGAGCTGGGCGCGCTTTTTGTTCGGGCGCTGACCTTGAGAATGTTTTTGGAGACAGAACTCGGCCCATTCGTGTGCTGAGAGATCACCTCAAAGCGCTGTACGAGTCATTTCTAGGCCTAGTTGATCTGCCTATTCCCACGATTGCAGCGGTTCAAGGACCTGCGGTGGGTGCGGGATTCAGCATTGCGCTTACCTGCGATGTCATCATCGCAGGCCCTAAAGCGATGCTTGCGCCAACATTTAGTTCGATTGGTCTACATCCCGGTGGTGGTTGTACGTGGTTATTGAATCAGCGCATCGGCCCAGCACTCACAAAGCAGGTGCTGTTTGATGGCAAGGGGCTTGACGCCGAGCGTGCTCTCGCACTCGGGGTTGTCCAAGAGGTGGTTGAAGATCCGTTGGCGCGTGCTTTGGAATTGAGCAAGGATTGGGCGAGCAAGTCTGCGACGGTGATGCGAGATATCAAGTCTTCCGTGACGCTCGCGATCAATAGTCCACTCGAAGAGTCAATTGACTTCGAGGCCTTGGCACAGGCCGATTCGCTTCGTTCGACTGAGTTCGAGATGTTCACTTCGCGTTTTATGAACTCTTGATCGGCATCGATTCGTCGTCAGATTTCGTGGTAGAAGTGGTCGCTCACAGCGGCGGCCTCCGCCTTGAGTTCGTTGACAATCTTTCGAACTGAGGGTCGCGCCATGTGATCTGGACGCATGACTGCCATGATTTCGCGCGATGAGACCATGTCTCGCAACGGGCGCATCACGAGGTTGGCGGCAGCAGTCTTCGTGGTGAATCGTGGCAAGATAGCGATTCCGTGCCCGGCAGCCACAAGAGTTTCGGTAATTGAGTTGTCGTTAAACCGCTGAGTGACCTCCGCCTTGTGTCCCGAGATGGACTCAAGTTGATGCAGCACACGATCAAACGGAAAGCCTCGTGGTGCTCCGATCCATACTTCACCAACGAGATCTTCAGGACGCAAGTAGCGTTTTGCTGCAAGCCGGTGGCCTTGTGGCAAGGCCACGTCTAACGGTTCAGTCATAAGCGATACGGCGACAAGTTCACGTTGGTGCCACAGATCATCTTGAGTCGGACTGTCCGCCACAACCACATCAAACTTCAAAGCTAAGTCAGAGACCGAGTAGCGGTTGGTGGGATCGCTGTCTGTACAGATCAAGGTGAGATTCGGATCGGCTGCAACGGTGGTAAGCAGGCCTGGCAGGAACATCTCAGCTCCAGACGCGAAGAGGGTCATGCTC
Source organism: Aeromicrobium sp. (assembly GCA_040394025.1). Classification (GTDB taxonomy): domain Bacteria; phylum Actinomycetota; class Actinomycetes; order Propionibacteriales; family Nocardioidaceae; genus Aeromicrobium. The sequence continues at coordinate 84,079 of JBEBSZ010000005.1, forward strand.
ACTTCCCCCATTGGTTGTTCGACGAACTCTTGCCACTCACCCTCAAACTTTTCGAGCTCTGCCGAAAGCATGCGTGCTCGGCGGCTCAGTTCACGTCCTGCAACGGTGAGCGCTACGCCTCGACCAGCGGGTTCAAGCAGCGGAACGCCTGCTTCCTTTTCTAATAACTTCAGTTGTTGCGACACCGCAGAGGGTGTGATGCCGAACACATCGGCCACCTCTCCGACGAGACCTTGGTCAGAGAGTTCTCGCAGCATTGCAAGCCTTCGCACATCCATTTAGTTAATCTACATGTTTAGGCTAGTTTTATTCGCTTGTACTTAACATTTATATGGCTCAAAATTGAATGAAATCACACATCGAGGCTCCACCCCGAAAGGAAAACGCAATGACACCGTTCATCATTCTCAGCGGAGCGATCGCCGTTATTGCCTTCGTTCGGACTGTAACCCTGGTCGCAAACGACGGGCTGCGTCGCATTCCCACAAGACTTCAGTGATCTGAGAACCAGATCCGTTCCTAAGTGAGATCCCATCTCTTACCCGAGATGGGATTTTGTTTTTCCCATTGAGGTACGCGTGAGTACACCGTCTCCACACCCCCGCAGGAACAATCTCTACCCATCTGCTTGCGCGAAATCACTTTCGACGTAAACTAGATAAGTTACTGGTGAGTAGTCCTCTCGGGCGACACGCCGTCCCCATAGTTGAAAGTGCACATGCATGAGCCACTACAAGAGCAACTTGCGCGACATTGAGTTCAATCTCTTCGAGCTTCTTAATCGCCAAGAACTTCTCGGCAAGTCCCCCTTTGATGAACTAGACGTGGACACGGCCAAGAACATCCTTAGTGAGGTCGATCGTCTCGCGCGCGAAGAAATCGCTGCCTCATTTGTTGATTCGGACCGCAACCCACCCGTTTACGATCCTGCGGAAATGACCGTTAAGGTCAACCCAAAATTTGCAAAGTCGTACTCCGCTTGGATGGATTCCGAATGGTGGCGACTACAGCTCACCACCGAAATGGAAGGCCAGTCCGCACCGTCATCCCTCATCTGGGCAATGGGCGAGCTCGTCTTAGGCGCAAATCCACCAGTCTGGATGTATGGTGCAGGCCCATCCTTTGCACGCGTAGTTCATGAGAACGGCACCGAACGCGACAAGAAAATTGCCAAGCACATGATCGATCGCGCTTGGGGCGCCACCATGGTCTTAACCGAGCCCGACGCTGGTTCAGACGTTGGCGCCGGTCGCACGAAAGCATTCTTGAACGACGACGGCAGCTGGCGCATCGAAGGTGTCAAACGCTTCATTACCTCAGGCGAACACGATATGAGCGAAAACATCATGCACCTCGTGCTCGCTCGCCCGGCAGGAATCGAAGGCGTAGGCGGCCCGGGAACCAAGGGCTTGAGTTTGTTCCTCGTACCGAAGTTCCACTTCGATCACGAGACTGGTGAACTAACCGGCGAACGCAATGGCGCCTGGGTCACCAACATTGAAGACAAGATGGGCATCAAGGTTTCCACCACCTGTGAAGTCACCTTCGGCGACTCCGCCACCGGTAATGGTGCGCCAGCAATCGGCTGGCTGCTCGGCGAAGTACACGACGGCATCAACCAAATGTTCCGCGTCATCGAAAACGCACGCATGCTGGTCGGCGTTAAAGCCATCGCCACTCTCTCAACCGGTTACCTCAACGCACTCGAATACGCCAAAGAACGTATCCAAGGCGCGGACCTGACCAACCCATCGAAGGACGCTCCTCGCGTCCCAATCACGAACCATCCGGACGTGCGACGTTCGCTGTTAACCCAAAAGGCCTTCTCAGAAGGACTGCGTTCGCTCGTGCTCTACACGGCAGGTTTCCAAGACGAAGTATTTGCCAAAGAAGCAGCCGGCGAAGACGCTTCCCTTGAAGCAGCCGTTAACGATTTACTCTTGCCGATCGTCAAGGGTTACGGCTCGGAGCGTTCTTGGGTGTTGCTCGGCACCGAAAGCCTGCAAACCTTCGGCGGATCGGGCTTCTTACGCGAATACCCCATCGAACAGTACGTACGCGACGCCAAGATCGACACACTGTATGAAGGCACCACTGCCATCCAAGGCCAAGATCTCTTCTTCCGCAAGATCGTCAAGGATCAGGGTCGAGCACTCGGCTACATGGCTGAACAGATTCAGTCATTCATCGATGCAACTGATGCGCATCCACAGCTCAAGATCGAGCGTGAGCTGTTGGCCAAGGGCCTCGAAGACACCCAAGCAATTATCGGTGTCATGTTCAACGACCTCATGTCGTCAAACCCAGCAGACGAAAACGGCAACATCCAGAACATTTACAAGGTGGCTCTCAACACGACCCGCCTCGTCTACGTTCTAGGTGACCTCGTCGTTTCGTGGCTCTTGCTCCGCGGCGCTTCCGTCGCCTTGGCCAAACTTGATGCCGGTGCTTCAGGCTCCGACAAGGCGTTTTATGAAGGCAAGGTCGCAGCAGCATCGTTCTTTGTGAAGAACATCCTGCCTGGCCTCGCGGCTGAACGCCAGAAGGCTGAAGTTGTCGATTCTTCGATTATGGAACTCGACATCGACGCTTTCTAAGCAATCTGACAATGTCGCCCCCGCCTCGAGGTGGGGGCGACATTTTTGTGGCATCGTGATCCTATGAATCTCACGCGGCGCTCTTGGTACCTCTTGGCGATCATTGTGCCCGTTATCGCATGGCTCATCGGGGTGGGACAGCTCGCCTCACGCTGGGATAGTGTGCACGAGGCAAAGCCGATACCCATCGGTGGCGCCTTCGATGCTGAGGGTCAAAGCGTGGTCGTCTTCACCGATTTCATCCAACCGGACCGCGAGATCCTCTGCTCTGTAACGCGACCGAAGGATCACCAGCAAGACATTGACAAGCCGCCAGTCGATATTTCCGTTGATTACGATGCCACCCGGTGGCATTTGATTGGTTTGCTAGACAAAGGCCAAGACAAAATGTCGATCGCGTGCGAACCAGAAGACGGTCTCACTGACCCCGCCAGCTATGCCTACGCCGTCACGCCGTCCACTTTTGAAAAGAAAATATCTTCGGATTTTATTGTGTGGGGCGGTATCGCTTTTGGCTTCTTGATTGCGTTAGTTATCGGCTACGCCCGCTTCCATCACATTCTGCGAGGCGACTAAGCAGAACCGAACCGAGGAACGACTCTGCCCTGAAAGCCAAGGTCAACCTCAACGGCTGACCCCATCGTCAGTCCAAAAAATCCCGACCGTAGAAGTCTCGAGCTCGCCTACGGAAGCGCCACATTTGAAACATTCCAATCGCCCATAAAACGTACTGGAACGACATGGCTGCGGTGAAAGCTTCGGGAGTATACGTCGAAGAGCCAGCTGGGGTGCGCCAGTCGAGGATGACTCCCATCGCAATGATGAGCAACAAGGTCGCAATGAAGCCACCTTGGTTTACGATTCCACTTGCTGTCGCCATTCGGTCAGGCGGATTTGAGGTCCGAGAAACATCAAAGCCGATCATCGAGGCCGGGCCACCAATACCGGAAATGATGACGAGCAACACGAGGAGCCAATCAGGCGCGTCCCCAGGCCAAGCCAAGGTAATAGTCCAGACAACCACGATTGACCACATGATTCCTAGCGACAACGATGAGCGATGCCACGGGAAAATCACAATGAGTCGGCCCAAGACTGGGCCCGCAATCATCACAGCGACGACGAGGACCGTGAGCAAGAACCCAGCAAAATGTTCGCTTTTGTGTTCGGACTCCACAAAGTAGGGAAATCCCCACAACAAACCCAAAGTATTCGCGCTAAACATCGTAGTGAAGTGGATCCAAAAACCAAGACGTGTGCCCGGTTCTGACCATGAGTTATTCAGGGTTTCTCTAATGCTGTGTAGCGACAATGGCGCACCGCGCACAGTGCGAGCCTCGGGTTGATCACGAACCAAAGTCAACACCGCAAGCGCAGAGACCGCACTCATTCCCGCCGTGAATAGGTATGCAGGTGTCCACCCAAACGCACTCAATGCCAACGTCATCGGAATTGCTGCGGCAACGCCGCCCAATTGACCAACCGGTCCAGAGATCAACGTCATTTGCGGAATCATCCGCACCGTAAACCATGAATTGATGAGACGTAATAAGCAGACGAACGTCATGGCGTCGCCCATCCCAACAAAGAACCTGGCCACCAACGCCATACTGTACGAGTCAGACAGGGCAAAGGTAACTTGCGCGAAGGTCAGGATGACGGTGCCGGTGAGCATCACGGTTCGTGGCCCAAATCGGTCGACGAGTAGACCAACGGGCACTTGCATTGCCGCGTAGACAAGTAACTGGAGTGTGACGAATGTTGCCAGCTGCGAGGCGCTGATGTTAAAGCGTTCGGCAGCTAACAGGCCTGCCACAGCAAGCGACGATCGATGGAAGACAGCGACGAAATAGGTTGCTAGCGCGATAGCCCAGACAAGGTAGGCTCCCGGATGGTGGCCTGGACCTCGTTTGTTCACTTCCACATCATAGGTGTGATCAGGTCCCGTTAAAATGCAACGGCCAATGCCGGATCTTCAAGCAGCCTCGCAATATCGGCCAAGAATCGAGAAGCCTGCTCCCCATCGACAACACGATGATCAAAACTGAGGGCGAGTGTGGACACCCACCTCGGTACTATTTCGTCCGTTTCGACGTCAACCCAGGGCCGACGTGCAACGGCACCCAAGGCCAAAATCCCGGTCTGTCCGGGTGGCAATATCGGGGTCCCTCCGTCGATGCCATAGATTCCCACATTCGTAATGGTGAACGTTCCACCCGACATCTGTTCGGGTTGAAGCCGACCTGCGCGCGCCGTCGTCACGAGCTCATGTATCTGGTGGGCAAGGTCTGGCGTGGTTAACATGTCGGCATCCAGCACGACCGGAACAAGGAGTCCACGTTGAGTCGCGGCAGCGATACCCAAGCCAACATGAGCTGGATAGTCGAGCGTATCCTCTGACCATCTCGCATGAAGAGTGGGATGACGACGCAAAGCCAAACACACCGCGCGGGCAGCGAGGACAAGGATCGACACCGGAGTTTCCCCAAACGCTGGGTCGGCGCGCATTTTGTCAACAAGCCCGACCGAAGCCGAAACGTCAACACTCACCCATTCGGTTACATGCGGGGCAGTGAAAGCCGATGCCACCATCGCTTCAGCGGTGGCTCGCCGTACGGCACTCAGCGGTTCTCGTCGTTTTCCGCCACGTGGCGCGTGTGGCGACTCCGTGTCGGCGGCAGTCGGCGTCTCGACACGTGATTCCTGCCATGCTTTGATGTCGGCCCGAGTGACACAACGTCCCTCGTGAGGCACGTCCGCAAGATTGATGCCCAAGTCCTTGGCCAGTTTCCGGACCGGTGGTTTCGCGAGTACCGCTACCTTGACTGGTCCGGTGGTTGACGTTTCGGCTTGAGTCTCAACACTCCGGCGTCGACGTCGGGTGCCGTGATCTTTCGGTCCATAACCGACGAGTACACCACCTTCCGGACCAGCATGCGCACCATCGTCATCAGGTTTAGGCCGAACCGTACCCTGCTCCTCAACCAACTCAATCCGCACGATAGGTGTACCAACGGTTACAACTTCGCCTTCTGCCACAAGGAGTTCAGTGACCACTCCGGCAAAGGGACTCGGCAATTCAACAATGGACTTCGCCGTTTCAATATCGACGAGGACCTCATTTACCTCGATCTCATCACCGACTGCGACCTTCCACGTCAGGATCTCAGCCTCAGTAAGTCCCTCGCCGACGTCTGGAAGTTTGAAATCTGCCATCACCAAGCCTCCGCACGCTCAACTGCGTCAATGAGCCGATCAACGTCAGGGATGTGGTCCTGCTCAATTCGGCTGGGCGGATAGGGGATGTCATATCCCGTTACCCGCAGCACGGGAGCCTCTAAGGAGTAAAAACACTCTTGACTAATACGTGCCGCGACCTCGGCACCGAGACCCAGATGACCCGGAGCCTCATGAGTGACGATGGCGCGACCTGTCTTGCGCACGGACTCAAAAACTGGATCCAGATCAAGTGGCGACAAGGTGCGTAAATCGAAAATATCAACCTCGGTGCCCTCGTCGGCCAAAATAGCCGCGGCTTCAAGCGCTGTGGGGACGAGAGGACCATAGGTGACGACTGTGGCCTTCGCAGCCGGTGACGATCGCACTGCACTCGTTGTCCAACGATCCTCGACATGCTCTGTGTCGACTTCTCCGGTCTGCCAATAACGTCGCTTCGGTTCTAGGAGAATGATCGGGTCATCGCTCGCAATAGCTTGGCGAGTCATGGAATAGGCATCTTGAGGGTTCGCACAACTCACGACACGCAGTCCGGGAACATGGGCAAAGAATGCTTCCGGACATTCCGAATGGTGTTCGACCGCACCAATGCCACCGCCAAAGGGGATCCGGATGACGATCGGCATGATGAGTCGACCGTGGCTTCGGAAATGCAGTCTGGCGACTTGGTTAACAATTTGGTCGAATGCGACAAATACGAAGCCGTCAAATTGGATCTCGACGACAGGCCGAAATCCCCGCATTGCCATTCCTACTGCCGTACCGATCAAGGCAGATTCGGCCAAGGGCGTATCTCGCACCCGGTCGGCACCAAAGTCCTTCTGGAGTCCATCGGTGACTCGAAATACGCCACCTAGCTTGCCGATGTCTTCGCCCATGAGCACGACCCGATCGTCGGCTTCCATCGCATGACGCAAGCCAAGGTTGAGCGCTTGGCCTAAAGCCAATTTCTTGCTCATGCCACACCTCCAGCTGAGTCCTGCCACGAGCGATACTCTCGTTGTTGCGCACGCAACGCTTCAGACATTTCGACGTGCACGTACTCAAACAATTCAGCCAAGTCGGGTTCCGGCAGTGCTGCACATGCCTTACGAACGCGAGCCCCCAACTCCTCGGCCTCAACTTCCACGTTAGCGAAAAAATCAGGTTCGACTCCCAAAGCCTCAAGCCGAATTCGAACCCGATCTATCGGATCTCGTTTGGCCCAATCTTGTTCTTCTAGCGAATCCCGATACCGACTCGGATCGTCCGAGGTGGTGTGGGGCCCACGACGATAAGTGACCGCTTCAATGAAGGTCGGGCCACCGCCATCTCGCGCTTTATCGAGAGCCTCGCCCACCGTCTGGTAGCAGGCCAAGACGTCGTTGCCATCTATTCGGACCCCTTCGAAACCAAATCCGAGTGCTCGATCCGCCAGCGGGGTACGACTCTGTCGCCCTACCGGGACCGAGATCGCATAATGATTGTTCTGACAGAGGAAAACCACCGGAGCTTGGTAGGAGGCAGCCCACATCATTGCTTCAGCGACTGCTCCTTGACTGGAGGCCCCATCACCGAAGACAGTCAGAACGGCCGTGTCTCGTGAGGGATCGTTGTTACCGACCATGCCATCCAGCTGCAAACCCGTGGCATATCCGACACCATGCAGGGTTTGGGCACCAATGATGATTTGCCCAAAAGCGTAGCGATACTTGACCGGATCCCAGCCACTCATTTCCGTGCCCCGAAACGTGCCGAGCATTTCTTCTGGACCGATGCCGCGACACCAAGCGATTCCGTGTTCGCGGTAGCTCGGAAACACCCAATCCTGATCAGCTAAAGCACGGCCAGCACCAATTTGGGTGGCTTCTTGTCCGAAGAGTGGTGCCCACAATCCAAGTTCACCGTGTCGTTGCAGAGCGTACGCTTCATGATCGAAGCGCCGAATAAGACTCATATCACGGTAAAAACCACTGAGCAGTGCTCGCTCATCGTCGATTCGAGAGCCGGGTGCAGGCGTTCGCTCACCTTGGGGCGTAAGCAAGCACCGAAGATCCGTCTGCTCATGGGAATATGACATTGCCATGTCGGCCTCCTCCTCGCTTTCGGGGATTTCCCAAGCGAAGTTGCTGCTGGCGAAGATCTGGTCAGGGGTGGCGACCAGAAAATTCGCTGATGTGATCCGCATCACATCTGATCTGAGCGTATCACCGTGACCGAGCCAATGCTCGCAACAAGATTCTGAATACAGGCGGGCCTGCCGACGGCAGACGTAGCCGAACAGGGAAGAATGCCGCCATGAGATCTGCCCACCCCCTACGGGGACACACGCTCGTGATCATCGCAGCAATCTGCTTTGGTTTGAATGCAGGCATTTCTCGTGTGCCCATGGAGGCCGGGCTGAGCACCGGCTCGTTCACGTTCCTGCGCTTGGGAGGTTCTTTCCTCCTGTTCCTCATCGTCGCCCTGCTATTCGATCGCTCCGCACTCATTCCACCGCGCGGCAGACAACTCCTACTCCTGATCGCTCTCGGAGTCTTCGGTGTCGCCTGCGTGCAGTGGACTTACAACATCGCCATCACTCGACTACCGCTCGGGCTAGCAGTATTGCTCGAATACTTGGCGCCGGTCTATGTTGTGCTCTGGGTACGATTCGTACAAGGAATTCCGGTCCACCGCCGCGTCTGGCCAGGCATTGGTCTCGCCCTACTGGGGCTTTCACTCATCGGACAGATTTGGGGGTCTGGCGAAACCTTCGATCCTTTCGGCCTCCTGATGGCGACTCTGGCTGGATTTTCCTTTGCCGCCTATTTCCTCCTCGGCGAGAATCTCACCACGCACGAAACGCAAGCACAGAGCCCACTGCATGTGGTGGTGTGGTCTTTTGGCTTCGGCGCGCTCGCGATGCTGTTTATCCAGTGGCCAATTGAATCCACTGAGGCACTGACACACCAGGCATCATGGCTCGGAATATTCGAAGCCTTCGAAACGGTGGCGTGGATTCCCATGCTCATGTCCATCGCAATCGGAACAGTCGTCCCGTTCTTCCTTTATCTCCTGGCACTGAGTTACTTGCCTAGTTCGCAAGCTACCGTCACCGCAATGTTGGAACCGATCATTGCAGTCGCCGTCGGTTGGCTGTGGTTCGCAGAAGTGCTTACCTTCTGGCAAACCCTCGGTGTCCTTGGCGTGCTCCTCGGCATCGTACTGGCACAAACTGCCCGCACGGACGAGCCCGAAGATTTGCCACTCACCACGTGACCCCCTTACCTCCCAATTCCCACGAGACCGTCGAAAGTTCGAGTCAAGAACAGCTATTAGGTACGCGTGAACCCAAAAACGTGGGTGAAGTAGGACCAAAAAGCTCACGCACACTTTGCCCTATATGCCTCAGCGCCCGACCGAACTCCGACACGCAGTAATTCCGCATTTGCTCGCTAAAGCTCTAGGCTGGTCTCCATGGAAACTTTCGAAGCAAAACGTTTCTTCCCAACATGGTTCGCCAGCAGCATTGCGCTCGCATTTGCTGCACTCATCATGGGCAGCCATATGAACATTGGTGATCCAAACGAGACCACAATCAACCGCATTCTCGCCTTGGCCATTGTTGGATTAGTCTTCACCTTGGTGAACTGGGTCATCGGTTCCATCGTCAAAGTGCTCTCACTACCGTTCATTTTCCTTACTCTGGGTCTCTTACTGCTGGTCATTAACGCTTTGCTGTTACTGCTCACCGAATGGATCACCAGTCAGTTTGGCGTGCACTTCTTTGTCGATGGCTTCTGGTGGGCCGTCTTGGCGTCGATTGTGATCTCGCTATTCCAATCGATCGTGTCGGCCATCATTTCCCAGTGAACATTTCTGTCGCCTTCGTCTGCTTAGGCAATATCTGTCGTTCTCCCATGGCTGATGTCGTGATGGCTGCGAAGGTGAAAGATGCAGGACTCGATCACCAAATCGCGGTGATATCGAGCGGCACAGCCGACTGGCATCGTGGGAAAAGTATGGACTCGCGCGCTGCAGCCACCCTCCGTGACGCTGGATATGATCCGAGCCGACATCGGGCCCAACACTTCACTCGAGACTGGTACTCCGAACATTCGCTTCTTTTACCAATGGACGCCAGCAACTACGCAGATGTGCTTGACCTTGCACCAACAGTGGAACAACAAGCCATAGTGCGGATGTTCCGGTCCTTTGATCCCTTGGCCAGCGAGGCTGACATCGAGGTGCCCGATCCGTATTACGGAGAGCACGACGGTTTCCTCACAGTTCTCGACATGATTGAACGCACAACAGATGCCTTGCTGCCCCACTTGGAATCTCAACTCTAATTCCCCGATGTATCTGCTTTCCTTCAGAAGGTCCAGCAACCCCGCGCGACCCCTTGGGTCTCGGGTAATCTCGGTTTCATGACACGTATGACTGGAACTTCAGCCCTCGCCGAGAAACTTTTAGGCAAAGGCGTCGTATCCACTACGTCTATCGCTGGTGGCGACATCTGCATGTCAACCCGGTTGCGTATGACAGACGGCACCAATGCGCTCATTAAGACTCGCGCCAATGCGCCGGAAGGTTTCTTCGCAACCGAAGCCGCCGGACTCGAACGCTTACGTGCTGCCCAGGGAGCCCCCGTGCCTGAGGTGCTCGGCTTCAATGAAGAGTGCCTCATCTTGGCATGGATCGAGCCCGGGAAGTCCCAACCTGAAGTAGCAGAAGACTTTGGTCGCGCGCTGGCGGTAACTCACTCGGCCGGCTTCGAAACCTTCGGTGATGCCCATGACGGCTTCGTTGGACTAGCACCTCTTCCCAATGGACCTAAAGAAAGTTGGGAAGAATTTTATGCGGTCCGCCGCGTCCTGCCTTATGTGAAAGCAGCTCAAGATCGAGGACACCTCACGAGCGACCAAGCAGCCTCCATCGAAAACGCCATCCGGAAACTGCCGGACTTAGCTGGACCCGCTGAACCGCCGGCGCTCCTTCACGGTGACCTGTGGTCCGGAAACATGGTGTGGGGACTGGACGGCCAAGTGTGGCTCATTGACCCAGCAGTGCACGGAGGTCACCGAGAAACCGACCTCGCTATGTTGGCACTCTTTGGTGCACCACACCTTGAGCGCATCATTGACGCCTACAACGAAGCCACCCCACTCGCGGAAGGCTGGCGGGACCGCATCGGCCTGCACCAGCTGCACCCACTCCTCGTTCATACCGTTCTTTTCGGCGGCGCTTACGGTGCACGCGCCACGGCGGTGGCTCAAAACCTCACTGAACGCACAGATTCGTAGCCACCCGGCACAATAGTGCCTATGCGAATTCTCGTAGTTGACGACGACCGTTCCGTGCGCGATTCATTGCGCCGGTCGTTGCAATACAACGGGTACACGGTCGAACTGGCCAGTGACGGCGCCGAAGCACTAGCACGGGTGTCTGATATCGATCCCGATTTGATCATCATGGATGTGATGATGCCTCGCCTTGGCGGCCTTGACGCAACCCGTGCGCTGCGGGCGGCTGGCAATGACATTCCTATTCTGGTTCTCACTGCACGAGATGCCGTCACCGATCGCGTGGAAGGTCTCGACGCGGGAGCGGATGACTATCTCACGAAGCCCTTTGCTCTTGATGAACTTTTGGCGCGAATACGGGCACTGCTCCGGCGGGTAGTGCCTGCGAATGACGATCCTGATGATGCGCCAGTCTTGGTGTACCAAGACTTGACGCTTGATCCAAACACGCGCGACGTTCGTCGAGGAGATCGAAAAATCTCACTTACTCGAACCGAATTCGCCCTGCTGCAACTCTTCATGGAGCGACCCAAGCGAGTCCTGGACCGATCTTTCATTTTGGAGGAAGTGTGGGGATTCGATTTCCCCGCGACGGCGAACTCGCTTGAGGTGTATGTCGGATACGTGCGCCGCAAGCTTGAAGCCGAAGGCGAAAATCGGCTCCTGCACACAGTGCGCGGCGTCGGATACGTGTTACGAGAGACCCCACCGTGAGCAACACCGGTTTTCTTCATTGGCTCTTTTCGCCCATCACATCGCGACTCAGTCTTGCTGGTCGCGTGGGCGTGCTCACGACCTTCGCGGTAGCCTTCAGTTTTGCTCTCGTGAGTTTCACTGTTTACATCACCGTGTATGACGAATTCATCGGAACTCTCGATGACGCGATGTTCAAACGTGCAGAGAACGCCGTCGAAGCTGGATACTCGCCTGACTCAATTACCGTGCGACAGGCCGAACTTCTCTCGATCACCGGAATCCAACTTCTCACCATCACGAGCGAAGGTGGCTCGCTTGTGCATGGTTCTTCTGATTCCATTCCAGTCGATCACCGCGAAGGTCAGGTAGCGATAGGGGAACTCTCGCGGTCAGCACGCACAGCCACGATTCATGGTTTGCCCTACCGTGTCGTTGCCGTGCAGGCTGGTCCCGGTCAGGCCTTGATTCTGGCCCAATCCATGGAGTCGACACAGAACGCACTCGACCGCCTAGCGCAGATGCTTTTTCTCACGAGTATTTTCGGCGTACTGCTCGCTGGGTTGTCTGGCTGGACAGTGGCGAGTAATGGTTTGCGACCGGTCCGTCGGCTGACGGCTGCCACCGAACATGTGACGCGAACCAAAGAACTCACACCACTTCGTCAACAAAACAGTAAGCATGACGATGAGTTGGCACGACTCACTCGTTCCTTCAATACGATGCTCGAATCACTGTCAGAAACCCAACAACGCGAACGCCAGTTGATTGCCGATGCAGGGCACGAAATTCGCACGCCGTTAACGAGTTTGCGAACCAATATTGATTTGCTTCGCCAAGTGGCCGCGAATCCTCATGCTTCGCTTGACGAGCACGTCCATGCCGAATTGCTCGACGACATCGTCACTCAGCTAGAAGAGCTCACGACGCTGGTTGGCGACCTCACCGAACTCGCTCGTGATGAACCATTGCATCGCGATCCCGAACCACTCGATTTAGCTGATGTGGCGCAGCGATCGACGGAACGAGTCCAGTTGCGCGCTCATGACGTTCAATTCGTGAATCATCTTGATTCGTGTTTAGTGGTCGGCGATGGCCAATTACTAGAACGTGCGATTACGAACCTCCTGGATAACGCCGTGAAATGGAGCCCGGCTGGAGGAACTATCACGACAACCGTGCGCGATGGAATAGTGCAGGTACGTGATGAAGGGCCCGGGATCTCTGCTGAAGAACAAGGCCATGTTTTCGACCGTTTTTGGCGTTCTGACGAAGCCCGGGCGCTACCGGGTTCGGGTTTGGGCCTCTCCATCGTCAAGCAAGCCGCAAACCGCCACGGAGGTTCCGTTTCGGTCGAGTCGGTGCCCGGCGAGGGGTCAACATTCACATTCACTATTCCGGTGATCCTAGGTGTATCCGAGTGATTCGGGCGAACAAACATTCAGCGATTGCACGCGAAACTCACAGGGTTTTTTCAGAGAAGAAGGGCAAACTAGAACTATGACCGATCCAGTAGATCCGTTCGAACCTGAACCACAAACACCTGAGTCCGATGGAACGAGTGCTCAGGAGCCTGCGTCTGACGCAAACCCAGTTGAACCGATCCCGGTGACTGAGGAGGAAGTCGTTGCCGACTCGACCTCAGCAAGTGATCAACCAAACGAATCTGCTGCAGCTGAGCCGGTTTCAGCCGCCGCAAGGCCTGACGCGGCTGAGCCTCAGGATCTAAGTGCACCCGCCGCTCCCGTTCAGGAGAGTCCCGACTGGGCAACTACGACCCAGCGCCTCGATGCGGACCACGTTCCAACCACTCACATACCACCAATCGCACAAACACCTACCTCTCAAGGTAATCCCGTCGCGGAAAAGAAGAAAAAGAACCGCTTTGCACGCAATGTGGCAGCAGTAACCGGAATCGTGCTGCTTTCCGGTATTTCAGGTGTCACGGGAGCCGCGGTCTTCCATGCCTCCAATAACGAGACGTTGCCCATCACGAATACGGCGCTCGACAACCCATCTCAATCGGTATTGGCTGAAAGCAGTGTCGAGAAGGTAGCTGCGGCTGTCTTGCCATCAACGGTGAAAATTAATGTGGCTGGCCGTGGATCAGCCGGCCAAGGGACCGGCATTGTTATCAGCGAGGATGGCACCATCATCACGAACAATCATGTGATCGAAGCCGCCGCAGACGGCGGTCAGATCACCGTTGTGTTCCAAGACGGTACGAACGCAGCCGCTCGCATCGTTGGACGAGATGTCGGCACCGACGTCGCCGTCATCGAAGCAGAAGGCGTTTCCGGTCTGAAACCAGCAACTCTAGGTTCGTCCTCCAATTTGCAGGTTGGTCAATCTGTCGTAGCTATTGGATCTCCGTTCGGCCTTGAGGCGACTGTGACCGACGGCATCATTTCGGCACTGAACCGTCCGGTCTCGCCTGGCGATCAAGTATCGCGAGACACCCCCCAAACGATTTTCCCGGGAATCCAAACCGATGCAGCTATCAACCCTGGAAACTCGGGCGGACCGCTCGTTGATATGGCTGGACGCGTGATAGGTATCAACTCGGCGATTAGCACGGGTGACGGAAGCAGCAGCGGATCGATCGGTCTGGGCTTCGCGATCCCTATCAATCTGGTGAGCAGTGTCTCCGAACAGATCCTCGCTGGAAAGAAAGTCGAGCATGCCCGCATTGGCGTGATCGTCGAACGCGCCCAAGCCGACGACAACCTCACCGGAATCGGAGCAAAGATCGGCGAGGTCGCAGCTGGATCTGCTGGCGATCAAGCTGGTTTAAAAGCCGGAGACATCATCACCGGCGTTGATGGACATCCGGTTGCAAGTCAAGACGGACTAGTAGCCACCGTTCGAGGATATCGCCCCGGAGACACCGTGACGCTCACGATCCTGCGTGACGGTACCAGCCAAGATGTGGAGTTGACCCTAGGTTCAGACCGAGAACGCTGATATTCGGACTAGACCCAACAACTTAATCCGAATCGGAAAAGAGTTCGAGCAGCAGATCCCGCACAATGGCGAAGCCGTTTTGAGTCAGGATCGACTCGGGATGGAACTGCAGACCTCGATAGCGCGGTCCCGACACTAGGTGTATATCACCATTCGTGGGATCTGTTTGAACGCTCACGCCCTCAGGTAGGCCATCCTGCGGGACTCGGGCCACGAAAGTGTTGTAAAAGCCGACAGTTTCATCACGATCGAGCACTCGGAGCCTACTCTGTGTGCCTTGGAAAACGATGTCTTTGAACACGAGATCAAGACCAAGCCGGTCACATAAGACTTGATGCCCAAGGCAGACGGCGAGGAATTTCTGCCCACGCGCCAGAAGTTGATCGGCCGCCGCGCGCACCGTCTGCATTTTCGGGTCGTCAATCGAGCGAGGATCACCCGGACCGGGACCGAGGATTGCGAGGTCAGCGGCCTCGAAAGTTTCTGTCGTCCACTGTTCGTGGCGAACGACAGCGACGTCTAAGCCCAGCACGCCCAGCACATGCGTCAGCATCTTGACGAAATCGTCTTCGTTGTCGAGGATGATGACCTTTTTCCCAGCAAGCCGCGGGTCTACTGGAACTCCCGATTGATCACTCAACCAAAACTGGCTCAACCGCTGGTTACGTGATCCAAGCGCGATAAGTACATCATCGGCACGCGTGAAAGCGTCGAATCCTTCGACCGGAGCAGGCGCAGGTTCAACAAGACCGAAGGCACTGAGGATCCCTGATGCTTTAGCCCACGTTTCTTGAGTTTCGTATATCGGATCAGAATCTCGGACGAGAGTAGCGCCAGCGGTGATCTTAAGATTCCCATCGAGATCAATATCTGCCGTGCGAATCAAAATGGGCGCATCAAGACGGTCGTTCCCCTGGTCATCTCGACCGATGAGGGCAGCCACCGAGGAGTAATAGCCACGCCCCTCCGTTTCATACTTTTCGATCAAGCGACAAGCGTTTTCGACCGGACTGCCAGTGACAGTTGCGGCAAACATCGAGTCACGCAGCACATCGCGCACATCACGGTCTGTCCGCCCAGCAAGCAGGTATTCGGTGTGGACGAGGTGAGTCATGGGCTTGAGATACGGCCCGAGCACCATGCCGCCCTCATGACACAAATCGCACATCATTTTGAGTTCTTCATCAACAACCATGAAGAGTTCGTAAATCTCTTTTTCGTCAGCAAGAAACTTAAGGAGTTCACGTTGACGATCAGCAGTAGTGTCAAGGCCGCGCATGCGGAAAGTGCCGCTGATCGGATTCATCCGCAGCTGGCCCGCGTCCAAACTCACATGGCGTTCTGGGCTAGCACCAACAAGATGCCGGTCTCCAGTGAAGATACAAAATGTCCAGTAGGCCCCTCGTTCAGATTCCAAGAGCCGACGAAACACCGTCAAAGCGCGCGCATGATTCCAATCAGTTACTTTGGCCCGATAGTGCCGACCGATAACAACATTGGCACCTTCGCCTTGGCCAATCTCGTTATCGATGATGGAACGCACAACATCTGCATAATGTTCATCGCTTGTTTCGAAACCGCCCGAGTCCGTAAAGCTTATGTCTTCATTGGGCAGGAGGCTAAGCAACTCTTCGATAGCGATTTCACTGTTAATGTCAGCAGAAATCGCGACAAGGGGCGTGCCATCTTGATGCGCTCGAAAACCACGCTCGCGAATCTGAGCGAATGGCACCACCACAAGTTGATCCCACATATCGGCCGTGGTCTTGGTGCGCGAAATATCGGCCAATGATTCCAACTCTTGGCGGGTTCCACCGATAAGAGTCACCGATTCGGCATCGCGGCCTCGGATAAGAGCAAAAGCGGGTTGGGCAAGCAGGTCGTCGAGCAGGGTCATGGATTTCCTCGGTTCATGGTCGACCTGGTTGCGCGGATTTCCAAACCGACCGGCGGGTGGTCTGGACGCAAAAATGACAGGCCACCTAGGAGCGTGGCCACCACTGAACGTGGAAAATAGTCATGGCGGCAGCCTAACCCAACCACAACTTTTGGCCGATTTACCCCCTCGATTCTTCGAAATCAGGGGGCAAACCCACCAAATCTCGAGGTGGGAGCGCGCTTAGGAACCTACAGCAGTCCATTCACCGACACTAAGGATTCCGCCTGGTTCGATGGTGACAGCCTGTAGGCCAATAGGAACGCCTTCTTCGTAGGTGACCAGACCCACTTGAGCGTTGCGTCTGAGCTTGCTGCCCAAGGCGAATGCATAAGCAGCGCCGCCTGTCGAACCTAAACCCCACGATGTTACCGAGCCAGCGAGTCCTTCGGTAGTTTTTGGCGGTATTTCACGATGCAAGTGACCCGACAAAACCAAATCAACACAACCTTGCGCGATCGTGTCTCGCGCCGAAGCAGAACTGTGCACGATCAACGTACGTGCATCCTCGCTCGCGCACGCTGCCTCCGAGAGACGCAAACTTTGGCGTTGGATTGCGCCGCTATTTTCACTCTCATTACCGTTATAGCCCGCGGTCAAACCGGAACTTCGCGGATCACTTTGGCCAATAAATGTGATGCCTTCAACCGTAAAAGGCTCTCCGTCGAGAACATGAAACCTGTTTCGTTCCATATCTTTGACTACGTTCGGCCCCTGATCATGATTTCCAGCAACCGCAACAATCGGGAACCCCTCAAAATGGGCACGCAAGGAATTGATGCTGAAAGCTTCCCACGTGGCACCGCTGGAGGTGTCATCACCGAGATCGATCACGATTGACGCTCCGGCAGCATCAGCGATTGCTCGGGCCACTTGGTCCATGCCGATGTTGTCGTGCCGGTCAGTCACCACAACTGCCACCTTTTGCTCGGCAGTGGGCTGTGGCAAAACTAGGCTCTCTGCTTTTTCAGCAACCATGCGATAGAAGTCAACGGATTCGGTATACGTATCGAGCGCGCCTTTGACAATTGCTTGACTTCCGGCCACAGCCGCACCTTGACTGACCATCACCTGCTCAAGAATTGGCTCCTCTGGCAGCAAAGGGTACGCCTCTCGAATGGGGATCCACGTGATCTGTCGTTCTGAATCAACAGGCATGAGTATCGTGATCGTCAGAGTCATACTCAGCAAGAGGCCTAGCGTCACCACCGTGACGTTTCCTCGCCGGCTTCGGACGTACATGGCGATCTCTCGACGGCGTCGCAAACCAATGCCACGCCACACAATTCCAACAGTCATCATGGAAAGCAACCCGACCAAGCTGCCCTTGATGAGGGCACGCACCACCATGCGCTGCACCTCGCGGGTTACGGAGGCGATCTCGCCTTGCGGCTGACTTGCGATCGCGGCATCTTGCATCAGAATTTGTTCGAGATTAGCAGTGTCTCCGTCTCGCAAAATGATCCGGACACCAACTTTTGATGTGTGCGACGCCGGAAATCTGACCTCCGGTAAAAGCGGCCCGGCAAGGACGGTGACAAATCCGTCCAAGGTGGGACGAGCCGTAGCAGTGTGTGCGCCAATCGTGATGGCACGTTCGGTGCTCAACAGGACCGCACCACTTGTTGGAATGGCCACAACTAGGCCAACAAGCAATAGGCCTAATACCCGCAACGCGCGGATCATGCCAGCGCCTTGATCCAATGACTGCTAGTCCCGACAGTCACGAGTTCTTGAGTAGCGCGCGTCAAGACAACATACAGCGTGCGCCAGCCAGATTCGGCTTCCGCAATGATGTCGTCGGCGTTAGCCAACAGGACCGCATCAAACTCGAGGCCTTTCGTCACGAGCGGGTCAAGCACCCGGAATCGATCATCACTTTCCCAC
Source organism: Aeromicrobium sp. (assembly GCA_040394025.1). Taxonomy (GTDB): domain Bacteria; phylum Actinomycetota; class Actinomycetes; order Propionibacteriales; family Nocardioidaceae; genus Aeromicrobium. The sequence goes on from JBEBSZ010000005.1 coordinate 102,660, forward strand.
AGATCGACCAACTCTCGCTTGAACAAGTCAAGGGTCGCGCCCGTAGCCACCAAGGCCACACTGCCCTCAACCCGATCAAGTAAAGCCCGAGCTTCAGCTCGCACACGCATCGTCAACTCTGCTTCCGTAACCATGAGATGTACAGGCACAGTGTTCGTGCGACGCACGGCTTCGGCGAGGTCAGGATTATCAATCGCATGCTTTGCTGCCTTAGCAGCAAACTCGTAAATTTCGGCTGAGTTTCGATAGTTTTTCGTCAGTTTGAACTCGTGCACCGCTTTCGAGCCGAGTGCTTCGTTTCGAGCTGCAATCGATTCTTGCGGCACGGGCCAAGACGATTGCGCCATATCGCCAACAATGGTCCAGCTTGCGAGTCGACCACGTCGCCCCATCATGCGCCACTGCATAGGAGATAGGTCTTGAGCTTCGTCAACGAGAACATGCGCGAAGCCTTCGTCTTCAATACTCGTGGTGGTGCGTGGACGGTTTTCGCGTTCTTCGCGTTCGAAGCTCATCAGGTGCTCCGGCAGGGCGTCTTCTGAATCGTCAACCTCTTGAATTTCACCAAGCAAGAACCGCAACTCATCGATGAGTGGAACGTCTTCAATCTTTGGGTCAAGGCTCGCGGTCCTTTGCCAGTTCACAATGACCTCGTGGTCGATCAGATCGCTGGCTATCTCACCTAGGCGTGGTGCAAGCGTTTCCCATAGTTCCACCGCCTCCACTTCTGGCCACCATAATTCGATGAAGTCGAGGAAACGATCATCATTCTTGACGTCGTCTTCGAATTCTTCTTGAGTACGCTCAAGCGCGCGCGGACCCTTGACGTGCGACCAGAGCGCATTCAGCACAACCCGAGCGACACGATGTCTGACCTCATTTCGGCGTCCGCGGGCTAAGAGTTTGTAACGCAAGCGGCGCAGTTCTTTGCGGTCAAGGACAAGTTTGTCATCGCGGTAAAAGTAGGTGAACTCTGAAGGAGCATTCGGCAGCGGTGCTTCAGCAAGTCGTTTGAGCACCTGGGTCATCTGGATCGAGCCTTTGGCGGCTGCCACGGTCGGAGAATCATGTACATCAGCGGTAATTCCGTCAACAACATCACCAAGGGATCGCAACGTCACTGCGGTTTCACCCAAGCTTGGCAGCACTCGGTCGATGTAGTCCATAAACACACCCGAGGGCCCGACAACGAGCACTCCACCTTGCTCAAAGCGTCGACGATCAGAGTACAAAAGGTAAGCAGCACGGTGAAGTGCTACGACCGTCTTGCCTGTGCCGGGGCCGCCCGTAATGATGGTGGCGCCACGGACCGGGGCCCGAATCGCATCATCTTGTTCTTTTTGGATGGTGGCGACTACCGAGTGCATATGGGCATCACGAGCACGGCTCAAGCTCGCCATGAGCGCACCTTCACCAATAATCACGAGTGAATCGTCGGCTGCATGCGCATCAAGTAGGTCATCTTCGATGCCAACGATTTTGTCGAGGTGGCTGCGCAAGACGCGGCGCCGAATGACCCCGGCAGGATCTTGCGCAGTTGCTTGGTAGAAAAGCGCGGCGGCAGGAGCACGCCAGTCAACGAGCAAAATATCGCGCTCTGGGGTCCGCACCCCGATCCGGCCGATGTAGCGCGGTTCGCCGTCGGTCAGATCGAGCCTGCCAAAAACGAGACCATCATGGGCGGCATCCAGCGCGCTCATCCGGCGGGTGGCCTGGTAGATCATCGCATCGCGTTCCACGAGCCCGCCTTCATGCCCGATGTGACCCATGGCCATTCCTTCAGCCACGAGCGATTTCGCCGATTCGCTAGCCGCATCAAGGTTTTCGTAGACGGTGTCAACGTAAGCCTGTTCGAGTTCGATTTCTCGAGCTTCCAGGTCCATAGGCGTGCGTACTCCTTGCCAGCAAATTCAGGGAACGTTCAAGTCTACGTGACCCGGTATAGGTGCTGATGAGGTCAGGCGCGATTCGGGCCCGACACCTGAAAGGCACCGGCGAACTGTGCGCTCATGGCCGCACTCGTTCAACTGAGTTTCACGAAACAGAAGTGATCAGCACATCCTTAACCGGGGTTTCGCTATTGCTCAACACGCCAGCGGCCTCGATCTCATGTGCCACCGTCATCCCGCGGGCATCAACCTGGCCAAACACGGTGTAATTGGGCGGCAAGTCAACGTCGGCAAGCACGATGAAGAACTGAGATCCGTTCGTTCCGGGGCCCGCGTTTGCCATCGCGAGCGTCCCCGTCGTGTATGTTTCGTCTCCGGTCAGTTCGTCTGCGAACCGATAGCCCGGTCCACCCATTCCTGACGCGCTCGGGTCTCCACATTGCAGGACGAATCCCGGGACGAGTCGGTGACAGCGAGTGCCGTCAAAATATCCTTGTTGCGCAAGCGACACAAACGAATTAACGGTGCAGGGCGCGTTATCAGCATCGAACGTAACGGCTATATCGCCGTAGCTGGTCGCGATAGTCATCGCCTCGACGGTTGCAGGCTTCGTCTCAGGCAGTGTTGCTTTTTTCGCCGCATTTTCTGAAACGACATAGTCGCAGCCACTCTTCGGCTTCGCTTCATCGGCCGATTCACTATTGTCTCCACAGGCCGAGAGCAACACCGACAAAAGCAAGACACCGCATGCAAACCGGATCCTCAGAGAATTTCGCATGTAACGGAGCCTAAAGGCTCCCACTTGGTACAACGGGGATTACTCGCCGCACGACTTTGGTCGGTTTTGTTGCGGTGCGGGCTTTTTCATTGGCCCGTATGGTGAGGTCATGACCGAGCAACCCGCCCCACTTACTCCACTGCCCGAGGATTGGGATCGCGCACTGTGCATCGTCGCGCACCCTGATGACATGGAATTTGGAGCCGCAGCTGCGATTGCTCGCTGGACTGGTCAAGGTAAAGACATTACGTATTGTCTGGTGACAAGTGGTGAAGCGGGAATCGACGGCATGGATCCGAGCGAATCTGGGCCATTACGCGAGGCTGAGCAACGTGAGTCCTGTCGGCTAGTCGGCGTAACTGAGATCGACTTTTTGCGACTTCCCGATGGTGTGCTTGAGTATGGCATCGCTCTGCGCGAAGCGTTGGCTGAAGTAGTACGTCGGCGGCGACCCGAAATCGTCATCACCATGAACTTCCGCGAGAATTTTAGGGGCGGAAACCTCAACCAGGCCGACCACATAGCAGTCGGCAAGGCGACCCTGGACGCCGTGCGCGATGCGGGAAATCGGTGGATTTTTCCCGATCAACTTGTTGGCGGTCTAGAGCCGTGGGGCGGTGTTCGAGAAGTCTGGGCCGGTAGTTCCCCTTTGGCAACTCACGGCGTCGACACGACGAACACGTTTGACGCGGGAGTGGAATCTTTACGCGCCCACAAGGCCTACATCGACAGCTTGGGTTGGGAAGGCTGGGATCCAGCAGAATTCCTCGAGGGAATCGCACGCCCGACAGGCACGCGACTCGGTACGACGTTCGCTGCTGCTTTCGAGGTGTTCAACATGGGGTGGAACAGCTAGTAAGAAAAATTCATCGCAAATTGACGTCCGCGATCGGTACGATGTTGACACCGGATCCCATTTAGCTCGGAGATGTCTCGTGGTTGCTCCTCTTATGATTCCGCTTGGCGCGATTATCCTCGCTGGCGGTGCCGCTGCCATTAAAGGAACTACCGATATCGTAAAAGCACATTCCATTTTGAAATTAGCCAAAGCTGCCCACTCGCAAGCACTCACAGCGCTTGAATCTGCACAGGCTCCCGTACATCGGCTCCTTACTGAGTATGGCTTACAACAGCTGAAATCAATTGACGAGACAATCGGCCAATTTGCTCACTGGATTGAGCAGAATGAAATGGCCGTAAAACGACTAGATCAAGAACTTGTCGATGGCTTCGAAGTGACGGTTCCTGAATTACCCGAATTGAAGAACGAAATTACGTTGGCACGAAACTGGCTCAAAGGTGGCGTTGCTGGAGCAAGCGCAACGGCAATTGCTCCTCAAGCCGCACTTCTAGGCGTTTCCACATTCGCCACTGCTGGTACAGGTACGGCGATTTCATCACTGACTGGGGCAGCCGCAACAAATGCAACCCTAGCCTGGCTCGGTGGCGGCACACTCGCAGCCGGAGGGGGTGGGATGGCAGCCGGTTCCGTTGTGCTTACTCTCGTCGCCACAGCACCGGCTGCCTTTATTGGTGGCCTCACGGTTGCCGTCATCGGTTCAAAACAAAAAACCAATGCAAAGCAATACTTGGCGGATGTCACCGTCGCTATTTCGGAGATTGAGTCAGCAATCCAGCTGTTGCCTTCAATCTCACATCGGGTGAACGAGCTGTCAGGAATCTTAAAGGACTTAGACTCGCGCGCTCAGATCGCCATCAATGAATTAATTGTTCTCGACTTTGACCCCGATCTCCATGCATCCGAGTTTCTACGCTCACTACAACTAACAAGAGCCATTCGGGAGGTCGTCAATACGCCTATTCTTGATGCTGAAACTGGGCATCTAACGGAGGTTTCATTCAATATCGTAAGGAAGTATCAATGAGCGACAAGCCCTCAGTTTCTGCTGTGAAAAATAGCGGCGCAGTCTTCGATCCGACCCAAACTCTCAACCTCATGCTCGGCATGCTGAACACTTGGGTTTCAGAGATCAATAGCGCTAAGACTGATCGTGCAGAGATTTCTGCATGGAAAGACACCCAGGTTGTACGCATCCAAACTCAGGGGCTCGTATTGCTCAAAGCATTGGAACTGACATTTGATGAGCGTCATGACACTTTCGAGAATCTTTTTAAAGGTCTGGACAAGTCTATGGAGTCTGGAGACGCAGCCCAAGTCGCTTCATTTCTCGAATCAATTACGCAACTTGCCCAAACGAGCCCTTTCGCTTCATTATCAAATATTGAAATCGTCGTCGACCAATTGAAACGGTCGGATCAAGTTTGGGAAATCTAGGTTTCCTCGGTCATGTCAGTGTCGATCTCTACGATGGGAGACATGTCAGTTGCGGCTATCGAGAACCCTACGTCTTACGGTGAGATTTTCACTCGACGCTGGGTTGTCGAAACGATGCTCGACAACATTGGTTACACCCCGAATCAAGACCTCGCCAGTATGTGCGCTGTCGAACCATCTGTTGGTTCTGGTGCTTTTTGGATCCCACTTGTCGAACGTCTCA
>JBEBSZ010000006.1:0-101426 GCA_040394025.1 Aeromicrobium sp.
GCGAAACTTGTTGGCAATATCGATGGTGTCGAAGCGAAACTGGATGGCAAGATCGATGCTGTTCGTAATGAACTTCGAGACGAGATGACAGCAGGCTTCACTCGCGTTGATGCGCGGCTCGCCATGATTGAACAACGCACCTTCGATATTTCGCTGCGACTCCCACCTGCTGCGCCTGTCGCACCCGCAGAAGTTGCCCGTGAAGCCTGAAAATTATCTGAGGCTCGCGTACGAACCTTCCTTCCCTCATTAGCCTCACATCTGTTCTAATCGGTCTTTCACGTTGAACGGGATTGTCGCTGTACGGACTGCCATTTACTTGAGCAGGGCGACAACCTGAACGCGATCCATACGCGTATTTTCGGTGTGGGTCATTTGAGCATTGCCGGGATACTCGGTACAGCCGGTGTGACCTAGAAAACCTAGGCTGAGTTGATGGTGAAGATACAGCGCAATATTCGGATGCTGGATTGGAGTTTGCGTGACCATGAGAACAATGTCTGGGATCGTGTTCCTGGCTGGCTTAGCCGTGAAGAAGTAACGCGAGCACTTGGCGGTGCTGAATACGTTGTGGTCCACTTTGAAGACTCGAAAGAAACACGATATGCAAGAGATGGGGAACCGTCAGATCTTGTGAAGCACATTGGTGTTGATGGGCAGGCGGGTGACGTCTGTGGATCGACATATATTCGTGGAGCGAAGAGGATCATATTGTTGTCAGTTCAGTGCAAACTTTGACATTCGTTGGATGCGAGATCATTAGATTCAGGCTGGGCAACGTCGGAGATTAGGTGTCGCGGTAAGGCACGGACTGCACTTTTGTTTTAGGAGGAGTTCTCAATGCGGAGAGACGATGATTGCGCAGTTCAATTTATGGAGTGTGATGACGATAATCCCGTCGGGAAGCGATTCAACTCGTGACCTCGTCGGGAGCGTTTGAGGAATTCCTTGCTGAGTTGTCGCATTTCTCACACCTAGAACTGGTGAGGCAGACGGTTCGACAGAAAGGCTTGTATATCGTTGACGTGGCGGTCAGCGATATCGAAATATGCTCGATACTTGGCTCACCTCGCGCGCCGTTTGAGGCTGGTGATCATGCTGCGAAGGACTGCGATTATCGGGGGATCTTTGCCCCTAGGGTCTGGCCGGATAGAACTTTGGCTCAGAAACAGTCGTCGAAACACTACACGTGGATGGTCGTGACGCATGACGGCAACGATTGGATCAAAGGTGACAACACAAATGAATGTGTCGCCTATATGACTGGCTGGGTTAACGGCCGACTGGCGCGTGTTGGGGCCGAATATATGAACAGGCTTGGAGCAAGTTCTGACCCAGAAGTGAAACTGGCGGTGGACGATTCATTCTTGAACGAGGTCGAAACTCAACTGTCGGCTCGTTCCGCTTTGATGAGCGTCGCACCTCGGTCGTTACGCTATCCGGCCGGAGATGATGTGGTTACTTTGACGATTAACCCGGTCTTGGGTGCTTGTTTCAATGAGCGAATTCACGTGCGCATCGACTATTCCGATGTCGGGATGTTTGCCGCAGGTGTTTTAGGTATGGCAGATGGACTGAGCAAGAGTTTTGATGACTAGAGATGTCGCGGCCGACGCACGAAAACTGCTAACTATCCACTTTGCGAGTCGCCTGCCTTGTCGTCCACAGGCCTGGCTTACGGTGTTTTCACCTGGTTGGTTTTCATCGAGAGTTGTGGCTTACGGGTAATTTCTGGGGCACAATAAAGGGGTGGACTTGGTGGATTTACAGAGTTGGGCTGCGTTTGCGGCCATTCTTGCTGCGTTGGTGGCGAACTTTGCGATGACATCGCGCAAATTTGACAAACTCGATACCAAGATCGATGGCGTTGAAGCAAGGCTTGATTCAAAAATTGATCGACTTGGATCAAGGCTTGATTCTAAGATTGATGGTGTTGAAGCGAAACTGGATGGCAAGATCGATTCTGTTCGTAACGAACTTCGAGACGAGATGACAGCAGGCTTCACTCGTGTTGATGCGCGGCTCGCCATGATTGAACAACGCACCTTCGACATCTCGCTGCGACTCCCACCTGCTGCGCCCGTCGCACCCGCAGAAGTTGCGCGTGAAGCCTGACCAACGGCCTGCTTAGCACCGTTAGGCACTCTTGCTTTAGCACTCGCTTGGGTTGAGTGCCAACGCAGTGCTAATCTGGAACTTGGCACTCACGCTATGAGAGTGCTAGTACCCGAAGCTGTAATAATCATCGCCGAAAGGGGAGGTCGACTAGTGTCGGTCACCATTAAGCCGCTCGAAGATCGCGTCGTCATCAAGGCTCTCGAAGCAGAGCAGACCACTGCGTCCGGACTCGTCATTCCTGACACCGCAAAGGAAAAGCCCTCAGAGGGTGAAGTTGTCGCTGTAGGCCCAGGTCGTTTCAACGACGAGGGCGACGAGCGCATCCCAATGGACGTCAATGTTGGCGACAAAGTAATTTTCAGCAAGTACGGCGGAACTGAAGTCAAGTACGGCGGAGAAGAATTCCTCATTCTCTCGGCCCGTGACATTCTCGCTGTTATTGCTTGATGCTGCTGTGACCCCGGTTTCCTTGTGAAGCCGGGGCTCAGATTTTCCCGCGCCCATCTGGGTGCCATGTAATTTCAATCCACCCATCTTCAGGAACGGTTCATGCCAAAGATTCTGGAATTTGATGAGGACGCACGTCGCGCCCTTGAACGTGGTGTCGACAAACTTGCTGACACCGTCAAAGTAACTCTCGGCCCTAAAGGCCGTTACGTCGTGCTCGACAAAAAGTGGGGCGCTCCGACGATCACCAATGATGGTGTTTCGGTGGCCCGCGAAATCGAACTCGACGACCCATTCGAAAACCTCGGTGCACAACTCGCTAAAGAAGTTGCCACCAAGACCAACGACATCGCCGGTGACGGCACCACGACTGCAACCGTGCTCGCCCAAGCGATGGTTCACGAAGGTTTACGAGCAGTTGCTGCTGGCGCAAACCCGATCGGTCTTAAACGCGGAATCGAAGCCGCTGTTGACGCTGTCGTTGCTGAACTGCATTCGCAAGCACGCGAAGTTGACAGCGTGGCCGATATGACCTCGATCGCCACGGTTTCATCGCGTGATGCTCATATCGGTGATCTCATCGCTGAGGCCTTCGACAAAGTTGGCAAAGACGGTGTCATCACGGTTGAAGAGTCCAACACCATGGGCACCGACCTTGAATTCACCGAGGGCATGCAGTTCGACAAGGGCTACCTCTCGCCATACATGGTGACTGACCCAGAACGTATGGAAGCCGTCCTCGACGATCCGTACATTCTCGTCAACCAAGGCAAGATCTCGGCACTTGCTGAATTGCTCCCACTCTTGGAGAAAGTGATCCAAGCAGGCAAGGCACTGTTCATCATTGCTGAAGACATCGAAGGCGAAGCTCTTTCGACTCTTGTAGTTAACAAGATTCGCGGAACGTTCACCTCGGTTGCCGTTAAGGCTCCAGCCTTTGGTGATCGTCGCAAGGCAATGTTGCAAGACATCGCTACGTTGACCGGCGCTACCGTGATCACATCAGATGTGGGTCTCAAACTCGATCAGGTTGGTCTTGAAGTGCTCGGCACCGCACGCCGTGTTGTTGTCACCAAGGACGACACCACAATCATTGATGGTGCTGGCGATTCGGCTGAAGTTGAAGGCCGTGTCAACCAGATCAAGGCGGAACTTGAGCTCACCGATTCGGATTGGGACCGCGAGAAGCTGCAAGAGCGTTTGGCCAAGTTGGCTGGCGGCGTGTGCGTTATTCGTGTTGGTGCTGCTACCGAAGTTGAACTTAAGGAAAAGAAGCACCGTATCGAAGATGCTGTCTCGGCTACCCGCGCGGCCATCGAAGAGGGCATTGTGCCTGGCGGTGGTTCGGCTCTCGTTCATGCTGTCAAGGTTCTCGACGGAGATCTTGGTCTGACTGGCGACGAAGCTGTCGGTGTTCGGATCGTGCGCAAGGGTGCAGACGCCCCGCTCGAGTGGATCGCCCGCAACGGCGGAATCTCCGGCGAAGTCGTTGTCACCAAGGTTCGCGAATCGGGCCAAGGCTACAACGCTGCCACTGATGAGTACGGAGATCTGTTGGAGCAAGGAATCCTCGACCCCGTCAAGGTGACTCGCTCGGCACTGTCGAACGCTGCTTCGATCACAGCCATGCTGCTGACGACGGAAACTCTCGTTGTTGAGAAGCCTGCTGAGGAAGATGAGCACGCGGGACACTCGCACTGAGATAACTAAACAAATGCAGGACGGTCCCGGCGAAGTCCGGGGCCGTCCTGCATTTGTGCGTAAATGCCCTGATATATCAAGGGCATGCGACTAATTCCTAAAGATGTGTGACCCCTGTCATATTAATGCTACACTGACAATGTCACATAGCTTTAGGGGTGAATCATGACTATTACGATGGGAACGGATGCAGCAGCACGTTCTTTTCGCGGCAGCCTAGATGCAGATCGAGAATTTGAGCGACTCATCGAGTCTGCGGAAGAACTCTCGTATGATCCGGATCAAGAAATCGACTGGGAAGCGCCGCTTGACCCAAGCAAGTATGGCTTGAACCCACAGTGGTCCACCCTCTACGGCACTGATCTGTGGGATCAGATGACTGAGCAACAACGTATCGATCTCACTCGCCACGAAGTCGGCTCGATTATGAGCACTGGGATCTGGTTCGAAACCATGCTCCAAAGTATGGTCCTGCGAGCCCAATACTCAGCTGACTACGGCGACCCGTCATTCCGTTTTGCGCTCGTCGAGATCGCAGATGAATGTCGTCACTCTCTCATGTTCTCGAAGACATGTTCCAAGATGGGTGTGCCTCATTACCGTCCGATCCGTGCTTTCCATGAACTAGGCCGGGGCTTTAAGACCTTATCGAGCCCAGAAATGTCGTTCGGAGCAATTCTCGTTGCTGAAGAAATCCTCGACATCATGCAACGGGATTGGATGCGCGGCGAGAACGTGCTCGAAGAAGTGCGCACGACCAGCAAAATTCACGTACTTGAAGAGGCACGCCACATGAAATACGCGCGCCTTGAAATCATTGATCGCATGAAATCGATTGGACCGGCGAGGCGCAATGCGTCGGCCCTTGTGATTGCAGTTGTTGCAGCGGTGATTGTCGAATCGCTTGTGAACCATCAGGTGTATCCGAATGTCGGACTAGATCACGATCTTGCGGTCAAGGCGAAGCGAAACAACCATCATCACCAAGACCTCATGCGGATGAGTTGCGTTCATTTGATGGATTTCTTGTCGAGCGCAGGCCTGCTCAACAAGGCCGCGATGCGTGTCTACCGCTCTGTCCATATGCTCTGAGGCGCCGATGACCTACACCATCACTCGAGGCTGTTGCACCGACGCTTCGTGCGTCAGCGTCTGCCCAGTCGACTGCATTCACCCACGTCCAGGTGAACCCGATTTCGGAAAGACCGAGATACTGTACGTCGATGCGGACGTATGTATTGACTGTGGCGCTTGCGCTGATGCCTGCCCAGTGAACGCCATCAAACCCGCCGATACTTTGCGGGGTGATGAACTCGTCTTCTTGGACGTTAACGCTGAGTATTACAAAAATCGCGTGCCCGCTGAAGCGAATGTGGAGCACACGTGGGACCTCATGGGGCCGCCACGTGCTGGTCGACCACTGCGGGTAGCGGTCGTCGGAACCGGACCCTCGGCGTCATACGCGACTCGGGCTCTGTTGCTCTCGACCGACACCGAAGTCACGATCCTCGACCGAGGCGTACTCCCGGGTGGTTTCGTCCGCGCAGCTGTTGCGCCCGACCACGCGGGAACCAAACACTTCTCGAGCACCTTCGACTGGATCCATCAACATCCGCGGATTCGGATGTATATGAATGTGAGCGTAGGCAAGGATGTCACTCACGAAGAACTGCTCGAATATCACGATGCGGTGATTTACGGCGTGGGCGCAGATCGTGATCGACCTTTGGGCGTGTTAGGCGAAGACCTATCGAATGTCTACTCAGCTCACCAGTTTGTGCGCTGGTATAACGCAGATGATTTCGTGCGACCGATCGATGTCGTTCTTAGTGGCGGTCGTGTCATCATCGTTGGCAACGGCAATGTGGCTCTCGATATTGCTCGTATAGTCCTCAGCGATCCAGCCGACCTGGCTAAGACCGAAATTGCGCAGGCGGCACTTGAAGCTATTGCCGCGGCCAAGGTTCAAGAGGTCGTCATTTTAGGCCGACGGGGGCCAGAGCAGGCAGCATTTACGCGGCCAGAACTGCTCATGATGCCGTCTGGCGTCGAGTTGCTTATTCAATCCGATCCGCAGACGGAAGCAGACCTGGCCTCCGCCGAGGCTGGCAGCAAAGCGGCGTTGCTTGCGGGCTTGAAGCGAACCTCAGCCAACTTGAATGAACCACCCGGACCAGGTCGGCGCGCGATCTTTGTTTTTGGTGCTCAGGTCGATTCGATCCTAGGGGACGGGTGCGTGGAAAATGTCGTCGTGAAAACGGCAGATGACACGATTGCGATACCGGCGAGTACTGTGATCCGTTCGATTGGTCATCGAGGAAGCCCGGTTGCGGGCTTACCCTTCGATGACATCAATGGAACAATTCCGCACGAGGATGGTCGTGTCATTGATAAAGACACCGGACGCAAAGTTCCGGGTGCTTATGTCGTTGGCTGGATCAAACGGGGCGCTCAAGGCGGCATTGGCGTGAACCGTAGTGATGCGCAAGAAACTGTTTTGACCTTGTTGGGTGATTTCGCTGGACAAATCGATCGGCCGAAGGTCGGTACAGCGTGGGCATTCAAACGGTTCGTTAAACGCAAGGCGCCATTCCTAGTCTCACGTCGATCTATGAAGAAACTTGACAAAGCCGAGCAGGAAGCAGGGGAGCGACTCGGTCGTCCGCGACTAAAGCGAACCTCTGGGATTGCTAATTGATTGACCCCTTCAACGATTGCGCCACTTCTTATGGTCAAAGTTTGTTGAACTTTGCTTTGTATTTGCACGTCATAACTGTCCGGCGAAGTGGAAGATATTTTCGTTTACGCGGGAAGAAACTAATTAACTGATATAGGCTGGCGCGATGGAAGCGAAGCCAATGGGGCCAGTTGAAGCCATTGCACTATTTTACAAAAACTACGCAGTTTTTTCGGGTCGAGCAAGGCGAGCAGAGTATTGGTGGCCCATGCTCTTTATATTTCTAGTTTACTTTGTTGATTTATTGCTGATTGAAATGGTCGCTGATCCCGATGTTCAAGTTTTAATAGCGATGATACTCCTCGGGTTCTTAATACTGTCTATTCTTCCCTGTTGGGCGGTCGTGATTCGCCGGTTGCATGATATGAACTACTCCGGTTGGATGATTTGGATATACTTTGTCCCGATAGCTGGATCCATCGCACTACTCGTGATGATGTCGAGCCGCGGAACTATGGGACCGAATCGTTTTGGTCCGGACCCGCTGACTGATGGGCCAAATAACTCCACATTCGAGCAGTTGAAACCAAGCTTGCCCGAGCCGAGTGGGTACCCCCAAGCAACGTTCCCGTCATATGTAGTAACCCCACAGCCATCGGTGGCGGAGTCCTCTCTGAGTGCAACGACGCCACCGAAAGCAGGGCCCACCCAGCCGCCGTCGCCACCGGCAGGGTGGTATCCCGCCGGTCCTAATGAAATGCGCTGGTGGGATGGGTCTGGATGGACAGACCATATTTATCCGACGAACCCGGAGGCGTGAGTCTCCCACTCCGAGTCTTTGCGCGTAAGTGGTGAGTCGAGCCCCGAACTCGGACTCGATATCGGGCTCAAACGCTAGGTGATCTGCATCACCGGCCTCACTCCGCGAGTTTGATTTTCTATAGCCCGGCGTAGACTCTATCCATGGATTCGCCGGTTATTCCTGATAAGTTCGCCAATCTTGGTCTCACCTATGACGACGTACTCTTACTTCCTGGAGAAACAGACGTCATTCCCAGCGAAGTCGATACGACCTCGCGGCTAACCCGTGAGATTTCGCTCCGGATCCCGCTGCTCTCTAGCGCGATGGATACGGTTACTGAATCGCGGATGGCGATCGCCATGGCCCGTGAAGGTGGCATTGGTATCTTGCATCGGAATCTCTCGGCCGACGATCAGGCCTACCAAGTCGATCTCGTTAAGCGCACTCAGACCGGCATCATTCCTAATCCGGTCACGATTGGTGTTAAGGCAACCCTTGAAGAACTCGATGAGATCTGTGGTGAGTACCGCGTCTCGGGTCTGCCAGTCGTCGACGGTGACAATAAACTTCTCGGTATCATCACCAACCGCGATCTACGGTTTACACCGGTAGCTGAATGGCGCGACACGCTTGTAGGCGATGTCATGACGCCGATGCCGTTAATCACTGGCCCCGAGGGAATCAGCCGCGAAGAAGCCTCCGCGCTCCTGCGCCAACATAAGCGCGAGCGGTTACCCATCATCGACAAGGATGGTCGTCTTACGGGTTTGATCACCGTTAAAGATTTCGTCAAGTCGGAGCAGTATCCGCTGGCGAGCCAAGATGGTGATGGACGCCTCCTCGTTGGTGCGGCCGTTGGATTCTTCGGTGACGCTTTCGAGCGTGCCGGAGGACTCATGGAAGCCGGAGTCGATGTTCTCGTTGTCGACACCGCCCACGGGCACGCGACTGCTCTGCTGGAAATGGTCCGCAAACTCAAAGCGGACCCCGCGTTCAATGATGTTCAAGTCATTGGCGGCAATGTGGCGACTCGCACAGGTGCTCAGGCACTCGTTGACGCCGGTGTCGACGCGGTTAAGGTCGGTGTCGGCCCGGGATCGATTTGCACCACGCGGGTCGTCGCGGGTGTGGGAGTTCCACAAATCTCGGCAGTTTATGAAGCCTCGCTCGCAGCGAAACCTGCTGGTGTTCCTGTCATTGCAGACGGTGGCTTGCAGTACTCGGGCGATATCGCCAAAGCCATCGTGGCTGGCGCAGATACGGTGATGGTTGGCTCGCTGTTGGCCGGCTGTGAGGAGAGCCCTGGTGAGCTGATCTTCGTCGGTGGTAAGCAGTACAAGACCTACCGTGGCATGGGTTCGGTTGGCGCTATGGCTTCGCGTGGCAAAAAATCCTATTCGAAGGATCGTTACTTCCAAGCCGACGTGGCCAGCGATGACGAGATCGTGCCCGAAGGTATCGAGGGCCGTGTCGCGTACCGCGGTCCGCTTTCTTCCGTGTCTCACCAGCTTGTCGGTGGTCTGCATCAATCGATGTTTTATGTCGGTTCACGCAGCATCCCCGAACTGCAAGATAAGGGTCGTTTCGTCCGGATTACTGCGGCTGGTCTCAAGGAAAGCCACCCGCACGATATCCAGATGACGGTCGAAGCTCCGAACTACACGATCTTGTAGTCGGGAGCATCAGATCTGCTGAATCCGGTCGCTTTCTGGTCTCGAAGATGCGCCGAGGGCTCACCTACATTGAAACGTAGATAACCTAGAGCCTGTGAGCATTGATATTGGCATGGCAAAACGAGGCCGACAGGCCTACCACTTCGATGATATTGCGATTGTGCCCAGTCGGCGCACCCGTGATCCTGAGGAAGTATCGACGGCCTGGCAAATCGATGCCTACCGCTTCGACCTGCCGCTGATCGCAGCTCCGATGGATTCGGTGATGAGTCCGGACACCGCTATTGCCTTAGGCCGTTTCGGTGGGCTTGGCGTATTGGACCTTGAGGGCTTATGGACTCGCTATGAAGATCCCGCGCGTGTGCTGAACGAAATTGCCACTCTCGAAGGTGCAGCGGCCACACGCCGCCTGCAGGAGATTTACTCAGAGCCCATCAAGGCGGAGCTCATCACGGAACGCTTGCGTCAAGTGCGTGAAGCCGGAGTCACGGTCGCAGGTGCGCTGTCTCCGCAACGCACCAAACAGTTCGCTGATGTGGTCGTTGCGGCTGGCGTCGATCTTTTTGTGATTCGCGGTACGACGGTGTCGGCCGAACATGTGTCTGGTCAAACAGAGCCACTCAATCTCAAAGAGTTCATTTACGAACTCGATGTTCCGGTGATTGTGGGCGGATGCGCAACTCATCAAGCGGCGCTGCACTTGATGAGGACGGGTGCGGCTGGTGTACTCGTTGGTTTCGGTGGTGGTGCGACCCACACAACTCGTTCGGTTCTGGGTGTTGCGGTTCCGATGGCGTCGGCTGTGTCCGATGTTGCTGCTGCGCGCCGTGACTACCTTGATGAATCTGGCGGCCGTTATGTTCATGTCATCGCAGATGGCTCGATTGGTCGTAGTGGAGACATCGCAAAAGCCATCGCTTGTGGAGCTGACGCCGTCATGATTGGTTCGCCGTTTGCTCGTGCAGCTGAGGCACCAGGCAAAGGTTTTCACTGGGGCGCTGAGGCTTGGCACTCGGTGCTCCCGCGAGGCGAACGAGTCGACGTTGGCACGGTCGGCACCATGGAGCAACTGTTGTTCGGGCCATCCTCGGTTTCTGACGGCACGATGAATCTCGTCGGTGCGTTACGTCGCTCGATGGCCACAACCGGGTACACGGAACTCAAAGAGTTTCAGCGCGTCGAAGTAGTCTTGGGCTGACCCGGTAAAGAAAGCTCGTTACTTTAGGCATTGAATCTGACATTATCGATGTCAGATCGACCATTTCCTGTCTATGATCGAGCCATGCCAAAAGTGAAGAAGAACACACAGTTCGACAATGACGTCGTCATTATTGGTTCTGGTTTCGGCGGTAGCGTTTCGGCGCTTCGGCTGACGGAAAAAGGCTATAAAGTCGCTGTACTTGAAGCGGGTCGACGTTTCTCTGACGATGAGTTTGCGAAAAACTCTTGGCATTTGCGCAACTATTTGTGGGCACCAGCATTGAAATGTTTTGGAATCCAACGGGTCCATCTGTTGAAAGATTCCCTCATCTTGGCCGGTGCGGGAGTCGGTGGTGGTTCCTTGGTTTATGCGAACACCCTTTACGAACCGCTTGACCCGTTCTTCGAGGATCCCGCTTGGGGGCACATCACTGATTGGAAAGCCGAACTTGCGCCCTATTACGACCAAGCTAAACGCATGTTGGGTGTGTCGATTTACGATCAGGAGACACCCGCCGATCGGGTCATGAAAGAAACAGCGGAACGTATGGGTGTCGGCGGAACGTTCCACTATGCGCCCGTCGGAGTCACTTTCGGGGCACCCGGCAGCAAGGGTGGTGAAGCGATCGCGGATCCTTATTTCGGTGGCGTTGGTCCCGAACGTCGGGCATGCACGAATTGTGGTGAATGTATGACGGGTTGTCGCCACAATGCCAAGAACACGCTGGTGAAGAACTACTTGTATCTCGCAGAAAAGTTTGGTGCCACGGTTCACCCGATGACCACCGTGACGAAAGTGCGTCCGCTCAAGGGTGGTGGCTATGAAATAGTTACTCGACCTACTGACAAACGTCGTGGCAAGAAGCGCATCTTTACCGCTGAACAAGTGATCTTCTCTGCAAGCGCGCTCGGTACACAAAAGCTTTTGCACGCAATGCGTGATGAAGGCTATTTGCCGCGAATCTCTCGTCGACTCGGCGAACTCACGCGAACAAATTCTGAAGCTCTCATGGGTTCAGTGGCGATGAAGAAAGATATCGACTATTCAGAAGGTGTCGCCATCACCTCATCGATCCATCCTGATGAGTTCACCCATATTGAGCCGGTCCGTTACGGCAAAGGCTCAAACGCGATGATGCTTGTTCAGGCGGCGCTTGCTCCAGCTGATACCGGGCGACCACGGCTATTCGAATGGTTTATCAACACGCTTAAGCTTGTGCCCAAAATCTTCAAAGTGTATGACGCGAGACATTGGTCGGAGCGCACGGTGATCGCTTTAGTTATGCAAGCGCACGACAACTCGATTACGACCTTTACTAAGAAGGGTTGGTTTGGTCGGCGCAAGCTGACGTCTAAGCAGGGCTATGGCAAGCCGAATCCAGACTACATTCCCGAAGCGCATACGGCGACGAAACATATGGCAGACATTATGGGTGGAATCGCTGGCGGCACGATCGGTGAACCGTTTGGAGTCCCCATGACGGCTCACTTCATGGGCGGTTGTGCGATCGGTGACTCGATTGAAACCGGTGTTATTGACCCGTATCAGCGACTCTATGAATACCCAGGACTACATGTCATGGATGGGGCGGCAGTGAGCGCGAACCTCGGAGTGAATCCTTCGCTCACGATTGTGGCGCAGACCGAAAGAGCCGTGGCAATGTGGCCGAATAAAGGTGACGACGATTCGCGTCCGGCTTTGGGGGAGGAATACCGCTATGTGGAGCCGGTGAAACCAAACCATCCCGTCGTCCCTGATGAAGCTCCGGCCGCCTTGCGCTTGCCCATCGTCAATCTTTAAAACCCCAACTTTTGGGCGGTTTAGCCCCCGATTTCGCTGAAATCAGGGGGCAAACCGCCCAAAAGTTGAGTCACAAGACCCGGAACACTCCGCCGGGCGTGAGCGCAACGTTTACCGGCCGGTCGTGGGCTTCGTAGGGGACATCCTTGAGTAGTTCATCTTCGAAGACGACGGCACACGTGATGCCGGTAAAATCGACGAGAGCACGATCATAATAGCCAGCGCCTCGGCCAAGGCGCTTGCCAGAATGGTCAACCGCTAGGGCGGGGATGAATGCGATCTGGCAACTGTCTAAAGCGTTTGCTCCCAGCGGGGGGCCAGTTGGTTCCTGAATGCCAAGCACGCCTGAGGTCACATCGCCAGTGAAGACCGCCCAGTCCATGCTGCGGTCTTTCTTGCTGATCGGCACAATCACCTCGATGCCCCGCTCGATCAACATTGAGATAAGCGCTTTGGTCCCTGGTTCGGCGGGTAAAGAGACGTAGCAGGCAACTCGTTTTGCTGAGGAAAGCGCACGCCAAGAACTCGCATGATGAGCAATTGCATTGTCTGCATCTCGCAATTCTGTTGCCGTCCGGGAACGGCGTTGTGTGATGAGAGATACTCGTAGATTTTGTTTCCTTTGGCGCATCGAGTCGGTCATGCCGCTAGCCTAGGCCGAATGGAAGGTCTTCGGGTCGCGATGGAGCGCATGAGTCGTGCTGGTGTTCCCCAGCAGGCTATTGACGTGTTTGAAAACTTCTATCATCAGATTGAGGACGGTTCGACCGGCTTGATTCCTGAATCTGACGTTTTGCCCTTACAGGATGTCGATCGGGTTGCTGATTTGGACTTTGATCTTGACGCTCAACGTGACGCAGCTCGACGTACGGTCGTCATTAAACTTAATGGTGGACTCGGCACGTCAATGGGTATGGAAATCGCCAAATCGCTGCTCGAGGTTCGCGCGGGAGAAACGTTTCTTGACATCATCGTTGAGCAGATTCGCCACTTGCGGTCCGAGTTGGGCGTGCAGATTCCCCTCATGTTCATGAATAGCTTCCGCACCCAAGCAGACACGCTTGAAGCCTTAGCCCAGTACGACGATTTGCCTGTTTTCGGGCTGGCGCTCGATTTTTTGCAGAATCAAGAACCTAAGATTCGAGTGGAAGATCTTATGCCGATTGATTGGCCGGCAGATCCTTCGCTGGAATGGTGTCCGCCAGGTCACGCAGATATTTATACCGCGCTAAGCGCTTCGGGTGTGCTCGATTCTTTGATCGAATCGGGGATAGAGTTCGCGTCGTTTTCGAACGCCGACAATCTGGGCGCATACCCGGATCCACACATGATGGCCTGGTTCGCGAGTTCAGGTGCGCCCTATGCGGCTGAGGTTTGTCGCCGTACCAAGTCTGACGTCAAAGGTGGGCATATCGTGATTCGCCGTGATGACGGACGACTCCTATTGCGTGAGACTGCGCAAGTTTCTCCCGAAGATCAAGCTCAAGCCTCAGACCTCGAGGTGCACCAGTTTTTTCACACCAACAATTTATGGATCAATCTCATCGCGCTGCGGGATACGCTCGCTGCTGGCGGTGGCGTGTTAGACCTGCCGTTGATCCGCAACGAGAAGAATGTAGACCCCACAGATCCGAGTTCTCCGCGGGTCATTCAAATCGAATCCGCAATGGGTGCGGCGATTGGTGTCTTTGAAGGTGCTACCGCTATTGAGGTGCCCCGGGCCCGCTTTCTACCGGTTAAGACGACAAACGATTTACTGCTTATGCGTTCGGATGTATATGAGATTGGACCGGACCATCGCGTGCGGCAGGTCGCTGACCGAGTGCCGCTCATCGATCTTGATCGTGAGTACTTCTCGACGATTGCGGATTTTGAAGATCGAGTCTTGGGTACCGTCTCGCTACGACATTCTGAAGCGTTCACTGTGCGGGGCGATTGGACGATCGGTGACGGGGTAAAGATCGTGGGCGATGTCACCATTAAGACGGATGGTGCGGCTGTGATTGACGACGGTATCAAGATCACCGGCACGCTGTCCGCGTAGCTTTCGTTAGGAAATTAACGAAAAACCCGAGTGACATTGGACCACATGCCCCCGTGAGCCTTGCCTGACAACTAGGCTGGCAAACATGTCGGCCGGTGAAATGCCGGCACGCCCACGTCCGCAGAGCATTGCGGAGGGACGTGCCACTATCGAGGATCACTTAGAAACGGTGCTGCGTGGAGTGGGGCCGTTGGCTGCCTACGACCAACCCATCGTTGAGTCTCTCGGACTCACCTTGCACGAGAATGTGCTCGCCGAAGAAGACCTTCCACGTTTCGACACTGCCGATATTGATGGTTATGCAGTTAATTCAGGTGACTTAGCATTGGCCTCGGTTAATGAACAGGTGTCGTTGCCGATAATTTCGGAGATCATTGCGGGTTCAGGAAAGCCCTTCGCGATCAGTCCGGGTTCCTGTGTCAAGATCATGGCAGGCGCTCCGATCCCTCGCGGTTCTGATGCAGTCGTACCAAATGATCTAGTTACGGCGGGCAAGAACCAAGCCATTTTTGCTGCCCCAATTTCTCATGCCTACGGGGTTCGTCGCCGTGGTGAAGATCGTGAGTCGGGTCAGGTGGCACTTGCTGAGGGTGCCTATTTGGGTCCACGTGAGATTGGGCTGTTGGCCGCCATCGGCCGCGAACGCATCAAAGCTCGTCCACGTCCTCGGGTCGTTTTGATATCTACTGGACGCGAACTGCGTGAGCCCGGTAAACATCTCGATCCTGATTCGGTTGCGGACGCCAACACGTCGATGTTGGCTGCAACCGTCCGGTCTCTTGGCGCAATCGCGTACCGGGTGGGCGTCGTCGATGATGATCCGCGAACCTTCAAACGTGTGCTATCGGATCAGTTGGTTCGTGCCGACATCGTGGTGACGACAGGCGGAATCGGTGAGGGTGACCGCGCCATGGTCAAACGCACCTTGACGGAGATTGGTGAAGTGACGTTTAAGGATGTGGCACTTCTGCACGCTGCGCCGCAAGGCTTTGGTCGTGTATTTGAAGAACAGACACCGGTTATTACGTTGCCTGGTGATCCGGTAGCGGCCTATACCTCGTTCGAACTTTTCGTCGTTCCTGCAATCCGTCGAATGATGGGCATCGTGCCATATCGACGTCCTCAAGTGCACGCGGTGCTCACGCAAGATATTGCTTCTCCACTCGGTGAGCGCGAGTATCGTCCGGCTTTCTTCGAAGTAACGCATAAAGGGGCAAAAGTCACTCCTGTTCCGCCGAGCCATGCACGTCGGATTGGGTCACTTGCACGGGCAAACGCATTCATTGTGGTCGGTGAAGACGAGACGGCTCTCAATATGGGAGACCCGGTCCGCACCTTGACTCTTGATCGACCTTTCTGATGGCTCTTGGTTGGCCAGCTCGATTCAAACAGGGCAGTGTGGGTGTGCGGCCACTCGTTCGTTCAGATGCTGCGCGTCTCAATGCTCTGCGTTTAGCAAATGACTCGTGGCTTTCACCGTGGGATGCCACGATTCCGGCGGGTGCGGGTTTGGGCTTCACAACGCAAACTTCGATGATTGCTTTTCAACGCCGAAAAGCCAAGCAGGGTCTGATGATGCCGTTTGCTGTGACGTGGGATGGCGAGCTTGTTGGGCAGTTGACAGTCAACTCGATTACCCGAGGTTCGGCTTTGAGTGCGAGTATCGGCTACTGGATTGCGGAGAGTCACGCTGGGCGCGGTATTACGACGCTCGCGGTGGCGATCGTCAGTGACCACCTGCTCACTCGCGCGGGTCTACATCGTGTTGAGATCGCTATCAGACCAGAAAATGCCGCGAGTTTGAGGATTGTAGCGAAGCTTGGGTTTGAGGAAGTCGGTATTGCCCGGCGCTTCCTACACATCAACGGAGGTTGGCGGGATCATCGGATTTTTCAGATTCTGGCTGAGGATGTTCCCGAAGGTCTAATGGCTCGGGCGCTCGCTTCTGGCGCCGGTCAAGCATGATTTTGTGGGACTTGAGTTAACTCACGGGGGAGACACGCGGTATCCTCCCGCGCTTAGTTGTCTTGAGACCCTAACGTGTGATGCATGGAAGGATCGAGCGGATTTATCGTTGCATTTGTGGTTGTCCTTTGGGCTGCCTATTTTGTGCCGTTGGCTCTTCGCCGCTATGACGAGACCTCCAAGAACGAGTCGGTCGATGAGGGCGCTAGCCGCAAGACCTTGACCACTGTGTCTGCTCAAGGCGCATCCCCGGTCCGGGCCGCGGAGTCCAAGGCTTCGCAGGAGACTCAGCCGGTGAGCACTAGGCCGACGATTTCGCGTGAGGCCGAAGTTGTGGCAGCGCGTCGCCGCCGTAATACTTTGCTTGCCTTGGTTACGGTGTTGGCTGTGGTTGTGGGCGTGGCGGCGTACGGTTTCATCACATGGTGGTGGGTAGCTGCGCCAGTGTTCTTGATTGCAGCATGGTTGGTTGCCTGCCGGATTATGGTTCGTGATGAACGCGGGTTGGGTAAGCCGAAGCTTTTGGCTCGGAATTCTTCGAAGTCGGCGCAGTTCGCTGATGAAGAAATGACGGAGGAGATCAGTCTCGAAACCACAGCACCGTCAAAGGCGTCTGGCCTGTGGCAGCGAACGAAAGCTAGGACTGCGTCGCTTGGTTCGGTTGTTGCTAAAGCAACAGCGAAGAAGACGACAGTTGAGACTGGTCCTGACGCTGAGGCGACGATCGTGGTTGCCCATCAGTTTGAGGAATACGATCCTGACACTCGCCATGTGATGGAGAAGGACGTTCCCCTCGAAGCTGACGCTTTGGATGAACAGCTTCAGATTGCGGTTCCGAGTGCCTCTGTTTCTTCGGGTGAGGCTTTATGGGATCCACTTCCGGTTACGGTTCCGACCTACGTCACGAAGCCGCGCGCTGGTCGTACGGTTCGTACGATCGACTTTAGCCAGCCCGGCACATGGACTTCGGGCCATGTCGAAGGTGAACAAACTGAACTTCCTGGCCACAAAGATGACGGTGCGACTGGCACCGATCGGAAGGCCGTCGGTCACTAAAACCCGGCTTTTTCTTCCGGAGTTGCCCCGGAGTATTGTTATTCTGTAATCCGTTTAGGGGCATTGGCGCAGTTGGTAGCGCGCTTCGTTCGCATCGAAGAGGTCAGGAGTTCGAATCTCCTATGCTCCACAAAAATTAATCGCTCCGCGTGTCGGAGCGGTTAGTTTTTATTCGGGTTGGTGATTCGAGTGGGGGTACCTCCCGCGCGTAGCGTGGGGGACTCCTATGCTCCACAAAAATTAATCGCTCCGCGTGATTGATTGGGCTGTTGACGAACAGTGGCGCGCATTCATTGAAGCCCGCCGTGAAGCAGAACGCGAGTCGATCATCGCCAGTGAAAACCTCAAGCCCGAGGAAACCCGACTCTTCGTCGACCACGCCTTCCGAGACGGATCAGTGGCAAACACGGGCACCGCAGTCATGAAGATACTTCCGCCCGCGTCCCGCTTTTCTGCAGGGGGAGGATATGGAGAGAAGAAGGCACGTGTAATCGATCGACTCAGCACGTTCTTCGACCGGTTCTTCGGCCTCAGTGCGGGAGTAAGTGAATAATCCAGACTGCCAAGGCATCGGCGGCTGACTCGACGAGCCTTTGCGCACCGACTACGCAGGGGATCGATGTCGTGCTCCGAAACGTGAGTTTCCCGCGGTTGAGTAACCGCGCCTATTGTTGACTCCATGCGCATCGTGTCTTTGCTGCCGTCGACAACCGAAATCCTGTTCGAGATCGGCGCGGGCGACGACGTCGTCGGAGTGACGTTCGAATGCGACTATCCCGTCGAGGCACGGACGCGGCAGATCGTGTCAAACTCGGCAATGTCGCACGGGCTGACACCCAAAGAAATTGATGAGTTCGTTGCTGCTGCTTTGCGGCGTGGTGAGGATCTCTACCATTTGGAGGCAGACGCGCTCATTGATTTGGACGCGGACCTCGTGGTTACACAAGATTTGTGCGCCGTATGCGCAATCGACGTGTCGATCGTGGACGATGCATTGACCTACCTTGGCTGTCGTGCTGAGGTGCTGACCATTGACCCGTACACGATCGGTGACGTGCTCGACTCGGTACTTCTACTCGGTGAGCGCACCGGACACCTGCCGGAGGCAAGCCGCTTAGTGGACAGTTTGAATGCGCGTCTCGATGCTGTGCGCAGTGCTGTCGCTGGCCGTCCGAAGCCGAGAGTTTTGGTGCTGGAGTGGACCGACCCGCCATATGCGCCGGGCCATTGGATTCCTGAGATGGTTGAGTTGGCTGGTGGTATCCCCGTGCTTGGGACGACAGGAGAGAAGTCTTTCCGGATGTCGTGGGAGCAGGCCGAAGAGGCGGCACCGGATGTCGTGATTTGTGCTCCGTGTGGTTTTGATCTCGATGCTGCGAGTGAACTCGCAGGTCAGGTTGTGGATCGTTTCGGAGATACCCCAGTGTGGGCAGTGGACGCGAATGCGTCGTTCGCGCGTTCCGGTCCTCGTGTTGTGGATGGCATTGAAGACTTGGCTTCAATTTTCCATCCTGATGCGGTGCTCAGACCTGATGCTGCAGTGCGGCGTGTGCATGCCACCCAGCATGTGAGAGGAATGCAGTCAACCGGGCACGAAGAATGGTCAACTCGATTGGAAGCACTGCGAAGCGAGTTGGATTATGCGGCAGCTTTCCAAGCCGCAGGTGAGTCATATTCCGAAGTCGATGATGATGGGAACCTTGTGATCCGCCCAGCTCTCGACTGATGCCGCTATTCCGTCTTCTCGCCGATGCCATTGAGCCCAACTTCCTCGGCGATCCAGAATGCGGACGTGACGCACGTGCTAGACAACAGTCGAGCAACTGTGCCCTTTCGTTTAGTTGCAACATTTGAACGGGGAACGTTGATCGGCACGCCGCGTTGGCCGAGATGGACCCCTTCGGTATTTCTTGATGAAGTGGCTTCTAACCGCCATTGAAACTCAGACAGCGTGAGCTCTAGAAGTCGTCTATCGCCCCAGTACGGCAAGAGCGATTCGGTCGCACAGCCAGACGACCGCTAAGAGAACAGCGGCAGGATGAAAGCCCGCGAGGTACAGGCCAATTCCGACGGCGAGAAAGAACGCTGCTTCGATAGAGAGCTTCGCGCCAGCGGGCAGCGTGACCTTTGCCTTGGGCGAGAGAAGTAGTCCCCACAGGACTGCGACAGCGACTGGCGCGACAATCACCGAGATCCAGCGCCACGGCTCACCAAGCTGCCAAGCGACCACGCTTACGCCCGCAAGCAGTGCGAGTTCGAGGAAGAACCGCACCGTTAGCAGAAGACCAAGAGCGACGCTTCTAGCCATGGGTCACCTCTCATCCGTGCTCATTCCGCATACAAGAAAGCCTAATTTGTTTGCGATCCGGACGACGATGTGCGGTCACGTCGGAATCAGTCACGGCCAGACCAACCACACCAGCAACGGGGATTTAGAAAAGCCCGAAAGGAATACCTGCAGGGGTATGCTTGTTGAACTAATCAGATCCCAAACAGGAATATGTGGGAGAAGAGGAGAAATGTTATGGCAACCATCGATTTGACTGCCGAAGACTTCGAGAGCACCATCACCGACAACGACATGGTCTTTATCGACTTCTGGGCGGCTTGGTGCGGACCATGCCGCATGTTCGCGCCGGTTTATGAGAAGGCGTCTACCGCTTATCCCGACATTGTTTTCGGCAAGGTCGATACCGAAGCAGAACAATCGCTCGCAGCGGCAGCAAAGATCACGTCTATTCCCACACTCGTGGCGTTCAAGGGCGGACATCTTGTCTTCTCACAGCCGGGCGCTCTGCCAGCCGAGGCACTAGAGCAGGTCATTGCCGCAGTCCGTGAACTCGACGTTGAAACCGCATTAGCCAATCAGGAACGGAGCGCATCATGACCGGGTACACGATCAGCGCCACACTCGACCGGCCTTTTGACCAGACTGTTGACGCAGTGCGTGCCGCTCTTGCGGAACAAGGTT
Organism: Aeromicrobium sp.; assembly: GCA_040394025.1. GTDB lineage: Bacteria > Actinomycetota > Actinomycetes > Propionibacteriales > Nocardioidaceae > Aeromicrobium. Next base: position 20,456 of record JBEBSZ010000006.1, read on the forward strand.
TTGGTGTCCTCACTGAGATTGATATGAAGGCAACGCTCAAGGCCAAACTCGACGTTGACATAGAGCCTCAGGTGATCCTTGGTGCTTGCAGGCCACCCTTGGCCCATCAGGCGATCACCATCGAGCCATCTATCGCTGCAGTGTTGCCATGCAATGTCGTGGTCCGTTCGATTGGTGACGCCGCCACGGTTGTTGAGGCTTTTGATCCAGAAACGATGATGGCGATGGCCAACAATCCCGCACTGGATGGGGTTGCTGCGGATGCTAAACAGCGCCTGACGGATGCCATCGCTTCCCTCACCAGATCGACGCAGGATGATTCCGATGGAACTTAATGACGTCGAGATTAAACCCGTGATGAATCGCCTCAAGCGAGCACGCGGCCAACTGGACGGCATCTTACGGATGCTTGACGAGGGCCGTGACTGTGAAGAGTTGGTGACGCAACTCGCCGCCGTCTCAAAGGCGCTCGATCGCGCGGGCTTCGCCATCGTCGCTTCAGGACTTCAGCAATGTCTCGTCAATGGTGATGACATGGAAAGCTCTGACGTCAAGATGATGGAGAAACTTTTTCTGTCGCTCGCCTAACTGTTGGCTGGAACAAACCTGCCCAGCCATGCGCAATTCCTTACAGGATGCGCTGGTTGTCGGTAGGTGAATCTGCGTCGAGACGAAGCGCCACCTTACCGACGGGACCGCCTTCTTTCAGGAAGCGGAACGCGTCTTGAACTTCATCGAGAGCGAAAACAGCCGATACCGGAACATACACTTGGCCGTTTGCAATCGCTTGGGCAAGCGTTGCCAGATCTTCACGTCGTGCCTGTGAATTGCCAGCGGTGTGAACTCCGTGTGAGTCAGCAACAGTCGGTCCTGCTCCGATCGAATTGATGCGGTTTGCAGGCACACCGAGTGCCAGCATCTGATCGATCTCTGAGGCGTCTTGAGCCAAGAACGCAGCGTGGATGCCATCAGGCGCAACGGCACGCAACCGGTCTTCGAGGCCCTCGCCGTAGGTGACAGCTTCAATGCCAAGGCTACGAAGCATTCGGTGATTTCGCTTGCTGGCGAGGCCAATGACCCGAACTCCGAGGTCCCGTGCGATCTGGGCAGCAACAATGCCCACTCCACCGGCGGCTCCTGACACGACGAGGGTCTCGCCCTTCGCAGGAGCAATAGCCCTCAGTCCGGCAATGGCGGTGCGGCCAACGATAAAGAGGCTGCCAGCAACCTCAAGACCAAGTCCGCTGGGAACCTTGTCTAACTGCTCCGCCGGGTCGCTGATCACAAGATGTTCTGCCATGGCCTGTGAACGACCGCCGAACACTAGATCACCGACAGCAAAATCCTCGACACCTTCGCCGACCTGATCGATGACACCAGAAAACTCGCTGCCGACACCTGTGACTCCAGTTGAAGCTCCGTACGAACCAGTCACGATCTTCCAGTCGATCGGATTGAGTCCGGCATAACGGACACTCACACGAACGTCGCCAGGTCCAGCTTCAGGAGTTTCGAGTTCACCGATGTGTAGCTGGTCGAGATCGCCGTTTTGGGAATACTGTACGCGCCGTGTCATGTGATGTTCCTTCCTTGAACACGTCCAGAACTAAGGGTCTGGTTGATTGGGGTGTTGGTCCGCCGAAAAGGGCAGCATTGAGGTCAACGTTTGGGTGCCGTTTCTATTCCCTCGTTGGTTTGAAATTTTTCCAGCTCGATTGAAACCCGGGCAGGACAGACTTGCCGAGATCTAGTAGGAGTAGAACGGTGAGACACATTCTTATATCGCTTTTTCGAGTTCGCGGACCGCTCTACCTGTTTTCCGCTGTACTGCTGATCGCAGTGGCTGTTGCCGACACCGTCAACTTGCCCGACGATCTCGCAATATTGCGAGCTGTTGTGGCGATCTTTGCATTATTTGTCTTTGTCTCGTGTGTGCTGATCATGATCTTCGGTGCTCGACTCTTAGAAGAACATGAGGTGACAGTCGTTACCGCGCCTGTGCGTGGGCGGTGGCTTGCCCTAAACAGTCCGGCTTCAAAGGTGCCAAGTCACGGTGTTCGCATGTATGGGCAGGCGTATGCGATTGATCTTGTTGCCGAGCCGAGCGGTTCGGTGCGTCCGGAGTTCGGGAAAGGAGCGTCGGCAATGCGGGAAATAGAGGAGTATCCCGCATTAGGGAAGCCAGTGTTTGCCATGGTCGATGGTGTTGTGGTGCGGGCCTCAGATTGGAGGCGCGACCATCGTGCCCGGTCAAACTGGTTCGGTCTCATATACCTGTTGGCGGAGGGCGCGGTACGTGAACTAGGTGGCCCGGGTTTTGTCATCGGTAATCACGTTGTCATTCGAGATGCCGATGGTAGGTTCGCGCTTCTCGCCCATCTGCACCGCGGGTCAGTAACCGTGGGTGTTGGCGACAAGGTTCAGGCCGGTCAGCAGATCGGCCGCTGTGGCAACTCAGGTAATAGCAGTGAACCACATGTCCATGCTCAACTCATGGACCGTATTTCGCCGTGGACGGGTCAAGGCATTCCGATGGCGTTTGCTGGGATCCGACTTGACGGGAGCTCTGTGTCGGAGGATGGGCTGCCTGCGAACGGGCAGCATATGCAGGTAGATTAATATCCGGCTTAAACCGTTAAGTGCACAGTGGCTTCTGGCGACTAGCGATGCAACAAGGACCCTTGCATGTGACGACCCGATCGCGTCACCCGAAGCTTGCCGAAATACCGCGAAGAGCGGAGTCCGCCACTCATGAGAGACACTGGATATGCGGGGTTATCAAGGAAAGCAGGTTGCCCACGTGTCAGAGCACGTCGATTTAGAACAGCCAGTCTTGCAAAAGGCAGATTTTGGGGAGATCTATTCCCAACCTGACCCGCGAGATTATTTCAACACGCTGTCTTCATTCGACTACACAATTCCACAAGAAGGCGCACGAGTCTTCAATCGCCTCCTAGAGGTTTATGGGCCTCGGGTTGACTACCAACCCACGATTCTTGATGTGTGCTGTTCGTATGGCATCGTCTCGACACTCATCAAGACCGACCTCACTATTGAGGAAGTGGGCCGTCACTACTGCGCGGCCGAAACAGCCAGCCTGACATCCGAGCAACTTCGAGAAACAGATAGTGCACTGTTGGAAGTGCACGCACGCCCGTCGAGCCCACGAGTTATCGGATTAGATATTTCACCTCAAGCCGTCGAATATGCTGTCGTGATTGGCTCTCTGGATGCCGGTTTTGTGGAGAATCTTGAAGAACATGATCCATCGCCCGAACTCGTTGAAGCCTTGGGGTCAGTGGATCTGATCACCTCGACCGGTGGGGTCGGTTATGTCACTGACAAGACCTTCACTCGGCTCGTACGGGCGACTCGACCGTCGACCCACGTGGCGGTCTTTTGTTTGCGTACTTACGATTATGCGCCGATCGCGGCCGCTCTTGCAGAACGTGGTCTCGTGACTGAACAAGCGACTCAAACCTTTCGGCAGCGCAGATTTGTTGATGCTGATGAGCAAGCGTGGGCTGTGAGTCGGGTCCGAGAGTTAGGTTTTGATCCCGAAGGTGTCGAAAGCGATGGCTACTACCATGCCAACTTCTTCTTATCTCGCCCTCAAACGCAGGTAGACGAACTCCCTTTAGCGCAGTTGCTCGCCTAGAGGTAGTCAGCCGACGTTTGCCCGTCCGTACGTCCTAGAGTCCTAAGATCGCTTTCGCGACGAGGAAATAGATCACTAATCCTGTCGCATCAACGAACGTCGTGATGAAAGGGTTTGAAAAGACCGCTGGATCGACTCTCAACGCACGTGCCACGAGCGGCATCACACCGCCGATAGTTGCCGCCATGGCACACACAGCGAACAGCGTGAGCGCAATAATGAGTCCGAGTCGAGGTTCGTAGATGAGGGATGTCAGGGAACCACCGAGAATCCCTAGCAGGGCACCCAGAGCTGCCCCCACCCCGAGTTCGCGAAGCAGCACCTTGCCGACGTCTCGCGGCTGGACATCTCCTAGCGCGAGTGCACGCGTCACGGTTGTTGCAGCTTGGTTTCCTGTGTTGCCGCCCGTCCCGATCAACAGCGGGACGAACAAGGCAAGAACCGTTACCTGCGCGAGCGTGTCCTCGAACACGGTCAACACTTGCACCGTCAGGGTGGCACCGATAGCCAGCACGAGCAGCCAAACGATGCGTGAACTCACGAGGGTGCGTAATGGCGTGGCGAAGTAGGGCCGACGCAGCGGCTCCACACCACCTTGGCGGGCGGCGTCTTCGGTTTCTTCGTGTTCGAGGATGCGCACAGCATCGTCGATGGTCAAAACTCCAACTAACCGTGACTCGTTGTCGACGATTGACAGCGCAAGCAAGCCAAGATCGGCGCATTTTCTGGCAGCAGATTCTGCGCTTTGATACGCGGTGGCGACGTCAGCACGTTGCATGATGTCTCGCACTACGGCTGTCGAGTCGGCGGCCAAAAGACGACGCAAACTCACGACGCCGACGACACGACGCAAGCCATCGTGGACTGGCAGCGTATAAATAGTCTCGGCATCATCGAGCCTCGCTTTAACTCGGTCGAGTGCCTCGGCAGCGGTGTGGTCTTCGCGCAGCGATACATACTCCGGACTCATCCGTCGACCAACGGAATTCTTCGGATAGCCCAACACTTCTGCCGTGAGCTGGCGTTCTTTCGCGGAAAGCCCATGTAGGAGACGAGGTGCGAGCGCGGCAGGTAACTCGTCAAGTAGCCAGACCCGGTCGTCTGGTTCTAGGTCTGCAAAAATTGCAGCAACTTCGGCATCTTGGAGAGCATGAATGAGTTCGCTTTGCATACTCGGATCGAGTAGCTCGAACACTTCAATGGCATGCTCTTTCGTCAAGAGGCGATAGACGATGGCGCGCTGATTGCGTGGCAAACGTTCAATAACGGTGGTGATGTTGTCTGTCGAGACGTTGGCGATGGCATCGACAATTCCGGCGAAGTCGTGGCGTTCAATGAGTGGCTGGATGATTTCGATGAGATCAAGAACGGCCGTTTTCTGCTGTGTGTTCATAGGAGTGTCCTAGTGGTAACAAGCGGCGCTCTACCTAAACCGAAGACTCGGGATCAGGCAAAACCGGGGGAGGCCACCACGCCCGGTGCGACATAAAAATTCAAAGCAAAACTGGAGAGCTGTGCGGGGCCGAGGGCGCAGTGTAAAAAGATTGATAACTCGAACTGTCACTGTTCATGACCCTCACCTCACCTTCGGGCTCTCGCGATTACTACATCTAGGCTACCGCGCTCGCGTGCAGGAAGAAAAAAGTGGTATCTGCGAATAGTGGCCTTGACTAGGTTAGCGATGGTTCTTATCGCCGGCTCTCAGGTGTCACATGTCGATGGCAATCCAGACCTGCTCGCCGTGTGCGATGAGTTCGCCGTCGGTGGTGAAGAGTCCGGTAGTTGCGTGAATCTTGCGTCCAGCGCGTTCGACAACTTCACCAACGACCGTATATGTTTGGCCAACTTTGGGCGGTTGGATAACTTCGGCTGTCATGGTCCCTAAGAGCATGGGTTGCACGCTCTGATCCGCTGCCCAACCACCAACGCAATCAATCGCAGCCCACACGATGGGATTTGGAACGGTCCCATCTTCGGTAGCGAACGCCTCATTTACCTCCCAAGGTGCGGCAACGCGATCCTCAGCTATCGGACCTGGAAAAATGCGTAGGCCGTCACTCTCGTTGCGACTTGGACCGCAAGAAAAGCACGTTTTGAAGGGATGAGCTCCGTGTCCTTTATATCCGGATTGACCTCGCAGTGCCTCATCCATGGTGACTGCTTGTGGGAGTTCGTACTCGAATTTTCCGGTTCGTCCTGTCGCGATGATTGCGCCACCTGGTGTGAGTAGCCGGACTTCCTTACTGTCGCTTTCGAAGGTGAGGGGAGTGTCCAGCGGTGGCGGCTGGTGAAGTCGAATTTGCGCCGGACTGTCGAGGCCAGTTTCCAGTACAGCGTTTGCCACGAGTCCGCCGACGTATCCGCCGTTACCTGTGGTTGGTGGGCCGTTGAATGTTCCCTTTATCGTCACCATGTCCCCACCCTAGGTGGTTAGGGAAGCCAGAGCATGTCTGTTTGGTGTGTGTGCCGACCTTGCCGCTTGCCAATGTTCTGCTTTGGGTTGGTCTCCGTACAATGAGATCGGCCGTGTCGGCTAGCAGATACGAAGCACGAATGAGGATGCGCTATGGATCAGCCTGTGTGGAACCGCGAGTCACTCGAGAAATCTCAATACGAACTTCGTAAGGTTCAACAACGCACGGTTTCGCTCATCATTTTTGCGGTCGTTTACCAGTGCAGTTTCATGCTCATAGGTTTTTCCCGCAGCTTGTATTACGGCGACCGAGCGGCTGATGCTTATCTCCTTATCGCCATTGGTTATGTGCTCGCGATTGGACAGACTCTCGTCATCAGAGGACTCCTAGGACATAAGCTATTTTCGCTGTTTTGGTTGATCCTGACACTCGTGCCGCTGATTGTTTTCCAGATTTGGTATTTCTAGTCTGTGGCAGGTGCAAAGGCAGGCTTGACGCGGAACCAAGTCCAATACATCCAGACACCGATAGCTGATCCTGCCGAGTTGAGAATCATGTCCATCATGGTATCGAGATAACCGCGCGAGTGATTTGTGTACTGGATTTGATCTGATATCCATTCGCCCAGTTCCCAAATCGAGCCGATACCGAGCCACGATAGCCACAAAGCTGTCAGTAATAACCAGGTTGAATCGGCTTGGAACTTGTGGAGTACAAGTCGAGCAAGCGCCATTACGCCGATGATTGAGAATGTAAAGTGCGCGAAGTCGTCGTACCACCAGATGCGGTCGTAAAAATTTAAACCCCAGCCGAGCACGGCACCTAAAACGAGTGTCGTCAACATTGTGACCACGAGTGAATCGCGGATGTAACGCCACGTGAGAAAACACAGAACGATGCCACTAAGCATGGTGAGTTGGGTGAATGCATCTGTGCCGTAGAGCGCAACCAAGGCTGCCGCGATGACCGTGATAAACGTGTAAGCGCTGACTGCCCAATGAAGTGAGCGGAATGCGCTATCCGGTTTTGGCGGCCCCAACGTTTCAGGCTGAGTTGTTGCTGTCTTCGGGGAATCTGATGCCATGAGTTTGCGTCTGCGTTCGGTTGAATTCTCAGTGTTTGGACTGATGGTCGTCAATGATTCTAGTTCGAAAGTCGCTCAGGCTCGTGCATATGGGTGAGTTTGATGGCTAGTTGAGGACGAGAAACTGATCTCGCTGACCTGAATCAAGCTACACAACAGCTTGGGCGCCGCGTGTCCTCGCAGCGGTAATGGAGCCTGCCGCCGCACCGAGAACAACCCCCGTGATGAGCGAAATCAGAATCGTGAGGCCCAGTTGAATGCTGAACACTCCAAGACTGACTTCGGTCACGAAAGCGAGCAGCACCATGCGGACGATGTTTGCTGCGAGCAGAGCCATCACGGTGGCAGTGAGAGCAATCAGAAAAGCCCGCGCCCGGCTCGGATTCGGATATCGAAGTGAAGAGCGCTTCAGGTGCACGTAAGCGGTAAGGAGCAACACCGCCACTCCGACGATGTCGATTAGCCAATATCCCCAGGTGACGTGTCCGAGCGGAGTGAACCTGAGCTGAGGAATCAGTGTAGGTGTGCCTACGGCTGGGAAAAGCGCTATTGCGGGAGCAGCAGTGACGACCGGAATCGAAATTGCGCGAATCCCAGCAAGCACGGTGAATCCGAGTAGGGTACAAAAAACCCAGAAGTATTGTTTGGCCACGTACATGCCTGACATGCTAGCGATGAATGAGCCGCAATGAGGAGATAAACGATGGTGAAACCGCGAATCGTGTGGATCGTCATTCTGGCGCTGGTCGCCATTGGTGGCGTGAGCGCATTCCTTCGCACACCAGCGGAAGATGTAGCGCCAACATTCATCACTGATGCTCATGGGCGGGCAGTCATTGCCCATGCTTTCAATACGGCGAGTTCGGCAAAATACACCGACGATGGTCTACCTGAGTTCACTGAGGAGGATCTCGATCGTGAGAACGCCGACATGGGTACGAACTTCGTGCGTTTTCTTATCTCTTGGCGAGCTATCGAACCGAACCCGAATGAATACGACTATGAGTACCTAGACGCAGTCGCAGAACGTGTTGCTTGGTACGAGGCGCGCGGCTATGTCGTGATGCTCGACATGCACCAAGATTTGTGGGGCGTCGTTGTCGAACGTGGTGGTGATCCGATCGGCAATGGTGCACCTGCGTGGGCAACAGAGATGGATGGGCTCAGAGTTTCCGAACAAGAGATGTGGGAACTCTATTATTTGGAGCCGGGCGTGATTCGTGCTTTTGATCATTTCTGGAACACCACCGGAAAACATCCAGAGCTTGCCGAACACTATGTCAAGACGTGGCAGATTGTCGCCAAGTATTTCGCCGATAATGACGCAGTGGTCGCCTACGACTTGATGAATGAACCTTATGGCGGCACCATTCAAGGCCCGGCATTCGAAGCAGGTCCGTTGACGAATCTGTATCAGCGAGCAACGAACGCTATTCGAGAAGTCGACCAGAACACGTGGGTTTGCGTCGAGCCACAGGCGGTTGGCTACAACTGGGGGACTCCTTCAGGGCTAGGCAAGATCAATGACCCGCGTGATGGTGAACAACGCATCGCCTACTGCCCTCACCTGTATCCCTTGCCGATGGATCTCGGCAGCGGATACGAGGGAAACACTAAATCGATGGTGGACGCCACGATTGACGCTTGGCGCGGCAATACCCTTCGTACCGCTGAACGTCTCGGTGGTGTTCCCATCATTCTCGGTGAATTTGGCTTGGACACCAACAAGCCTGGTGCGATCAATTACGTGAAGAAGGTGTACGCGGTGGCTGACAGCATTGGTGCCGGAGTTGCCTACTGGTCTCGAGATAACGGTAGTTGGGGGCCGTACGAGGAGGATGGTACTGCCCGCAATCTGGTGGCGGCGCTCGACCGGCTGTACCCGCGTGCGATCGCGGGAACACCGCACAGTTGGACGCTCGATGGCGACAATCTAGAACTCACACTGACGCCTCACCCGGACATCACTGCGCCGACTGAGTTCCAATTACCCACCACTGGATTTGCTAACGGTGCTGAGGTGACCGGCGCAACAATCACGAACTATGACCCTGAGACGCGCATCCTGCAGGTGGAAGTTCGTGGCACCACGAAGACCACGGTTACTGTTTCACCGAAATAACTGGGCCGCATGGTTTAGCGCCACCCCCTCCTGATTCCCACGAGACCGTCGAAAGTGTGAGTCAAGAACACCTATTAGGTACGCGTGAACCCAAAAACGTGGGTGAGGCTAGGTCTGGGCGGATTCGAACGAACCCGAGTGGAGTTAGATAGTGGCAGCAATCTGATGAAGCTACAGGCATTGCGTCATCGTCGTCGCTAAGAGCCGCAACACTAAGAAAGCCTCCCCGAGAACCCCACCGGAATCCGAAGGCTAACTAAATCGTGAGACGTAACCGAACGATGTCGTGAAGCCAGACAGGTTTAACGCCGCCGCCGAACTAACCACCGAACGCCGAAACTGATGATCAGTATGGGCAGGATCCATGGCAAGAGGAATCCAAATCCCGCAACGCTCAGATTCAGGAGCGAAACGAAAGCGTTCCAACCGGAAATCAATCCGCCACGAAAACCACCCGGATTGACCGCATCTGCCGGAGTTCTCGTACTGACGAACACCTCGATAGTGGCCATGGCAGTCCGGTCAGCGAGTCCTTTGCGTTGTGCTTGCAGACCTTCCAACTCAGCTTGGCGTTCCGCGAGGCGTGCTTCGGCTTCAAGTAGATCGCTTGTCTTCGTGGCCTCAGTCATGATCGTTTGTAAGCGTTTTGTCGAAACTTTGAGGGCTTCGATACGTGCGTCTAGGTCCCGTACTTGCTGATCGACTTGTGCTCGGTGAATCGACGTGTCCGTCACAGTGCCGATGTTGGCGAGAAAGTCACTGAACTCATCGACAGAACCTGAGGGGATACGTACGGTCATATTGATCGATGTTTCGCCGTGATGTGAGGTTGAATCTGCATCTAGCCAGCCGTTAAGCTCCGCAACCCGGTCACGGATTTCCTTATGGGCATTCGTAGCATTCTTGACAGTTACTGAGACCGATCCGGTAACGATGATGTGCTCTGGGTCGGCCGTCCCGCCGGTCCTTTCCAGCGATGGCTGTTCAGAGCCAAGATTAGCTTCAAATGTCTGCCCATACGTTCCGGAGAAGTCTTCAGCTGCGTCTTGTGCGGTCAGTTCTGCAGCACTGTCCATTGCGCTTTGACTCGCCACCGTAGCTTGACCACCTGAGTGACTGCCAGCTAGGTAACCGATACCGGCCGATCCGAACACAGCGATCACCGCGGCCGCAACCGTGATTGGAATCCAGCGGGTCGAACGCCGTTCGGTGGCATTAATTCGAGACATCACATTCGCTCTCATCTCGTCGATGCGCGCTTGAGTCAATGGTGTGTTTTCGTGGTTCATGCTTCCTCCCGCATATCTGCGAGGTCCCCGCGCAAGCGTCGTTTGAGGCGGCTCAGTCGATTTCGAACAGTTCCGTGACTGACCCCCAGCCGTTCTGCGGCTTGCTCATAACTGAGTTCATGATCAATACACAACTCAAAAAGTTGCTGGTCCAACCTGCTCAATGCGTTGACGGCTGTCTCGATGTGTTCGGCAACGAGGGCCGCCTCAGCTACGGTGGCCGGTTCGTCAGTCTCGTCGGCGGTGATCTCTTCGACGAGCGAGAGCGCAGCATGGCGTTGAGTTTTGCGTCGTGCATTACGGGCGAGGTTGTGTGCCGTCACCATGAGCCACGGCAACACTGATTCGCCAGAAATGTGGACGGTCTCGCGCCTTTGCCAGAGCAGATAGAAGGCATCTTGCACCACGTCTTGGGCAGCGTCGGCGTCGCTGAGGTGTTTGTACGCCTGCCAGAACACTGCTCGCACATGCCGATCAAATAATTGCGCGAAGGCAGCCTGCTGGCCACGTCGGGCCGACGCGAGCAGTTGTACATCGTTGTGGGTTTCACCGTGTTCGCTACTGATCATGGTGAGACCATCGTGAGTCATCACAGCTATCTATGTCACGAAATGGCAAAGCGTCTCACAAAACATTCGGCGATTCTTGGAGCGGAAATGTCTTGCGAACTAGCTGAGCGGCTCGAATCCTGCAGCCCAGCACGAGGCACCAGCGGCCCCTTGGCTGCAATTGATCATGTCTGGGGCCAGTTCGGTTGCCAAATGGCCGCGTGTGCTGATCGAACTCCCCACTCGCGCCCGCTCTTCGCGGTCTTTGTCGAAAATGACTGTGCCGTCCGCATTGCTGGAACTGCCATACGGCCAGTAGACATAGGCGCGTTGTGATTCTGTTTGACCAATCTCGATCCAATGACAGGCAATCTCGTCAACGACGTCCACGTGCAGTTCACCGGTGTGCGAACTGATATCCAGATAGGCATTGTCTGGCTCACTTTCGGTGACGAGCCGAAGGTCAGGTGCGATATCGGCCGGTGAACCATCGTGTCCGATCCCGCATGCCCCGATAAACACCAGGGTGACTATGCACGTAGCACCAAGCTGGAAAAGACTTTTCATTGCTAGATACCTCCGAGATGTCGCATTTAGTTATGTCGCGAACGGTGGTTTCATCTCGTCAAGGAAACTGGCTAGATCCAAGAGTCGAACCACATGCGAGCGCGCCAGTCGTCATAGGGCATAAGCTGATCGGTCCAGATCGGCCAGAACCACCACGACAACAGTGCAACACACACGAAGAAAACACTAAAAAGCGACCAGAACAATCGAGGCCGACCAAGCCGTTGATAACCCGCGTGCATCACCATGCTGAAACTCAGAATTAAGAACGGCACAATGGCGATCGAATAAAACGTGAAGATCGGTCGGCTGCCGACGAAAAACCACGGAAGCCACGTTGCTGCGACGCCAATAACTGGCACGCTCCAAGCCCAATGACGACTCTTGACCCACGCGACGACGGAGCCAGCGAGTGTCATCGTGCTTGTCCACCAAATCAGTGGGTTACCAAGAATCAAGACCTCACTGATACAGGACGAATCTGCAGCAGCGCCACACTCAATCGCGGCCACGTCTGTTTCAGTGTGCACACTGGTAGGTCGAATTTGTAGCAGCCAACCCCAGGGCTTCGACTGATAAGGATGATCGACTCCAGCTAGATAGTCGCCGGTGTGGAAGTCATATGTCATGACGTGGAAGTGCCACAAGGAACGCAGCGGGTCAGAAATTTGTGTCCACCAGGTGTGCTCGGTCCGGTTTATATAGTCACCCCACGGAGGAACGTCACCATATCCGTGACCAAAACGCGCCTCAAATACGTCATGATGCATGAGCCAACTCGTCCACGTCATCAGATACACAACGAAACCAACGACAACTATCCAGAAGAATGCTGGCACACCGATTCGGAGCACCAGCAGTGCGCCACTCGTGAGAGTGGTGGGACGTGGTCGGCTCAAGAACTCCCACACGACAATCGTGATCCCGAAGGCAGCAACCACCCACAAGGCGCTCCACTTCGTTCCGACCGCGAGTCCCGCGCATATACCCGCTGCGAGTTGCCAAGCCCGGAACCAAGGAACTGCTAGGCCTTGATTAAGTCGGCTCTTTAGCCAGTCACGGTCAGCTACCAGGGTCGCCACCATGCACAGCAGCCAGAAAGCCAAGAAAATATCGAGTAGCGCTAACCGGCTCATCACAAAGTGAACGCCATCAATTGCTAACAACAAGCCTGCGATGGAGGCAAAAGCGAGTGAACCCGTAAGTCGAAGAGTCAGGCGAGCAAGAACCAGTACCATCAGGCTACCGACCACAGCTGCAGCGAAGCGCCAACCAAAAGGTGTCATACCGAAGAGTTCGATCCCTGACGCAATCAGCCATTTGCCGCCGTCTGGATGCACGACCCACGTTGGATCATTTGTAAAAATATCGTTGAGATCTCCGGCGATGATGCGTTCATTTGCATCGTCTACGCCATCGCGGGCATAACCAAAGAGGAGCAGTGACCACGCATCCTTCGCGTAATAGGTTTCATCGAATGCGAGAGCGTTTGGCGAACTGAGGCGCCACAATCGGGCTAGAAATGCGAACGCAGCGATGGCGCTAGGCACGAGCCACGAAGTCATGCGCGAATGCGTGCGAGTGCGATTGTCCACGGCCACCACATTAGAGGTCAAGCCCGGCAACTGTAATCACATTCGGCTCACTGAGACGAGGTAGCGGTACCGCGTGGCAGGATTGAGACGTGTTGATTCTCGCTGGTACTCCAATCGGAAATATCGGTGACGCCACGCCCCGACTCATCGCAGCGCTAGCTGATGCCGATGTGATCGCGGCAGAAGATACCCGTCGCTTACGTCGCTTAGCTAGTGACCTCGACGTGCAGATCACTGCACAAGTGCTGTCTCATTTCGAAGGTAATGAGCGGGAACGTGTTGTTGAACTTCTTGAGCACTTGCGAGGTGGTGCCACAGTCTTGGTGATCACGGATGCGGGAATGCCGAGTGTTTCCGATCCGGGTTATCGCATCACTGCAGCCGCGATTGCTGAAGGAATCGAGGTCAAAGTGCTGCCAGGACCGAGCGCCGTATTAACTGCTCTGGCACTCTCGGGATTGCCCGTCGACCGGTTTTGTTTTGAAGGTTTTGCCCCGCGCAAAGCAGGAGAGCGCGAACGGCTTTTCTCGTCACTCGTGAGTGAGCCTCGCACGATGGTGTTCTTCGAATCGCCACACCGCACTGAAGCCACACTGCGAGCGATGGCGGGGGCATTCGGTCATGATCGGCCTGCGGCAGTGTGCCGAGAGCTTACGAAAACCTATGAAGAAGCCGCTCGTGGAACCCTTTTGGAACTTGTGGAATGGGCAGAGGCTAAAGAGCAGATCAAAGGTGAAATCACCATTGTTGTTGCTGGCGCACCAGTGCGACAAGCAGAGTTTTCGGACGCCGAATTGACCGACTTGATCGACGCGAAACTTGCAGCAGGATTAAGCAAACGCGATGCGATTGACGCGGTCACCAAAGAGACTGGACTCAACCGAAAACGGGTCTACGCTGCCGCCCACGCTCCCGGATAGTCCCGTCATTAGAATCAAAAGCGTGTCAGATTCCACGTTTTACCTCACCACGCCGATTTTCTACGTTAACGATGCACCACACATCGGTCACGGTTATACGACGGCGATCAGCGACATCATCACCCGGTGGCATCGTCAGCGGGGCGAATCCGTCTGGTTTCTGACCGGTGTTGATGAACACGGACAGAAAGTCATGCGGAAGGCTCAGGCGAACGACACCGATCCGCAAGCGTGGACCGACCGCCTCGTGGCGGAGGAATGGTTGCCTATGTTGGAAACCATCGGCGTGGCCAACGACGATTTCATTCGCACCACCGAAGACCGTCACAAGACTGGTTCGCAAGCTTTCTGGCAAAAGCTGCACGACCGTGGCGTCGTCTATAAGGGCGAGTTTAGTGGCTGGTACAGCGTCGGATCTGAAGAGTTCGTTGCTGACGAATACGTCAATGACGGCGAAGGCGACGACGAAGGGCATAAGATTTCGGCACTCGATGGTAGCCGCCTCGAACACCTCACCGAAGAAAACTATTTCTTCCCACTCAGCAAATACGCAGATGAGTTGCTCGCACTGTACGAAGAGCGACCAGAGTTTGTGCAACCTGAGTCGGCTCGTAATGAAGTCATCCAGTTTGTTAGGAGCGGACTCAAAGACCTGTCGATCTCTCGTTCGACCTTCGACTGGGGTATTCCAATCCCGTGGGATCAAGAGCACGTCATGTATGTCTGGGTTGAAGCCCTGCTCAATTACATCACTGCAGCAGGTTATGGCGTCGATGAAGATCGATTCAATGCCCTGTGGCCAGCGGTTCACGTGGTCGGCAAAGATATAGTTCGCTTTCATGCCGTGATTTGGCCTGCCATGCTGATGGCGGCCGGTTTGCCGGTTCCACGGCGCGTCTTCGCGCACGGCTGGCTGCTCGTCGGCGGCGAGAAGATGAGTAAATCGAAAGCTAATGGCATCCACCCCACTGAAATCGTCGACACCTTTGGCTCGGATGCTTACCGCTACTACTTCGCACGGGCATTGACCTTCGGT
Organism: Aeromicrobium sp.; assembly: GCA_040394025.1. Taxonomy (GTDB): domain Bacteria; phylum Actinomycetota; class Actinomycetes; order Propionibacteriales; family Nocardioidaceae; genus Aeromicrobium. Next base: position 35,689 of record JBEBSZ010000006.1, read on the forward strand.
CAGGATGGATCAATCTCGTGGGAGGACATTGGAGCGCGTTACCACGCTGAACTTGCCAATGGCTTCGGAAACCTCGCCTCACGCCTTGCAGCCATGGTCAACAAGTACTTCGATGGCGCACTGCCTGCTGCCGGAGAACATACCGAAGCGGAAACGGCGATTGTGGACCTCGTCGCTGAAGCCGTTGCCGAGGCAGATCGCGCGATGGGCGAACTGGCGCCCCAAGACGCCATGAGTTCGCTCTGGCGGATCGTGGACGCTTTGAACGGCTATATCACCGAACAAGAACCGTGGGCCGTGGCCAAAGACGAGAGCCAGCGCGAGCGTCTAGCTACGATCCTCAACACTGTCGCGGAAGGTATCCGAGTGTTGGCCGTAACGCTGCATCCGGTGATGCCCAAGGCTACTGGGTTGCTGTGGGAGTCGCTCGGTGTTACTGGCTCGCTGGGTGAAGTCGGTGCGCAACGTATTGATGAGGTCGCTCGCTGGGGCCAAATCCCTGTCGGCGCCACCATCACCAAGGCACCATCTTTGTTCCCGCGGCTTGATCTTGACAGCAAGAAGTGATCTTGTGGCTGACACACGGCACGAACTACCACCACCGCCAGAGCCTTTGGCGGTTCCGGTTGCCGACAACCACTGTCATTTGGGATACGGCAAGCAAGGCATCGAGATGGATGCGATTCAGCTTGTCCTCGAACAGGCGATGGCAGTTGGGGTTACCCGGATCGTGGATGTCGGCTACGACCTAGCGAGCTCTGGTAACGCGGTTGCGGTGGCGGAACGCTTCGACAATGTCGTTGCGGCTGTGGCGATTCACCCTAACGATTCGGCTCGCCTCGGACATGACCTTGATCACAGCATCGATCAGATCGAAACACTTGCTACGAACGACGTAGTGCGAGCTGTGGGCGAGACCGGACTCGACTACTTTCGGACCGGCGAAGCGGGCCGTCCAGCACAGCACCATTCCTTCCGAAGACACATTGATATCGCTCGCCGTTTAGACAAGACTTTGGTGATTCACGACCGCGATTCGCACGACGATATTTTGGCCGTCCTCGATTCGGAAGACACCCCCGAAAGAATCGTGATGCACTGCTTCAGCGGTGATGATGAATTCGCTAAAAAATGCTTAGATCGTGGGGCTTTTCTGTCTTTTGCTGGCACCGTAACTTTCAAGAATGCCGAGAACCTTAGGGATGCGCTGATGGTTACTCCACTTGACCGCATTCTCGTCGAAACGGATGCCCCTTTTTTGACTCCAGAGCCGTATCGGGGCCGCCGTAATGCCTCCTACCTGATTCCGCACACGATCCGATTCATGGCCGAGGTACGAAATGTGGACGTAAATGAGCTGTGTGTGGCAGTAGATGAAAACACGTCTGTGGCATTTGGTGGCGGGTGGTTTTCGAACTAGATAGTGTCGAAATAGTTGACTTGACCCCCCGCTTGTGGTCAGAGTGGAAAAGTTGTGTTCCCGATGCACGAGGATTTTTGTGCCCCGATTACTACCAGAAGTCACGACGTCAAACGTTGTGAAGATGGCCGGAATGACCAGCGCGCTAGCTCTGGTTGCTGCTGGAATTGTCTCGTTGGCGAATTATGACCAACGAGTGACCTTAGATGTCGATGGCGTCGTCGTCGACATGCGCACCACTGCCGAAACGGTTGGTGAGCTCCTAGACGACCAAGGCGTCACGGTTGGCGATGACGATCGAGTGTCAGCAGCACTGACCGATTCGATTGGCTCAGGCGATGAAATTCAGGTTCGCACAGCGAAGCCACTTACGCTCGTCGTTGATGGAGACATCACCCAGAACACCGTCTGGTCGGCCACAGTCGCAGAAACACTCGATGAGTTAGATGTTGAGCCCAAGGAAGATGCTTATCTTTCGGCCACTCCGGCATCGCTGGTGACCAATCAAGGCCAAAGCCTCATCGTGTCTAACCCCAAGAAACTGACGGTAAAAGCCGACGGCAAGAAACATTCAGTCGTGACCGCTGAACCAACCGTGCGTGGTGTGCTCGACGAACTAGGGCTGAAAGTCAAAGAACTTGATGAAGTGAAGCCCGGCCTCGGTTCCTACGTGAAACCAAACCAGAAGCTGAATCTCATCCGGATCGTGCATGAAACACGAACGGAAACCCTTGAAGTCGATTTCGATGTGGATGTCACGCAAGACAGTTCCATGTATGCCGATGAAAAAACCATCGTCAAAGCTGGCTCGCCAGGTCAAGACAAGGCACAAGTGAAACTAGTTTTGGCTGACGGCAAAGTCCGTGAGCGGATCATCGTTTCAAGAACATCGGTGCGCCCACCAATCGACCAAGTTGAGAAGCGCGGTACTAAAAAGCGCCCTGTGGACGCAGTTTGGGATCGGCTAGCGAAGTGTGAATCTGGCGGAAACTGGAGTATTAACACCGGGAACGGCTACTACGGTGGACTGCAGTTCTCAGCAGGAACGTGGCGCTCCGTCGGTGGAACGGGCCTGCCACATCAACACAGTCGCGAAGAGCAGATCAAGCGTGGCAAGATCCTGCAGGCGCGTGCTGGTTGGGGTCAATGGCCTTCATGCACTCGTAAATTGGGGCTTCGCTGAGCAAGCCTGGCGAGTCGGACATCCGACTTTTCGCCCACAACGATGTTCGTCGACTGGTCGAGTCGGCAGGAATAAGGCCGACAAAGCAACGTGGTCAGAATTTTGTCACTGATGCCAATACTGTGCGCCGGATTGTGCGCGTGGCTGAACTCGAACCGACGGATGTCGTCGTAGAAGTTGGGCCTGGGCTGGGATCGTTAACCTTGGGATTGCTTGAAGTAGCCGACCGGGTCGTTGCTGTCGAGGTCGATGACACTCTCGCTACCCTCCTGCCAGGCACGATCGCAGAATACGCTCCTAGCAGGATTCAGGACTTTGAGCTGGTGCATGCCGATGCGCTGAGGATCACTGAATTGCCTGGACGGGAGCCGACAGCGCTCGTGGCAAATCTTCCTTACAACATTTCGGTTCCGGTTTTGCTGCACTTCTTAGCGACGTTCTCATCGATTGAGAAGATTCTCGTCATGGTGCAAGCAGAAGTCGCCCACCGTTTGGCGGCCGAGCCTGGCGGTCGAGTTTATGGTGTCCCGAGTGTGAAAGTACGCTGGTATGCAGAGGTGGAACTCGCGGGTTCTATCGGTCGTAATGTGTTTTGGCCTTCGCCAAACGTCGACTCGGCCTTGGTGAAGTTGACGCGTCGAGAGTCTCCAGTTGGAACTGATCGTGTCACGACCTTCGCGTTGATAGACGCAGCATTTGCGCAACGCAGAAAGACATTGCGGGCAGCCCTCGCTTCGGTGGCAGGAAGTCCAGCGGCCGCTGAGGACGCTTTACTGGCCGCAGGGATTGACCCGAGGACTCGGGGTGAACAACTTGCCGTGGAAGACTTTGCGCGGCTTGCGAACCATCTGAGTGCCACCGGGCAACGTTAGACAAGCGATGATGAGACTGTGAGTCTTGTTTTGCGTCGTGACGATCCGCGTATTTGGCGGTTATATGGTGACCCGCTGGTGTCTGCGCAAACGCACGGGCCACTGTCGGGATTATCGGTTGCGGCCAAGGACGTTTTTCAGATCGCTGGTCAGCAAACGGGGTTTGGTAACCCCTATTTTTTGGAACAAGCACCCGTCAACTTTCAGCACGCCCGGGTTGTACAGCAACTGCTCGACGCGGGCGTGACGATCCAAGGTATTGCCCACAGCGACGAGTTTGCGTATAGCCTCGACGGAATCAACGCCCACTACGGCAAAGCGCCGAATCCTTATGCGGCTGATCGCCTTGCAGGTGGATCTTCCTCTGGTTCCGCGAGCGCCGTCGGTTGGGGTTTTGCAGACGTGGGACTCGGTACGGACACTGGCGGTTCGATACGGATTCCGGCTGCCTATCAAGGTTTATATGGCATCCGTCCAAGCCATGGCGCAGTCTCGGTCGACGGTGTTATTCCGATGGCCACGTCGTTCGATTCTGTCGGCTGGATGACACGCTCGCCGGAGGTGCTGAAACGAGTAGGCGACATCCTTTTGCCTCAGAGCAGCCCGGTTGGCTCACCACGTTTTGTCACGGTATCGGAGCTTACGCGGTTCGCAAACACGGATGTTCGTGAACCGTTAAGCCAACTCACCTATGGACTAGATGCCAAGAGCGTCGATTGGCCGGGCGTGACTCTCGACGAGTTGAGTGACTTCGTCATTCTGCAAGCGTTCGAAGTCTGGCAATCACATCGTGACTGGTTGGAAGGAAATCTGCACCACCTTGGTGATGACGTGCGGGAACGTTTCGAGATGGCAGCCATGATTCGTGCTGACGATGCCAAAGCTGCCGAAGAGAACCTCAATGAAGTGCGTGAACGGTTGATTGACTGGCTTGGTGACCGGATCCTCATCATGCCGACGGCTCCCACCTTGGCGCCACGCTTTAGTGACGACCTTTCTGCCGTACGTGGTCAAATCCAGCGCCTTGCGTGTGTGGCGGGAATAGGACGTATGCCAGCGGTGACCATTCCTTTGCGGGCCCAAGAAGATTTGTGGGCTGGAGCTTGCTTGGTTGCTGCCCCGGGTCAAGACAGGGCACTTCTTGACCTCGTCTTCGAGCTCAAGAACCAAAACTAAATTCTCGGGATGGGTGAACTTTGGGATTGAACAGGTAGGTTAGGTCTGTGAATTCCCAAGTTCGCGTGCGTGTGCCCGCCAAGATCAACCTATGTTTAGGTGTTGGTGCGCGTCGTGATGACGGATTCCATCCGCTCGCTACTGTCTATCAAGCCGTCGATTTGTGTGACGAACTACGAGTGAGTGCCCGAGAAGACGACGAGATTTCGATCGTGGTTAGCCGCAATGGTGAAACCGTGGATGAGGGTGAGATTCTTTCGAGTTCAGACAACATTGCGGTCAAGGCTGCCTTGCTCTTGCGTAAATACGTAAACCGACCGGAGCTCGGCGCAGATATCGCTATTCGTAAGGAGATCCCCGTTGCGGGCGGAATGGCTGGAGGTTCTGCCGATGCGGCCGCAACGTTGGTGGCTTGCAACGAAGTGTGGGGCTTGGGGATCAGCCGCGAAGACTTAGAACCGCTTGCTGCTGAATTGGGTAGTGATGTTCCATTTCTGCTTCATGGCGGGAATGCGCTTGGTTCTGGGCGTGGTGAGCAGGTCAATCAGATTCTCAGCCGTGGGACCTTCCATTGGATTGTGGTCACATCAGATGTGGGACTATCGACTGCGGACGTGTATGCCGAATTTGATCGGCTCAATCCCGTCGGCGTGGCAGAACCTCACGTATCTGCTGAACTATTTGCTGCGCTGCGTTCGGGCGATGTGACTGAACTCGGCGAGGTGCTGTCGAACGATCTCACCCAGGCGGCGCTTTCCTTACGCCCTGATTTAGCTGCCACGATGGATTTAGGCATGAGCCTAGGCGCAGAGGCGACGTTACTTTCTGGCTCGGGCCCAACCGTTTTGTTCCTAGTGCGCGATCCGGGTCATTCCGAAGAGCTCGCTTCGATGCTGACAGCCGCGAGTGTGGGATCAGACGTGATTCAGGTGTATGGTCCGGTGCACGGCGTGCGCTTTATCTGAACCCTCCTCCCGCTCAACTTTTGGTCGGTTTGACCCCTGATTTCGACGAAATCGGGGGTCTAAACCGACCAAAAGTGGGGCTACTCGATGAGGTCGGATAATTCGAGCCAACGGTGTTCGAGTTCGTCGATCTGCTGTTGCAGGTCCGTGAGGACGGCGCTGAGATCTGCGAGACCCACGTAATCGCTTTGATCGTGCGCCGCGATCTTGATTTCTTGAGCTGTTTGCTGATCGCGCAAGCGGTCCAGTTTTCGTTCCACGGCTGAGAACTCTTTGCGTGCCGCGTGCAGATCAGCACCGCTGAGGGCTGGGCCGTCAGTGTCAGCCGCGCTTGGCTTGGCAGCGGACGTCGTCCCGCTGTCGGCCGGTGCGCTCGCCTCGCCGCGAGCTTGAGTCGTGCGCAGCTGGAGATACTCGTCAACACCGCGGGGCAAATGGCGCAAGCCTTTATCGATCACGGCGTATTGCTGATCAGTGACGCGTTCGAGGAAGTAACGGTCGTGTGACACCACGATGAGCGTGCCTGCCCACGAATCGAGCAAGTCTTCTAGTGCCGTCAACATGTCGGTGTCGAGGTCGTTGGTGGGTTCGTCGAGGATCAGCACGTTCGGTTGCTCCAACAGCACCAGCAGTAACTGCAAGCGCCGCTTCTGCCCGCCTGACAGGTCCCGAATCGGTGTCGCGAGTTGGGCGCTCTCGAACCCCAACTGCTCTAGCAGTTGCGCCGGGGTCATTGTTTGAGCTTTTGAACCTTCACCAAAGGTGAAATCGGTGCGCAGCCGCGAAACCAGTTGATGCACGGGCTCATCGAAGTGCTTTTCGAGCCGTTCGGTTCCTTGGCTGAGCGTCGCCACCTGAACCGTTTTACCGTACTTCACCCGGCCGGAACTGGGCTCCACGTCGCGGGTGATGAGGTTCAGCAGTGTTGATTTTCCAGCACCATTCACGCCCAGAATCCCGGTCCGTTCGCCCGGTGCAAGTTTCCAGTTGATGTCTCGAAGTACTTCGTTGTCACCGTAACGAACCGAGGCATCGATAAGATCCACTACGTCCTTGCCCAGTCGCGATAGTGCTAGGGCGCGCAGGGCCAATGGGTCACGAATTTCGGGAACGTTTGCGATGAGTTCATTGGCTGCATCGATCCGAAACTTAGGCTTCGAGGTGCGTGCGGGCGCGCCACGCCGCAACCAGGCGAGTTCTTTGCGTGCGAGGTTTTGGCGTTTGGCTTCGATCGCGGCTGATTGGCGATCGCGTTCTACTCGCTGGAGGACGTAGGCGGCGTAGCCACCTTCGAAGGGCTCGACGATTCGGTCGTGGACTTCCCAGGTTGCGTTGCAGACTTCGTCGAGGAACCAACGGTCGTGCGTCACTACTAAGAGCCCGCCACGATTTCGTGCCCAGCGATTCTTGATGTGATTGGCGAGCCAGGCTATGGCTTCCACATCCAGGTGGTTGGTTGGTTCGTCGAGCGCGAGCACGTCCCAGTCGCCTACGAGCAAGCGCGCTAACGCCACTCGCCGCCGTTGGCCTCCCGAGAGCCCGGCCACTTTGGCGTCCAGATCAACCTCACTAAGCAGACCGGACAAAATGTCTCGAATACGGGCGTCGGAAGCCCACACATGGTCGTCAACATCGCCCACAACTGAACCGCTGACTGTGGCTTCAGGCTCGAAGTCGTCGTCTTGGGCGAGTGAGCCGATAGTGACACCATTGCGCACGGTGACACGTCCGGAATCGGGTGTGAGTCGACCGGAGATGAGTCCCAGCAGTGTGGATTTGCCGTCGCCGTTACGCCCAACAATCCCGATTCGGTCACCCTCATTGATTCCGAGTGTGACCGAATCAAAAACGACTTTTGTGGGAAATTCGAGGTGTAGGTCTTCAGCCCCTAATAGATGTGCCATTGGTTTAACGTTAGGCGACGCTCCGCTAAACCCCGATCAAGGACCGCAGGTCTGTGAGGAACGGCGCTCCAAGCGTACCGACCAAGATACAGGCGAAGAACGCCAGCCAGCGAGTTCTTCGTGAACGAGAGACGAACACGATGACCGTCATCGCGCTCAGCACATTGAATAACGCTTGGGCCGGGCGAACGGACGCTGTGAAGGTATCCGGCATATTCTCGGTCATCGAGAGCACAACTCGCCCGATTGCATCATCGGCTACGCACAGGGTGTTGGCAGCGTGTGCCGTTCGTCGGCCGATGTCGTGTCGTTAATTCGTCACAACAATTCGGGTGCTTTCCGCCAGCTAATCGGCCTTAGCGCGGTCAGTGGTAGTGAATTCGTGCATGAGCCGACGTAACGCTGTGGCCAAATGTTCCCGTTGCTCTTCGGGAAGATGATTGAGCATGGCGCGCTCTGCGGTGAGCAATCGATCAATCGCGCCGTCTACGCGAGCCAAGCCTGCATCGGTCAAGATCACGCGCACTCCGCGCCGGTCGTCGAGGGAGGGTTCGCGAAGTACCAAGCCACGGTTGACGAGCCGGTCGACTCGGTTCGTCATGGTGCCGCTGGTAACCATCGTGGCGGACACGAGTTGACCCGGTGCCAATTCATAGGGTGGGCCCGAACGGCGCAAGGCTGCCAATACATCGAACTCCCATGTCTCGAGGCTGTGTTCGCTGAAGGCTTCTTTTCGTACGAGATTCAGGTGTTTTGAGAGCCGCCCGATGCGGCTGAAAACTTCCATCGGGGAAGCGTCGATATCAGGTCGTTCACGACTCCACGCAGCGACAATCTGATCGACTTCATCCATCCAATAAGGGTAGCGATCAAGATTCTCGATGTCGAGATACTCACTCGAAAAGTGCGTCAGGTAGGCTTACCTTCGCCGTCCCCGGTTGGTCTGTCGGCAGGGCCCGCCTGACTTTGAATCAGGATTAGCGACGTAGGTTCGACTCCTACCCGGGGAGCTTTTGGGTCTCTTCGGATTCTGGTGGGGTTTGAGAACGCGGGTGTAACTGCTTCACCCTGGTTGCGGTGTTCAGCGTGTGGTCGTGAAGCCCGGCTCAGCCTCCTCCCCACCTACACCCTCGCGTTCGCTCCCGTCTCCTGATTCCCACGAGACCGTCGGAAGTGTGAGTCAACAACACCTATTAGGTACGCGTGAACCCAAAAACCTGGGTAAAGCTAAGTTTTGGGCGGATTCGAACGAGCCCGGGCGGGATTGGACAGTGATATCAATCTGAAGAAACGACAGTCACCGCGAGCACGCGACCAGACGTGTACATGACGCCACGCGAACCGAATACAGGCCTAGAGAAACCGCACCAAAAGAGCTGAGGGCCACTTTCCTCTCCATTCTTTCGAAGACCCCGCTCAAATCCGAAGATCTGCTTTTGGACCTGTGATCTGTATTCCATGTCCAAAAAGTTGTGCCACTCCCACGATTTCACTGATAATTTGAGACATCTTGTTATCTCGGTTGGGGAGTGTTCTCGGATGTCTACGGTGAATCGTCGTTTTAGTGGTGTTCTTGCAGCCGCATTCGCTTTGGTTTTTTCTCTGCTTGTACTTCCGCCGGGACATGCCGATGAGCTTGAACTCATCACTGTGCGTGGCGAGGTCTTGGGCTCCGACGGCTCGCCGCTGCCACAAGTCAAGGTTGACTTTATGGACTGCGAAGAGTCTCAGTTGGACTTGTGCGTCCTGACCGGAACATCGTTGACCGACTCACATGGCGAATTCTCGCTACAGGTTGAAGAAGAGTCCGCCCTGCGGATTTCATTCGATGCAGACGATAACGTCCATTCCTTGCAGTATTGGACAGGTCAAGGCCAAGTGCCGACCGAAGAGCGTAACGAAGCTGTTTCGGTGATGTTCGGTGGTGAGTCTGTTCAAGAAATCAATGTGCAGTTAGCTACCGGAGCCTCGGTTGTGGGCGTCGCACGTGACGCCGATGCTAACCCCGCCGATGGCGCACACATCGCGGTGAAGACTGCTTCGGGGGAAGACACGTTGAGGGAAGGTCAGGCAGGAGAAGACGGCTTTGCTATCGGAGGCCTAAGCGCAGGTTCCTACCTCTTTGGCTTTACATATCAGGGTAATAGCGTCGAACGGGCCGTCACGTTGAGTCGGGGCGAAACGGTCAACCTAGGCAGCATATTCATCACCGACCAGTTGACGAATATCACGGCACCCACGATCGAGGGATACGCACTCGTCGGCGAGACGCTGACCGCAACGCCAGGCACCTGGAGCTTGTCGGACCTTGATTTCACGTATCAGTGGTTCGTTGACGAAGAGGCAATCGCGGGTGCTACGTCGCAGACATATGTCGTGCAACCGAGCGACCTCGACAAAGAGCTGACGGTCGAAGTCACGGCAAGCAATGGTCTGGCATCCGAATCGGTGACCTCAACACCAAGCGACCTCATTTCTTTGCCGCAAATCCACGTTCTTGATGACCCGGTGATTGAAGGTGCGCTGCTCGTGGGTAGCCGACTAACCGCCCAGCCGGGTGTTTGGGATCCAGCTACGGGAGTGCACTTCGACTACCAATGGGTTGTTGACGGTGAAGACGTCCAGAACGCAACCGAAAATTATTTTGATGTGGCGCAAGAACATGCTGGCAGTTCCATTTTGCTAGAAGTTACGGCTTCGAAAGCGGGACTAGAATCCGCAGTCGCCTATTCGCAGGCTGTGACCATCGCAGAGCTGATTACGATCCAAAACGTGAATCCTCCTTCGATTTCGGGTGCGCTCCACGTGGGATCGACTTTGACTGCGACGACGGGCGATTGGTCTGCGGCCCAAGGAGCGTGGGATCCCACCGGAGCAACCTTCACTTATCGCTGGTTTCTCGACGAAGTTGAAGTCACGGGCGCAAGTGGCCATCAACTCACATTGAGTGCAGGAGCGGTCGGTAAGCGGGTCACGGTGGCTGTTTCGGTGTCGAAGCCGGGCTACGTGACGAGTAGTCCAGTTCCATCTGCTGCATCCGAACCAGTCGACCTTGTTCAGTTGGTGAATGTTTCTGTGCCCTCGGTGTCTGGCTCTCCGACTGTGGGTTCGACATTGAAAGCCTCAACTGGTTCGTGGAATGAGTCTGGCGTTTCTTATACGTATCGTTGGTATGCCGATGGAGTCTTGATTTCGGGGGCGACGAAGGCGTCGTTCAAACTGACCTCGGCTCAGGCCGGGAAGCGGATTACGGCGGGTGTGGCTGTCACCAAGGCTGGGTTCAAAGGTTCAGTACGGGTGCAGTCGAGTCAGACTGCTCGGGTTTTGCATACCTCTGTGGTGACTGTGAAGACGAAAAATAAGAAGAAGCGCAAGGTTGATTTCACGGTGACGGTGAAGTCGAATAAGAAGAACGCGAACGGCTATGTAGAGCTTTATCGTGGTTCGAAGCGAATCAAGACGGTGAAATTGGCTAAGGGCAAAGCAACGATCAAGTTAACTGGTCAGCCTGTCGGCAAACACAAATACACGTTTAAGTATGTGGGTTGGGGGACAGCAAAACCCGCCTCAAAATCTGTCACAATCACCACAAAGAAATAACGCCGATGTGATGGTTCAGTTTCAGTGATTGCCGCTAGCGCATAGGCTGGGGCGCAGATGTGAAATTCCCACTCATCTGGGCACCCGAGTGTTTTTCTGTGCAATTGCTGAAGGAGACCTGTGAACCGAACAACCGCAATCGTTCTCGCGGCCGGCGCGGGCACTCGAATGAAATCGAACCGCGCAAAAGTTCTCCATGAAATCGCCGGACGCTCAATGCTCGAGCATTCCTTGTTAGCCGTCCAAGCCACAGGCGTGGACACGATCGTGGCAGTTGTCGGCCATGATCGTGAACAAGTCGAAGCGGCGCTGGGGAGTCATGCCCCGAACGCCGTAATTGCTGTGCAAACCGAACTCAACGGCACCGGTGATGCTGTTCGATGTGCGCTTGATGCCGAACCGAATCCTGCACAGACCTACCTCATCACCTACGCGGATGTGCCGCTGCTGAATGCGGCAACGCTGACGCTTCTCATTGACGAACATGAACGTGCGGGGCACGCGGTGACGATTCTCAGTTCTCAGGTCCTGGACCCGACCGGATATGGTCGAATTCTGCGAGACAGTGACGGAGCAGTCACCGCGATACGCGAACACAAAGATGCGAGCGAAGCCGAACTGAAAATAGACGAAGTCAACAGTGGAATTCTTGTTGTCAAAGGAGATTTCTTAGCGCGAGCTGTCAGGGCGCTGTCCTCTGACAACGCCCAAAACGAGCTCTACCTAACAGACATCGTGGCAGCAGCCGTTACTGAAGAACTCCCCGTTGGTGCCCACGTGCTTGAAGACGTGTGGCAAACAAAAGGCGTCAACGATCGTAAACAACTTGCGGAAATGGCTCGCGAGTTGAATACGCGAATTGTGAACCACTGGATGACTGAAGGCGTCACGATCATTGACCCGGCTACAACCTGGATTGATTCGGCCGTCACTATCGGCCAAGACACCGTCATCCAACCGAGTTGCCAACTCCTCGGCGCTACCTCGATCGGACCAGACGCCTCGATCGGACCAGAAGCCACCTTGCGAAACGTCGAGGTTGGCGCAAGGGCGTCAGTTGTGCGCACGGACGCCACAGATGTTGTCATCGCTGCAAATGCGACAGTCGGGCCATTCACGTACTTGCGTCCCGGCACCGAACTTCATGAAGGCGCCAAAGCAGGAGCCTTCGTCGAACTGAAGAACACGACTGTCGGTGAAGGCTCCAAGGTTCCGCACCTTTCGTATTTCGGGGATGCAGAAATTGGTGCTGGCAGCAACATTGGTGCCGGGAGTATTACTGCGAACTACGACGGCCAAAAAAAGCATCGGACCGTGATCGGGAACTCCGTCCGGATTGGATGCGATAACGTCCTAGTCGCGCCAGTCGAAGTCGGGGATGGGGCATATACCGGTGCCGGATCGGTCCTAAAGGAGGACGTTCCATCGGGGGCACTTGCTGTGTCGGCTGGGTCACAGAGGAACATTGAGGAGTGGGTTCATCGAGCACGACCCGAAAGTGCCTCGTCCCGCGCAGCGAAACAGCAGCCCCAGGAGAACACAGGTGACATCGAATAGCTCGAGCAAACTGACCCCGACAAAAAACCTCATGCTGATGTCGGGTCGAGCCCATCCGGAATTGGCTGAAGAAGTTGCTCGCCTTCTCGGAGTTGATCTTGTGCCGACAACGGCATACGACTTTGCGAATGGGGAGATCTACGTTCGTTTTAATGAATCCGTTCGAGGTTGCGATGCTTTTGTGATTCAGAGTCATTCGGCGCCCATCAACGAAGCCATCATGGAACAACTCATCATGATTGACGCGTTGAAGCGTGCATCGGCTAAGCGAATCACCGTAATTTTACCGTTTTATGGCTATGCCCGCCAAGACAAGAAGCATCTCGGTCGTGAACCGATAAGCGCGCGACTGATGGCCGATTTGTTTCTTACCGCAGGTGCGGATCGCCTCATGACTGTCGACCTGCACACTGCCCAGATTCAAGGGTTTTTCGACGGTCCCGTTGATCACTTGCTTGCCATGCCGATCCTCACTGAAGAAGTGAAGAAAAAATATGGCGACAAGCCGATCGCCATCGTTTCGCCTGATGCGGGACGAATTAAAGTTGCTGAATCGTGGGCCAAGGTTTTCGGTGGCGCACCGCTTGCCTTCATTCACAAGACGCGTGACATCAATAATCCGAACCAGTCAAAGGCGAACCGCGTCGTCGGTGAGGTTGCGGGTCGTACGTGCATTTTGGTTGACGACTTGATCGACACAGGTGGCACGATCGTTCAAGCGGCCGAAGCGTTGATGAACGATGGTGCTGCTGAAGTGGTGATCGCTGCGACGCACGCGGTGTTCTCCGGGCCAGCTGTGGAACGGTTGTCGAACTCGGTTGCGACTGAAGTCATCATCACGAACACTCTTCCGCTTAAAGAGGAGATGCTGTTTGACAAGCTCACGGTGCTGTCGATTGCGCCGCTCTTGGCGAAAGCAGTTTCTGCTGTCTTTGAAGACGGTTCGGTCACGAGCTTGTTCGAAGAGTGAACGTCAGCCTCAACTCGCTGCCCAATTTGGGTGACAGGCGAACGCTGAGGTAGACTTTCGGTTGCCTCGGCGAGGGCTGCACATTGTGGCCGTTATCGATAGGGCGCTCCACAGAGTGTCGTGTCGAGCGCCGTAAACGAACTTAAAACTACTGAGAACCAGCAGGAGAAACCCGTGTCCGACCTCAAGATGACAGCCGACCCTCGTAGTGAATTCGGCAAGGGCGCGGCCCGTCGTCTCCGCCGCGAAGGCAAGATCCCAGCCGTCCTTTATGGCCATGGCAGTGATCCAATCCACGTGGCCCTGCCAGGCCACTCCACAATGCTGGCGCTCAAGCAAGCAAACGCACTACTTGAAATTAGCGTTGGCTCCGAGACTCATCTCGGCATTCCGCGTCAAGTCCAGCGTGACCCCTTGCGTGGCGATATCGAACATGTCGACCTGCTCATCGTGAAGAAGGGTGAACGCGTCTCGGTTGAGGTCCCGCTTACGCACGTTGGCGAACCAGATCACGGCACCTTGGTTGTGACGGTGTTGAGCACAATCAAACTTGAAGTCGAAGCAACCCATATTCCTGAAGAAGTGGAAATTTCGCTCGAAGGTCTTGAAGCTGGCACTGTTATCCATGCGGCTGACCTCACCTTGCCAAAGGGCGCAGTTCTCGCGGATGAATCAGACTTGCTGTTGGTTAATATCACGGCTGCACCGACCGCCGCTGAGCTGGAAGGTGACACTGAAGACGAGGCAGCTGCGGAAGCTCCGGCAGCCGCTGCTGAAGAGGCTCCTGCCGCTGAGGCAGCAGAGGCAGAGTGACTTGGCTGATCCTTGGGCTCGGGAACCCGGGCTCAAGGTATGCCGCCACCCGGCATAACGTCGGGTATTTTGTGACTGACGAGCTGTCCACACGTGTGGGCGGCTCGTTTGCACTTCATAAGCCGTCCCGTGCCGAAACTGTGTCCGGACGTCTTGCTGGCACTCGGGTTGTCTTGGGGCGTTCCCGAGGTTTCATGAATGAAAGCGGTGGACCAACAACCGCGTTGATGAAGTACTTTTCGGTTGAGCCCGAGAACCTCATCGTGGTGCACGATGAACTGGACATTCCGGTCGGTGCGCTCAGAGTGAAGTCGGGTGGCGGCGATAACGGCCACAATGGGCTTAGGTCGATCCGGCAATCCTTGGGCACCGGCGACTTTTACCGGATCCGTATCGGTATCGGTCGCCCTTTCGGTCAGCAGCCGGTGCATGATTTCGTGTTGAAGCCGTTCACGAAGGACGAACGTACCGAGATTGACATTGTGGTTCAGGAAGCAGCCGATGCGGTCGAAAGTCTGATTCAGCATGGTCTTGCGCCCACGCAGAGCGCGTTCAACCGCTAAATCCGCCGTCGGGTGAACCTAAACCGATCAGCTGCCGCCATCGCTCAGTGACGCGAGAGCGCCGTTGGCAATCCAGTAGTTGCCGTTTAGGCTCGACGCGTAGGCACGTGGGCCGATGATCGCACAGTATTTGACTCGCTGATTTGAATCGAAGCCGTTGTCGTGAATCTTGAGATTCGACATGTTTCCCTTGCTGCCTGGTGACAGGTTGATCGAACAGCCACCATGATTGATGCGGTTTTTCTTGATCGTGACATTCGAGACTTTGCCATCGTCTTGGGTGATCATAATGGCGGCGTTGTATGAACCCGAAAGTCGATTATTTGTGATGACGATATTCGAGCCGCTCACAATCTGGATGTTGTCGTCGTGGCTTGGACCACCGCCCCAATTCGGGTCGTTGGCGTAATGGATGTTGCTGTGGAGCCACGAGTTCTTGATCGTCACGTTCCCGGCTCCGTGGATGTGGACTTGGTCCACGACATCGCGAATTTCGACACCGTCGAGAATGAAGTTAGAACCCATGACTCCGTTGGTGTTCGGGTTTCTGTGGGTTGAGTAGATTTCAGAGTTTTGGACTTTAAGACCCGTGGAGCGTGAGGCGATTAGTCCGGTGCGTAGCTCTTTAACTCCAATAACTCGAGTGTTTTTGATCGTCACATTTGGTGCCCGAACAGAGATAGAGCCACGAACTTCAAGCCCGTCGATGACCTTGCCAGCCTCGGACACAATGAGTTCGCCCTCGTGCTTTTTGAGCTTTGTGCCTTTCGGGACGCCCGTCGTTTTGTCTGAGGTTTTAGTGGGGTTGGTTTTCGGCTTCTCAATGATCGTTGTTGGTTTGACCGGGGCTGGAGTGGTGGGTGTCGACGAACTCGGGGAAGGAGAGGGTGATGATTCGGTTGGTGTTGGTGTCGCTGACGGCTGCACTCCAGCATTGCGAGCGACTCGGTTCTCGTCACCGTTCTCGGCTGAGATATGTGAAGGCGGCGGGACTTCGTTTGATGTTGAGCTGCAGGCCGATGCCGCTATAAGCAGCATGATGACTCCGGCCGTGATTGAGCGAACTGCTCGCGAACCTCGATGCACAAAACTCCCGGTAATAAGGCGGGAGCTCGGTTTTTGCCTGCCCCCACAGGAAAATATCGGTAGGCCCGAGATAGCCCACCGATATTTTACCTGTTGCGTGGTGACGTGCGACAGGTGCGTTTGGTTAGCCGCGAGTGTGTGCCACGTTCGCACCGGTTTCGGCCCAGACATTGTTTGTCATTGTGGGGACAGAACCGTTCGGTGCGATGACAGCGCAACCAGAGTGTTTCGTTTGGTTGCGTTGGAAGGTGTTCCCCGAGATGACGTTGCCGTAGCCAGCCATGTCTCCGTAACCCTTGGGGGAGACGTTGATCGAACAAGCGCCGCCGCCGATGAGGTTGTTTTCGACCCGCAGATTCTTGATCGCAGCGTTGTTTTGACCGACCATGATCGCGGCGTTCTGGGACCCTTCGATGCGACTGGACTTGACTAGGATATTGCTACCCCCAATGAGTTGGATATTGTCGTCGTGGCTCGGCCCGCCACCCCAGTTTGGGTCGTTCTCGAAGTGCGTGTTGGCATGCAGCCAAGAGTGCAAGATATTGACGTTGCCCAAGGTGGTGACATGAACTTGGTCGACCACGTGATGGATATTCACACGTTCAAGCGTGAAGTTGCCGCCCATGATTCCGTTGGTATCGGGGTGAGGAATCTCATTGTAGATTTCGGTGTCGATCACTCTTAGGCCAGTCATGCCACCCTTGACGTTAATGAGGCCGATGTTGACGGATCCTTGACCACGGACGCGCGTGTTCTTGATCGTGACGTTATTGGCTTCGACCTTGATTGAACCCTTGATATCGAGGCCATCAATTACTGTTCCGTCTTTGGTGATTTTTAAGACGCCCGTATGCAGAGTGAGGTTGGTGCCAGGAGGAACACCCGTCGTGTCCGCGTTCAATTGTGCTGCGGGCAGATTCTGGCGCTCTACAGGAGCTGGGGTCGGAGTTGGAACTGGTGTGGGCTCAGGGGTTGGAGTGGGCTCAGGGGCCGGAGTTGGTGTTGGGGTAGGGGTCGGCTCAGGAGTTGGCGTGCTGCTGTCCTGGGTGGCCGGTATGACAGTCAGGTCGTCGATGCGGAACTGCTGAGCCATGGGGGCGCTGCCGGAAAGATAGGCGTAGAAAGCCGTGCTACCTGCGGCTTGTAATTCAGCAGCTGAATCGCTGCGTTCAATTAGCCACGTGGCTGGCTCTGGTTGAGTGGCGGACCAGACCTTGATCTTGAGATCTGTGCTATCGCTGCCAGTGAGATGAGTGCGCACCTTCAGCACTGCACCCGCAGTTTGGCTGACATTCGGAACCTGGATCTGTCCGAGAGTGGTCGATGTGCCGTTGATCGTCCTTACGAGGTCTGCTCGCACTTTGCTGTCAGTTGAAGAGACTAGCTTAAGCGCATAGTGCGTGTTGTTTGAAATCTGGCGTGGACGGATTTCGAAGAAGCTCGAACCCCCGGTGGGTGTGCTGGCAAGGGAGTAATCGACAGTGAGATCACCATTGCGGACGGCGGAGTTCAGCGTAATCTGTGACCCCGCTCCGGGTGCCATGGTCGCGACACCGCGATTGCCGTCGATCGAGAAGTGAGCGGCATTTTGTGCCGTCCACGTGCCACCCATATCGGCGGATCCCCAACCGCTGTTGCTGTTGCGCGTAAAGGAATCGAACAAAAGCGCGTCCTTTGGAATGTTCACAGTTGGTACGGGTGTTGGTGTAGGGGTCGGGGTTGGAGCGGGAGTCGGTGTAGCTGTAGGGGTAGGCGAAGCCGTCGGTGTTGGGGTTGGTGTTGGGGTTGGACTAGGTGTTGGGGTTGGACTAGGTGTTGGGGTTGGTGTTGGGGTTGGACTAGGTGTTGGGGTTGGACTAGGTGTTGGGGTTGGTGTTGGACTAGGCGTTGGTGTGGGAGTGGGAGTCGGAGTCGGAGTGGCTGTCGGGGTAGGAGTAGGCGATGCCGTTGGTATGGGTGTGGGAACCGGAACAGGTGAAGGTGTAGGAACGGTCACCGCTTCCGGGCTCACCAAGAGATCCTTGTAACGAATATTGAGGCGTACGCCAGAATGTTCGGCTTTGAAAGTGACTTTGCCCTGCACAACAGGTAAAACTGCTGATGTTACAGTTCCGACACTACTGGATTTAGTCACGGTAGCGATGCGGGTTGCATTGCAAGAATGTGTGATTGAGTCGCCACCGCATGCTTTAACAACGGCCGTCTTGGTGGCACCTGAACCGGTGATCTCCGCGACTGCGCCAGTGGCTTTGGCAGCCTCCGGTACTGCAACGGTCACAGTCTTGCCAGCAGGAACCACGACATTCTGAGATGTGCTGTTTGCTGCGACGCTCGCTGTGTCGGTCTTGCTGTAATAGCCCGTGACATCAACCTGGACTTTGGCGCTCTTAGATGCCACAACTTTGATGGACCGCATGCCGCGCAACGGCACAATGTAGGCAGACGTGCGCGAACCCTTCTTGTCGATGCCGGCAGCTTGGAAGCCACGACAGAACGAGGTGGTCGTGTTGTACGAGCAAACAGAAACATGACCATGAGCTTTTGAACTGTGGGCCGAAACCGAAACTGCAACGGCGGTGGTATTTGCTGGCACATCTTTTAGCGTGATGGTGCGAACCTTTCCGGCCTTCATTGTGGCCGAAGGAATGAGGCGATACGCATTTGGGTTGAAGCTGGTGGCGGCCGCGGTTTCGACAATTGCTTTCGTCGTGTAACCGACCACGATCGCCTGAACTTTGGCTGAGCCGGTGTGGGTCACCTTGATCTTGTTCGAACCCTTCAACGGTACAACCATTAGCTGGTTGTATCGCTTGCCTTTGGCGGTCTTGAGCGTGGCTGAAGCTGCGCATGAAGCACCGACGCCGCAGACCTTCAAGGTTCCCGCTTTGCTTGTTGTGGTGACGGCAACACTGACGTAGACCGAAGGAGAGTTATGCGGAACCTTTGAAACGACCGTACGAGACTTTTTATTTGTAATGCTTGTCGAGCCCATGACCTTGGCTGGACCCCAAGGGACGAATGCGACGCCGTCATTTGCTGCAGCTTTTGCTGAACTGGAGAACGCGACTAGGCCAGCAACAACGATGATGATACTTACCGCTATTGCGAACACTCTGTTTGTCGTTTGTGACAGCACTTTGCACGGTCCCTTCCATTGGGAACCGCCTCATACCACTACGCACCAGGTTCAAAAACCCGTCAAGCCGAGATACCACGGAAACCTGCTGCCAAGGTGTGAAGCGGTCCTTCATCGCTTCGGCCAAAGCCGCTACGTCTCCGGGTGGTGACGCATAGTTTCTACCCTGAAACATAGTTACGTCAGTTTCGTCACTCAAGCCTCATTTGCCACTTTGGTTCCAAGTAACTAGAAGAAAGGTAAGATCCGGCCGTGGGCTTGTGGCGAAGTGTGACCAGTGCAGCGGGGACGCGCATAGTCGTAATGGGCATGACCGGAATTTTGGGCATAATTTCGAGTCGGTTGATCTTGAGCAACTATGGCGTCGATGCCTATGCCCAATACGGATTACTTAACGGGCTACGAATGCTTCTGCCCTTTGCCGACTTGGGTATGGGTGCTGTCGTGCTCAACGCCATCTCAGAGTCCAAGAATCCGCGTGATGATGAGCGAGTGCTGAACAGCCTCGCGACGGCTTTTCGCCTCCTGATCGTCACTGGAATCCTCATCGGACTTGGCAGTATCGTGCTCATGGCTCTCGGGTGGTGGCCAGCCCTGCTGGGTGAGGGTCTCATGGATGGCGGCGAATGGATCGCGACCCTGTGCCTCGTCGTGTTTGCGCTTTCGCTCCCGCTGGGGCTTGGGTCCCGAATCTTGATCGGCTCTGGGAAGAACACGTTGCAGATCGTCATTCTGGGTTTGGTCTCACCCATGTTCGTCACCGCGCTTGCTGTGATGGTCGCCGTTGGAAAAAGCCAGGGTAATGAAATCGCACTCATTTCTTACATTGCGACATCGATCACCGGAGTCTTGTGTTTGGTCGTCGCAGGCCGACTGATTAGGCCAGGTCTGAGCAAAGCTATCTGGCGCGTACCGCGTATCCGTGCCTACCCGAGCATTTCGATTTTTGATACAGCAGGCCCAGCACTCGCAATCTCGATGGCCACTCCGATCGCTATGCAGACCGATCGGCTGTTCCTGTCACACATGGCTGATCGGATTGACCTCGCCACCTACAGTTTCGCGAATCAAATTTTTGGCCTCGTCTTGCAAGCGATAGTCGCTGCCGGACTAACCTTGTGGCCGTATTTCGCCAAAGCTCGATCCCGCGGCAAGATCGAAAGCCCGTTTCCTATCGCGGGAGCATTTCTCGTGGCCGCACTCGTGATGGGGCTCGGCCTGGTTCTTGTCATGCCGCTGTTCGAACGATGGGTGGCCAAGGACCTATTACAGGTCGGTATGTGGCTCATGGTCGGATTTGTTGCGCTCATCGCTGTGCAAGCCGTGCACTATCCGATCGGCATGTATATGACTTCACCTGCCGGACTCAAGTTCCAAGTGCTACCCGTGTTTGCCATGGTGATTTCAAATGTGGCACTGACGTGGTACCTCGTGCAGCGGCTTGGGGCCGCCGGGCCGGTGATCGCGAGCGCCATTGCCCTATTCGTCTGCCAAGTGATACCTGCAGCATGGTGGGTTAAACGAGATATGAAGCGACGTAGGAGAGAACTCGCTCAAGCTGCGGCTTCACCTGCTGACGTTGATCCCGACTCTGGGTCAGATCAGACGCCGTAGTCGGAATCTCGTAAGCCGCGCCATAATGCTCGCCACGGGGCAAGTGACTGAATAAGTTGTCGTCGGCCGCCGCGCAAGATGATCGCCCAAGCGGCTTGGCGGGCTGATTCTTGCCAACGTTTCCGGTCTGCTATTTCAAGGTGTTTTTGAGCGAAAAGCGAACGATTCCGAATATTGTAGTAGTAATACAACTCTGACTTTGTTCGTGCAGAGGACGTCGTTTGTGTTCCGCCCACATCGTGCTGGGCGCGTGCGTCCTCAAGCAGACGAAGTGTGCCGCCAACAGCCTGGATTCGGGCCGACAGATCGACGTCTTCCCAATACAGGAAGTAGTCGTCATCAAAGCCACCGCTTGCAGCCCAGAGCGTTTCACTCAGCATCAGGCAAGCTCCGGTAAACCAATCGATGGTGCGCGCATTAGGGGCGTCAGCTCGACGATGCCAGCCGCGACTGTCGCCGGTGGCCAGATCGACGGACATACCTGCTGACCATATTTTTCCTTGGCTCGTAAAGATGCGCGGGGCGGCCAGAGTCATTGGGTTGCTTCGTACCTCATTGAGCAAGAGACGAACGGATGCCGATTCGATATATGCATCTGGATTAATAAAAAGTAGTGCCTTTGCTCCGGCAGCCAGCACAGCCTCCGCGCCGCGATTGCAGCCGGTACCGAAACCAGTGTTCGAGTCCAAAGCGAGCAACGTCCAGCCGTGCTGATGACTTAATGCGGTGATAGCTTCGCGCTCCTCGTGGCTGTGCCAGTTGTCGACGACGACAATGTGGGCACCAAGAAGTTCGGCGGTCATGATGGCAGCATTTTTACGCAAGAGTTCGTGGGAACCGTAGTTAACGATGACAACTCCGAGGCCGTCGAACGAGGAATCCGATGAATGAGCGGTCATGCAGAAACAGATTTCCTGAACTGACCTAACGCTGCTCGCAATTTCGCCTCGGCGAACACTGCTGCATGCTGGTCACCAGCCAAAGTCCACGACCGCAAAGACAAATCCGGTTTTTGTCCTGACTGCAAGATCTTCTCGGCTGCCTGCATCGCGTGGGTAATCACGTCAGCCGTGAGTTTGCCCTCAAAACGCAACACCCATTCTTCACCGACTTCGACAGCGAGTGCGTTCGTTGATTCATTCGCTGGAACAAGGATCGGACGGTTCAGACTTAATGCGGTGATGGCAGCGCCGGAATTATGCAAGCGACGATAGGGGAGCACGATGAGTGTGGAACTCGAAATCAATTTCGCCAGTTCTGGATCGGGAATATGCCCAAGCTGGAGGTCGATACGCGTATCTGCTCGAGCTAGTTCCGTGAGCTCGTCGGCGAGTTCAGCCGGTGACGGGTTACCTGCGACAGTGAGGTCATAGGGCGCTGTCACTGAGGTGAACACTTGTAGTAAGTCTTCGACACCCTTATAGCGTCGGATTAACCCAAAGTAGGAAAGTTTGCCTAGCTGGGCTTCCACCACGTCATGTGCGTCAAACCAATTGCGTGCGTCGCCATGCAAGATCGTTTCAATGGGTGTCGCTTGATCGTGTGGGGTAGTTGAATTGATCGAAATCCGTAGGGTTTCACGTTGACGGAACCACCCGATGAGTCGACGGTTGAGTTTGTTCTGTTTCTCATGCGGGGAGAGGTTGTGCAGCGTTTGAACGACAGCGGTCTTACGCCTCGTGAAGTTCAAGATCATTAACCCGAAGGCGATGCGACGGCCCCATCGTTTCACCAAAGACTGCGCCTCAAGTTTCGCTTCTGGCCAGTGGGAATGAAACACGTCCACGTTGCCGGTCAGCGCTGTACGCCAAGAGAACGGCTGATATTCGACGGCCGGATGCTGGGTCATTGTGTCCATCAACTCGACCATGTAGGCGCTGGTGCGGTCATCGCTCGCTCGAGCCGAGGTCATGACAGACAAGGTTTGGGTACCCGTGACGGCCAAAGTCTCGGCGGCAAGTGGTCGATTCATGATCATGCTGAGTGAACGCAAAATATCGAGCACCGCCACTTGCATCGCAGCCGAGCCACGACGATAGGGGTCTGCGATGTCTAGCTTGAGATTGTCCGGTAGTTGATTTGCCAGCGAGCGCAGGTCCTCAAGTTTCAGCTGGTGTCCATTGACTCGCATCAGGTGGCCTAGCTCCGGCAAAGTCAGTACCTTAGTGAGCGCCTGCGGCTCCATCGACAACACGTGCGAACGCTGTGACGTGCTCATCGTGAGAACTAAATCCGCAGTGTTGATCATTGCTGGCGTGATTTGTCGGGCTCGGTGCTTCGATGTGTCTAAATCATCGAGGCGTGCCAGCACATCTTTCATCGGTTGGTCAATTTCACTGTTGACGACAGCACCTAAACCGGCAGTCTCGAACTGCGCATCTACTCCGAAGACCTGGAGACGCTCCATGAGTAACGCGGCGGCAGGCGACCTGCAAATATTTCCCGTGCATACAACAAGAACACGTAGGGGCCCCTCAGATGTCGAATAAGACAGTGGGGGATTGGCTGTCATTTTGAATCTTGGCTGCTGTAACCGTAGCCCGTTTCTTTGGCTTCGGCGTGGGTCAAAACGGTTCCTACCGGTTTCTCACCGGCTTGTTCTAAGGCTTCTAGAACTTGTTTTATTTGGATGCGTTTGGTGCGTCGAGAAGCAGCGACCACGAGTGTGCCGTCTACCTCGCGGGCCAACAACGACGCGTCCACGACAGATAACAGCGGCGGAGCATCGATGATGACGTAATCGTAAAGATCTTTAAGGCGGGAAATGAGGTTACGTGTCTTAGGGGAGTCGATCATTTGCAGAGCGTTGGGCGGGATCTCGCCACTCGTCAACACATCGAGATTATCGACCTTCCAACTTTGTAGTGCTTGCCGCAAAGGCACCTTCTCGATTAAGACCGTGGTTAATCCCACGGACGGTTCAAGACCAGTTGCTTCTGCAACTGACGGGCGACGTAAGTCCGCGTCAACGAGGACGACGCGAGCGCCACGTTCGGCAAGAGCAAGGGCGAGGTTCACGCTCGTCGTGGTTTTGCCGTCTTTCGGGCGGGCAGATGTCAGCATGAGGGATTTTGAACCGGACTGTTCTGACCAAACAAAATCGAGATTGGAGCGCAGGCGACGATATGCCTCGGCCGCGACTCCTTCGGGTTCATCGACGATGGGAAGAGTAAAGCCAGAAGAGTTTTTCCACGCGGGGACAGCCCCCAAAACTGGCAATAAGGTTGTATTAGCGAGGTCTTCGCGATCGCCAACACGGGTATCAAGTAGTCGGCGAGCAATTGCGTAGGTAACGCCGAGCAGCCCACCCAGAACGAAACCGATGAGGACGTACAGCTTCGTATTCGGTGACACGGGGAAATTCGGTGGCACCGCTTCACTGACAGTCGTGAGTGTAATTCCGGATTTGGTGTTTGGATCTGAGGAGCTTGGCATGAGCGAGGCGACCGTCTTAGGCAACTGATCAGCAATTGCATTAGCAATTTTTGCCGCTTCATCTGGTTCAACGGCTTGAACCGTGATCGATATCAATACCGTATTGATGGGTGATTCGACATGGACTCTTTGAGCTAAGTGGCGAGCAGACGAATCAATCCCAAGGCGGTCGATGACCGGATTAAGCACTGCAGGAGTCTTAGCCAACTGCACATAGGATTGAACGACGTTTTGCGTAAAAGCTGAGCCTTGCGCGAGTTCTGAAACCGAATCCCCAGATGAGACACTGACAAAGACTTGGCTTGTAGCTTGATAGGTAGGGCTCGTGAGTTTGCCGACAGCAAAACCAGACACGGCACCGAGGATCGTGAGGGCCACAATGACAATCCACTGCCGGCGGAGGGCAGCGATGTAGTCCATCACATTCATTCGGGGTGTCTCCTTGCGTCTGTCTAGGTAAACTCAACGGGTTGAGTGTATCCGTAATGGCGGATGGCATTTCACTACTTATGGACATTGTGAGGGGCCGCTTGGCTCAACTCAAGACATGGCGGAGGTCATCGGGTGAAAAGATCCGCACAGATCAGCATCATTGTTGGGATCGTTTTGGCGTTCGTCTTTGCGATCGTTCTGGCGCTGTACTTGAAAGACAAGGATCCGAGTGAACCCAACGCGCAACCGGGTCTCACAGCGGCGACTCCAGAGCCCACCGAACCTACAGCGTCGGTTGAGACCGAAGCCCCCAGAAAATTAGAACCAAGCGGCAGTCTCGTTGATCCGCAAACGCTCGGCACTGATGCGCGAGTCCAGATCACATCAATCGAGTCGGTGACGAGCGAAGCCAAGATTCCAGGTGAGGTGTCAGGGCCCGCTATTCGCGTCACAATTGAGGTCACAGCTCGAGATGAAGATATGGACCTCGGATTGACGGTTGTCAACGTCTATTACGGCAAAGATTTGACTCCAGCGATCACCGCTTCTGGGCCGGGTGCGAAAGACTTTGAAGGAAGTCTGAAAGCGGGGGATAGCTACAAAGGTGTGCAGGTTTTCAACGTTCCACGCGATCAACGTGACAAAGTCACTGTTGAATTCATCTTGGACGGCTCTGAAAAACCCTTGAGATTTCAAGGGTCCGTGTCTTGAATCACAAATTTTTTAAGAAACTACTGTCACTTTAGTGCCATTTTCTGCCATTCTTGTTGACTAGAGATAACTAGTTCTATATGGCTATAAGAGTTTTATGGTCACAATTCAAAATTCACTTTCGGGGTCTCCCGTACTTGGCGAGACGAAGGAACAAGCATGATCACAAAGTCAATTCAGCGGGCCTTTTCGGTATTTTGTGCCACGTTTGCGCTTTTGGGCGCGCTCCTCATCTCTCTTCCAGCGCAAGCTGATATTGATCCTGATCCTGGTGAACCAGAAACCGTCACTGCCGACGGCCTGCCGACTGTTCAAATCAACGGCGTTGTGTGGGACCAAGAAATCGTGGGTGACACGGTATACGTTGGCGGCCAATTCACCTTGGCGCGCCCGGCTGGTGCTGCCGCTGGCGTCAACGAAGTCTCGCGCCAAAACCTTCTAGCCTACGACCTACATTCCGGCGCACTCATCAATTCCTGGGCTCCGTCTGCCAACGCTCAAGTTAAGTCGATCAGTTCTAACGCTGACGGATCCGTGATTTACGTGGCCGGTTCCTTTACTCAAATCAACGGCGTCAACCGTGGTCGAGTAGCAGCCCTAGACCCAGTCACAGGAGATGTGAAAGCGAATCTTACGACGGGTTTCGACTCGACGATTAACTCTGTCTTTTGGACGCCAGACGCTCTCTATGTCGGTGGCCACTTCAACAGGGCAAACTCGACACCGCGCACTAAGGTTGCCGCAATCAGCCCGAACAATGGCGCGATCTTGCCTTTCGCACCGAATATCCCAGACCGTAATGTTCAAGCTGTTGTTGCAAGCCCAGACGGCACAAAGGTTGCCATCGGTGGCGCGTTTACCTCGGCCAACGGCTCGAACCGACCAGGACTAGGTCTCGTCTTGGTCGATTCCGCAACTGGTCAAAGCAATCTCCCGCTGTCAGCAAACAATCAGATCAGAAACGCTGGCGATAAAGCCGCGATTCTCGCCTTGAGCGCTGACGCTGACGGCTTCTATGGAACGGGTTACGTTTCGGGTGCCAAGGCGGGCACCACGGAAGGAACATTCGCTGTCAATTGGGGTGGTGACCTTGTCTGGGTCGACGATTGCCATGGCGACTCCTACGACATTGTGCCGGTTGACGACATCGTCTACGTCGCTTCGCACAAGCACTACTGTGCCAATCTCGGCACGGGCGGATTCCCACAAACTGATCCTTGGCCCTATTACCGCGCCACGGCGCACAGCAAGGCAGCGACTGGAATTTCGCAGCCAGATATTTACCCAAACAGCTACCTCGATCAAGCTGGCCAACCCAGCAATACCCTGCTCAATTGGTTCCCTGACGTTAACGCCGGAACCTACACTGGTCAGGGCCAAGGCACCTGGGACGTAGCGGCGAACGACGATTATGTCGTTATGGGCGGCGAGTTCACGCGAGTGAACAACACTCCGCAACAGGGCATCGTGCGCTTCGCTAAGAAGGAGATCGCCCCGCAAAAACAAGGTCCACGTGTCTTGGATAAACCTCTTGAAGTTACGGTGCGACCCGTTGCTTCAGGAGTTAATCGACTGACCTGGCCAGCCATGTGGGATCGAGATAACGCTTCGATTACCTATAAAGTCTTCCGCAATAACACCAACACGGTTGTGTACGAAAAGACCCAAACAGCGCGCTTCTGGGAAGCCCGCGGCATGGGCTTCACCGACCGAGGACTGACTCCGGGATCATCTGTTCAATACCGAGTCCAGGCATCTGATTCCAGCGGTAACGTTGCGAACTCCCCGTGGGTGACGGTGACAGTTTCCTCAGGTGGAACTCTCAGCAATTACGTCAATACCGTGCTCGATGACGAACCGCTCAAGTACTGGCGATTCGGTGAGACTGGTCGAACGGTCCTTGACTGGGGCGGAACAGATGACACACAGACTGGATCGGGTGCGACTCGGGGCGTATCCGGCGCAATCAACGGCGATTCGAACTCGGCGACGAAGTTCCGTGGTGCGCTATCGAGCGTCACTTACTCGACCGAACTAATTCAAGCCCCCGACGAGTTCTCGGTCGAAGGTTGGTTCAAGACCTCAGCCACCGGGATGATTGCAGGGTTCGGTGACCGCACGGGACGCGACTCTTCGAGTCACGACCGAAAGATCTACATCGATTCCAGCGGACGCCTGAGTTTTGGGCTTTATCCGGGCGAAACAAAGACGCAAACGATCGTGCGGACGACTGGCAGTGTCCGTGACAATGCTTGGCACCATTTTGTGGCGACCCTTGATGACTCGGGCATGGCGCTGTACTTGGACGGCAAGAAAGTCGGTTCGCGCAGTGACGTTAAGCGTGGCCAAAACATCTTTGGATACTGGCGCGTTGGTGGCGACAACACCTGGTCTGGCAACAAGTACTTCAACGGCGACATCGACGAGTTCGCGATTTATCCGCGCGCACTAACGACAGAAGAGGTTGACGCACACTGGACCGCCAGTGGTCGTACATCGAACTTGCCAACCAAGCCAACAGACGCCTACGGCCTCTCGGTATTCGATGACAATCCAGACTTCTTCTGGCGACTTAATGAAACCGCCGGCACAGTAGCGAACGACACCTCGTGGTCTGCCAATAATGGCACCTATGCAGGTGAAAAGACCATGGGACGCACCGGCATGATGAGTGGCAGCAACGCGGTGCTGTTGCCACAACCAGTGACCGGCGGCTTCCTTGGAATTGGCAATAAAGACGGCGGAAATGTCGTTGCAGTGAACCCTGTCACCAACCCTCGCGTCTTTACCCAAGAGGTGTGGCTCAAAACCACCGCAACAAGTGGTGGCCGCATCATGGGTCTAGGTACGTCCACCGGAGTGGGCACGTCAAATAGTTATGACCGTCATATGCAGTTGTTGAATGACGGGCGAGTGATGTTTGGTGTCTACCCAGGCTCCGAAGTTCGGATTAACTCCACGACAGCTGTCAACGACGGCCAGTGGCACCACTTAGTCAGTTCGCTCGGTCCTGACGGCATGAAGTTGTATATCGACGGCAAACTCGAAGCCTCCGACCCGAATACCGGTGCTGAAAACTACACCGGCTATTGGAAGTTGGGCGGTGACAAGGTCTGGAGCGGTTCATCCAACAACTACCTCACCTCTGCTGAGTTCGATGAAGCAGCTGTTTACTCACGAGTGCTCTCGCTGGGTGAAGTTCAAGACCACTTCGCCTCCTCCGGTCGTCAAGATCTGAACACTCCACCGGTGTCAGCATTCACCTTCGAAGTGGACAATTGGGACGTCACCTTCGACTCGACTGGTTCGGGCGACGCTGAAGGACCGATCACCTACGCATGGGACTTTGGTGACGGCAGCAACAGCACAGCAGCGCACCCAACTCATCGTTATACAGCTGCCGGCACCTACACGGTGTTGCTGACCGTCAAAGATTCCCGAGGTGCAACCCACACCACGACGAAATCAGTATCGGTACTCGGCCCGAACCAAGCTCCAGTGGCTTCCTTCACTCACACAGTTGACGGTTTAAATGTC
The DNA here is from genome assembly GCA_040394025.1 of Aeromicrobium sp. Taxonomy (GTDB): domain Bacteria; phylum Actinomycetota; class Actinomycetes; order Propionibacteriales; family Nocardioidaceae; genus Aeromicrobium. The sequence continues at coordinate 64,663 of JBEBSZ010000006.1, forward strand.
TCATTCACCTCAACATCGACTGATCCCGACGGAACGATTGCGAGTTACGCCTGGGACTTCGGTGACGGAACAACTAGTACGCAACAGAACCCAACGCACACCTTTGCTGATGGTTCTGTACGCACTGTGACGTTGACCGTCACCGATGATCGAGGTGCCACTAATACCTCGACGGCGTCGGTCGACCCTGATGCCATGCCGACAGTGGACTTCACGTTTACCTCAAATGCAAAGCGGGCTGCATTTAGCTCGCATGCGAATGATGACGGCGGGATAGTCAGTTATGTATGGGACTTCGGTGACGGCACCTCCAGCTTGCAACCGAACCCGATCCACGATTATGCGGATTTTGGAACATATGTTGTCACCTTGACGGTCGTCGATAACTCGGGCAACTCTGTCTCGGCGACACGCGACGTAACCGTTGAACCAACGCCAAATCAAGCGCCCACGGCTGCCTTCGTCTACACGATTGATGGCACCACGGTGAGTTTTGATGCCTCGGCGTCGACCGATCCTGAAGGCCCTATTTCTAGCTTCGAATGGAACTTCGGTGATGGTGTCGTGGCTGCCGGTAAAACCACTGGCCACACGTACGGTGCGGGTGGCGATTACACCGTGACATTGAAAGTCACTGACGCTGACGGTGCAGTCGACGAACAAACTCGCCAAGTGACAATCGTGATCCCAACGGCAGGTGAACAGTGGGTCCGTGACGACTTCAACCGAAACTTCGTTAACGGTTGGGGAAGTGCAGACGTTGGCGGAGCATGGACCCTCACAGGCCCGGCTACCGCGTTCTCCGTCGAAAACGGTGCCGGCAGCGTCTCGGCCGGTGCCGGACAGGAACGTAAATCACGGTTGGCTTCAGTGGCTTCTGACGAGGCCGATGCAGTCTTTGACTACCGATTTGAAAAGGACGTTCAAGGCTCGGGCAACTCTTGGCTCGATTTTGTTGGCCGTCACGTCGACAACAGCAACTTCTATCGCAGCCGGGTCATCACAAACTCGGCCGGTGCAGTGCGTGTCGATTTGGCCCGAGTAAATGGTGGCGCGTCGACCACCATCGCCTCGGTGACCGTGCCTAGCATGACGATGCAGGAAGGCGAAACGCTCAAGGTTCGTACCCAGACGATGGGCACTTCGCCAACAACGCTCAAGGTCAAGGTGTGGAAGGACGGCACAGCTGAACCAGAAGCATGGACGCTTGAACGCACGGATACTACATCTGCATTGCAGACTGAAGGTGGCGTTGGCTTCATTTTCTATGTTTCCGGAACAGTTACTAATGCGCCACAGACCTTTGTGATCGACAACCTCACGGTCAAGACCGAAGGCGTCTTGGCAGTCAATCAAGAGCCAATCGCAGCGTTCGCCTCCGATGTGGCTGATGCAGTACTCACTGTCGACGGCTCGGGCTCGACTGATCCAGATGGCACGATTGCCAGCTACGCATGGAACTTCGGCGATGGACACACAGCAACTGGGGTAACTGCAAGCCACACCTACACAAGTTCGGGCACCTTTACAGTCACGTTGACTGTGACAGATGCCGATGGTGCAAGCGACACCCTGTCACGTGACATTGCTGTGACCGTGCCGAATGTAGATCCAGAACCGGATCCAGAACCGGATCCAGATCCTGATCCAGAACCGGTGCCGAATTTTGCGGAGGACGACTTCGACCGTACTGTCGCAAGCGGCTGGGGTGACTCAGTTCTCGGTGGTCCTTGGAGCATCACGGGTGGTTCGGCTGCTCCGTTCCAGGTGGCTGACGGTGCCGGAAAAGTGAGCCTCAATCCGGGCGCAGGTCGCACGGCTTGGCTGAACAATGCGAGTTCGAACAGCACAGATCTGACATTCGATTACTCCCTGTCGCGAGCCACAGACGGCACGAGTGCGACGATGCTCGATGTCATCACTCGCTCGGTTAGCGCAAACGATAATTATCACGCTCGATTGGTCGTTCAAGGCGATAGCAAGGTTCGCGTGGATTTGGCTCGACTTGTGTCAAACTCCAAGACCACCTTGGGTGCAATGGTGATTCCGAGTCTGACTGCGACGCCTGGTGAAACGCTCAAGGTGCGAATCCAGACATTCGGTGAGGGCACGACGACAATTCGTGTCAAGGTGTGGAAGGCTGGCGAGGACGAACCCGAAGTGTGGACATTGGAACGTACAGACAACACCAGCACGCTACAAGTGGCCGGTTCGCTCGGTATGTACTTCTACCTCTCGGCCTCTGCGGGCGCCGGAACGCAGGTTTACACGGTCGACAACTTTGCTGCTAAAGCAGCTGAATGAGTTAAATCCAAAGCTGGCTTGAGTTTGAGAGACCCAAGCCAGCTTTGGTCTTAGGCTGGACCAGTGAACAAGCACGATGGCATTGACGCTGCCCCCACAGGCCGATCTGTTGGGATTCCGTATGGCGACTTCGGCATCGGTGAACAGCGGCAAAACGAGGCAGTGTTGTTCATCGCTGCCTTAGCAGTTTTTGGTGTGGGGCTAAGGATTTCCTTGCCAGCCGGATTGACTCCTGCAGTAGTGGTCTCGATGGTGCTGCTGCCAGTCTGGATTTCAACGCTGCGCCGGTTCGCTTGGGCTCGCACCATCATGGTGCTGACTGCGCTCGCCATCGGAAACGGACTCGTATTGGTGATGTTAGCTGCCACAACGACGACCGTCGACGGCAGTGAACTCCTCGCAATCATGTTCATGATGTTGAGTATTTTTCTCGGTGCGGGTGTGATGCTGTGGGCTCGTCTCATCTTGGGCTTAGTCCCGGTTGTCGTGTTGTTTTCGGTGGCGACAGTCCTCACTGTTTCTCGATCCAATGCGGGTGTCTTGCTCAACCCTTGGAAGTTTGGATATTCGATTCCCATCACGTTGATTGTGCTCGCCTTGGCTTGGTCAACACGCAAGATATGGATCGAACTAGGTGCCTTGGCGCTGCTCGCTGTGATCGGTATGCTCAACGATTCGCGCTCCTATTTCGCGATGTTGCTCGTCGCCGCTGTTGTGATTATGTGGCAACGCATCGCTCATGCTGTCTCGCGTCGAAACCTTGTTTTTTCTACGGTCGGTCTTGCCGCTGGTGCAGCCTTTGTCTACTTCGTTGCGACTCGGCTTGCCGTAGTCGGCGTGTTGGGTGAAGAAGCAGCCTCTCGTACTCAGCTGCAGATGAGCCGTACGGGCGGGCTGTTACTTGGGGGACGCCCAGAATTGGCCGCCACACTAGAACTCATGAGAGAGCGGCCGCTCGGGTATGGTCTCGGACGGATGCCTAGCTGGACCGATGTTGCAATCGCCAAAACCGGTATGGCGCGTGCGGGATACGACCCGAATAACGGTTACGTCGAGCGCTATATGTTTGGTGGTCGATTCGAAGTCCATTCGCTATTCGGAGACTTTTGGATCCACCTTGGTGTTCCAGGACTCGTGTTGATTCTTTTCGTTGGGGTCGTATGCACGCTCGCGGTGGCATTCAATATTAGGGACAACAAAGCTAGCGCCTTAGAAGTGTTCTTATTGGTGCTTCTCCTGTGGAATATCGCGTTCAGTCCGCTATATTCGTCGATCCCTGCCACGATGATTGCCATTGTGGTGTTGTTGTGGAGGCGACCTCGGTCGAGTGATTCGGAGTCGACTGAAGATGACCCTGCCCAGCGGCTTGAGTTTAAGAATTGAGAACGCGTAGCAAGCCCGTGCGATAGGCATCCGTGCTGAACCGGTTGACCGCGTCGGTTTGGCCAGCTCGGGCTAGCTTTGCCGCCCATCCGGGATCATTCAGAAGTCGGGCAATGGCTTGAGCAAGATCAGTTGGATTTCCTGGCTCGACCAAAAGACCTGTCACCTCGTGCGTGACAATCTCACGTAAACCTTGGGTGTCCGAGGCAACGAGTGGGCGTTGTGCGAGCAATGCCTCGACCGCGGTATTACCAAAAGGCTCGACGCGGGAAGGCACGATCACCACATCTGATGCGGCAAGAACAGGCCAAGTGGGGCTCACATAGCCTGCAAAACTGATTGCACCAGCCACATCACTTTGTTGAGCCCGTTTGTGCAAGTCCTGCTCGAACCATTCGTAACCTTCAAAGACGGTGCCACAGACGGTCAAATGAACATTGATTCCGGCAGTTCGCAGTTGCCCGATCGCTTCGAGTGCGACGTCGATTCCTTTTCGTGGCGAAAGCCGGGCAATCAGAGCAATTTTGGCGGGCTCGCCGTTTGTGCGATGGCGAGGTCTTGGTGGATTTTCGGGCCCGGACATGCCGTTGTGGACGACCGTTATTTTTCTGTCTAGACGCGTAATGAGACTGGTGAGCGATGCAGCCGATGCAGCACTATTGCTCACTAGTCGGTGGGCGAGCAGGGCCGGGGCAGCGAGTCCTAGGCGTGCCCAGCGTGGGCCGTCGTCTTCGGCTTCATGCACGTGCGCGATCGTAGCGAGTCGGGCTAGGCGACCAACCACAAACCAGCTCGGCATCGTGATCGTGTTGATCCATAAGGTGCGAGCATCAGGCACAGACCGGAGTTCGCGCCACATGCCCGGCAGCGTGCGAACCGTGTGCCATGCGAGTTTGAGCAAGCCCGATGCGGAGAGCAAGTTCTTGCGTAGGATCGGGAAGTCGAGAAAATGCACTGAGGCACCTCGTTCTTCCAACATGGTGACCAAAGGACCGTCATGTGGCAGCAACACCCGGACCTCGTGGCCAGATTCCCTGAAAATGGTAATGGTTTCAAGGAGCTGCAGATCAGAACCGTATTGGTCTGCCGAGGGATGGGCTACGACAATGGCGGTCACGAACGGCGCTTTCCGCTATGGCCCGGTCGTCGCAGCTCTCTCGACGCGAGTCGTGCTGCTAGATCGTGGTAACTCGCAGCGACAGTGTCCCAGCGATAGACGTTGGCGGCTCGATCTTGTAGCCCACTCGCGCGCTTTTCGAGCAACTCGGGTTCCAACCGAGCTTCCTTTTCGCATCTATCAATGAGGTGAGGCAGCTCAGATTCGTGAGCGAAAAACTGTCCGTTAGCACCGAGAACACCTCGGTTGAACGAAACGTCAAAAGCGGTCACGGGACTTGCTGCACCCATCGCACGGAGTAAGGAAGGATTTGTGCCGCCAACGGAGTGTCCGTGCAGGTAGTTCACAGTGTTCGCGTACAACTGGTCGAGTTGTTCCTGATCCCACACACCACCCAATAGCCGGATGCGGTTATCTTTGGCTGCGATAGCTTCGATGTCTCGAGTGTATTCGTCAGCGTAGGGCGCAGAACCCACAACGATGAGCGGTAGTTTTGCTGAACTCCGGGAGAATCCACGCACGATGTCGAGCACGTGGTTTTCTGGCTCGAATCGCGCGACGACGAGGTGGTATTGACGACGGTCGAGGCCGAGCGGAGCGATTTTTTCGGTACCGACATCCGAGAGAATTGGGGCTCCATAGGAAATGTGTTCGCTTTGGGCGCCGAATTCATTGATGTAGTAGTCGACGATGCCCTGAGCATCCGAAATTAAAGCGTCGGCCCACCGCACCGAGAGCGCTTCGGCCATCCGGTAGTAGCGCCGGCCCCAGCGGCCCCATTTGGCTCGTTTCCATTCCAAGCCGTCGACGTGCACAGCGACAGGAATTCGGGCCAGCCGTAAGAGCGGCAAAAAAACTGAGTTCGCTGAGTTGAAGATGATTGCTGCATCGATATCGCGCCGTTTGAAAAGGAGATGGAGCACCGAAAGGAAGGTATGGGTCAAGGTTTCGAGAGCTTTGGCTGAGATAGCAGGCAAGTGGACTAGCTCCATGCCTAAATAGCGGGGGATTGCTTCCTCGGCACCGCGACAATAGACGAGCACTTCATCACCGTCACGGACGAGGCGTTGACCAATTTCTTCGATGGCGGTTTCAAAACCGCCATAGCGTGCAGGCACTCCACGAGTACCGATCATGGCGATTTTCATGCTGTTGCCTTGTCGATTTCTTGGAGTTCCCGCCACCATTTTCGCAGCGCGGCTGCCAAGGCGAGACCGCATATGAATGCGAGGACGAGGTAAAGAATGGTGAATCCTAGCCACCAAGCATTGATGACGAAGATCCAACAGTGGAGTCCATAATCGATCGGCAGTATCGCGTACTTACGCCATGGTGCTTCGGCTGGCAATTCCGGCGGATCTGCGGGTAGTGGTGGGCGCAAAGTCGGCATCAGGATCAAACCAAAATATGTTGCCGCGGCTATGACAGTAAAGGCGATCGGGATGAGCAGCAACGCTTCGTTTTCAAAAGGTGAGAACCGATACCACGAAATCAGCACAGCCAGATGCAAAGTGATGGTCTTAAAACAGTCGATGGTGTGGTCGAGCCACTCGCCCGATTTAGACCCGCCGCCGCGCAGGCGCGCGAGTTGTCCATCGACAGAGTCCCAAACATAGCCGCCAGCTAGCAGCAAGGAAATGAGGATTCCGCTCCACCACGTGGGACTGAGCAGCGCAATGAGGGTGATGCCTGAACCCGACAGCAGAGCGCTAACGACGGTGGCTTGATTTGGGGTGATCCCCATCGTATGAGCCATGGCAGCAACGATGCGTCCGGCTGGCCTATTGATCAAACGTGAATATGCCGCAGTGCCGCGTGCTGGTTTCTGCGCGCCAAGCAACGTCGAAAGGTTTTCCTTGAACGGTGGATTCGTTTGAGTCAATTCGATCTTCTTTCCGTCTCGGCATGAGCCTAATCGGAATTTCTCTTGGCTGTGCTGGTAACGCAGTGTGACGTAGATAAAGCACATGCACATTACGAGGAAAGTTGCTCTGCCGGTCTATTCTGATGTGCGTGAGCGAACTCAAGGAAGCTGCAACGACAAGACGACGTCGGTGGCCCATCGTCTTAGCACTGGTTGTGCTCGTGTTCGTGGCACTTGCTGGCGGTGGTTTGTGGCTCACTCAAGATCGATTGTTTGCTCAGATGACGGCGTTACCTGACGCGATGCCGACCAACGCAGATCGGCCGACGATTGCACCAGAGACCGATCCTGAAGCGCGGACGGTCCTTTTGCTCGGGAGCGACAAGCGTGCTGATGGTTCGGTGGCGGGTGAACGCAGTGACACGATGATGGTGGCTCGGATCGCGGCTGATCGTCAATCGGTGTCTATCGTCTCAATTCCGCGTGATTGTTGGGTGGAGGTTCCAGGGCACGGAAAAGCCAAAATTAATGCTGCATTTGCGCATGGCGGTACAGCTCTGGCCGTGCAAACGGTTGAGAACCTCAGCGGGGTGCGAATCGATCACGTCGCTGTGATTGATTGGGAAGGGTTCAAAGATTTGACCGATGCCTTAGGTGGTGTGACGGTCAAGATTCCGAAGACGGTCTATGACCCGTACCGTAAGAAAAAATGGGAGGCCGGGACACATCGTTTGAACGGTGAAGAGGCCCTCACTTATGTGCGGCAGCGGGCGGGCTTGCCGGGCGGTGATCTCGACCGGGTGAAACGTCAACAAAATCTCATTCGCGAGTTAGCCAATCAGACGTTAAGCAGCGGTACCTTGTCGAATCCTGTGACTGTTTATCAGGTACTGGATTCGATCACGTCGAACCTCGAGGTTGACGAAGGCTGGACTCCAGCAGAGATGCGGTCTTTGGCGTATTCCTTGCGGTCGATGCGCAGTGGAGACTTGTACTTCTCTACCATTCCAGTTCGCGGCACCGGAATGGTAGGTTCACAAAGCGTGGTTCATATCGACAATGTCGAGGCAAATGAGATGTGGGAAGCGTTTAAGCAAGACAGTGTGCCGACGTGGATTGAGGCGCAGAAGCGTGGCTTAGAAACCACGGTCAGCTAGCTTTCTTTTGGTTTTTAGCGACGCGAAGCCAATTTTGTGGGGCTGGTGTGGTTCATGTTGCGTATGTGGCAAATGAGACTAATGAGGTCATATTTTAGGATGCTTTCCTCCTGAAACAGGAGGAAAATCAGAGGTGCCGAAATGGTTTCGGGATTTCTGGTTAAGGCGCCTCATGAAAAGACTCACTCAGCCACTTGTTGGTTTCTTTGCCACAGCATTACTAGTGCTGGGAGTTCTTGCTCCTGCACGTGCAGTTGTACCACAAGAGCCCGTTCTGTTGACACCAACAGCCGCAGCTCAAGGGGTGGGAACCTCAAGCGCACTCAGCGCACGATTCACTGATCCAGACGGCGGCCAGCTTGACACCTCGTTCTATTTGAGAAAGACCACGGCGGACCCCGCCAGTGCGCCAGACTTCACAATTGTTGCCCTGCCAGACACGCAAAACTACTCAAGCGCAATGGCCAATATGCCTCACTTCTATGCTCAAACCGACTGGATTGCGAGTACGAAAAATCAGTTGAACACAGTGCTGGTGTCGCATTTAGGTGACGTGGCGGGATTGCCTGACGTGGAATATCAGTACCAGCGAGCCACTCAAGCGTTAAGTACTCTCGACGCCGCACATATCCCGTGGACTGTTATTCCGGGTAACCACGACATGGTCGTATCAACTGGAGTGGCCACACTCTTTGATAAGTACTTCCCAGTATCGAAATTCACGTCGTGGACAGAACCGGGTGTGGTTTTCGGCGGCTATTACGGCCAAAACCAATTCGGCGCTGACCAACACAATCGTCACGCCAAGAACAGTTATGTTCGGATCGACCGAAGCTCTGTGAAACTGCTCGTGCTCAACCTTGAGTTCAACGCGCCCGACGATGTCTTGGCTTGGGCCGATCGTGTGATCGACGCACATCCAGATCGCCAAGTCTTGCTAGTGACGCACAACATGATCCACGTCAACGGTGATTTCAGCACCTCGGTGAATCGGCCCGGTGGCAACGACCCTAGAGCCATTTTTGAGAAGCTTGTTGTGCCAAACTGCCAGATCTTCATGGTGATCAACGGGCACAACTCCAGTGGTACTGAAGGAGAAGCGAACTCGACTAAAAAGAACTCCTGCGGCGAGGATGTAGCCCTAGCGCTGACGAACTTCCAAGGCCGCCCACAGGGAGGACAAGGCTGGCTCCGCTATTACACCTTCCAACCAAGTCACAATCGAATCTTGGCCCGCACCTACTCACCAAGTTTGGGCACCTACGAAACCGATGCCAATAGCCAATTCCAGATCCCTTTCCACGTGCCCAGCCTTGGGGGTTACACACGAGTGCACGATGCGACAGTGCAATCAGGGACCACCGTGACGACGGCACCGCTCGACCTCGAAGCAGACACTGATTACGAGTGGTACGCCACGGCGACAGACGGCTCGGGAACTACGAAGAGCCAGGTATGGAAGTTCCGCACCGGAGCGAGCGAGGACTCCGAACCAGAGCCGGAACCGGAACCAGAGCCCGTGCCGGCGGTGATTGCGAAAGACCAGTTTGAGCGGTCGGTATCTGGGGCTTGGGGCCAAGCAGACGAGGGCGGAGCTTGGGTTGTTTCCGGCCACCCCAATCAGGATATTGCCGTCGGCAGTGGCCGTGGTCACGTAACAGTTGCAGCTGGGAATAGTCGGGATTTCAATTTAGCCGGAGCGACAGCCACGACAAGCGATGCATCAATGACATTTAGCTTGAGTTCGGCGCCCGCGACGGCTGGCGACACCCATCTGGAAGTGATCGGCCGTCAAGTATCTAGTGCTTCGTATCGCGCCAAGATGGTGGCAGGCACCAACGGAAAACTCCGAGTTGATGTACAGCGGATTGCTGGCTCAACCGCGACGCTCGCTTCTCAGACCGTGCCAAACCTCGACGTCCATCCGAACACTGATTATGAGGTGAGATTCCAAACAGAAGGCACTTCGCCAACGGCGTACCGTGTAAAGGTGTGGCCAGCGGACGTGGCTGAACCGGAGGCATGGTTGCTTGAAGGAACCGACACTATCGCTGCCTTACAACAGACCGGATCGTTTGGTTTACGTGTCTATCAATCGTCGCGGTTTTCGGGTGCGAGCCAGACGGTGTCTGTAGACAATCTCTTGGTGCGTGATCACACAAAAACTGAGGTGGAACCCGAACCTGAACCCGAACCGCAGCCCGAACCAGAACCGGAGCCGGAACCTGAGCCGCAGCCCGAACCTGAGCCACAGCCAGAACCAGAACCCGAGCCGCAGCCCGAGTTACTCATTAATGACGCCTTCAACAGGACGATCGCTAATGGCTGGGGTACTGCTGATCTCGGCGGCCCATGGCAGCTACGCAACCCAGGACAAGCGTTCACAGTGAATGGCTCGCTCGGTCAGGTCACTGTCACGAAAGGCCAAACTCGTGATGCCCTGCTTAATTCCGTTCGCACCGCAAAGAGTGACGTAACTGCCAAACTCACAGTCGGAAACGTGGCAGCTGGGAGCGGTACGTATATCGATGTTTGGGCGCGCTCGAACTCCTTTGCTAACGGCTACCGCGCGCGGCTCATCATTTCGTCTAGTCAGACTGTCCGCCTCGATCTTGATGAAGTAACCAACGGCAGCGCCAAGAACCGAGCCAGAGAAGTCATCAGCGGTCTGACTCATCAAGCCGGAGCCACATACAACGTTCGCGTTCAAGCAGTCGGCACTTCACCGACGCAACTTCGAGCCAAGATTTGGTTAACGTCCGAGCAAGAGCCAACCTCGTGGACTCTCACGAGTCAAGACTCGACCTCAGCCCACCAGGACGCCGGTGGTGTTGGCTTCTCTTGGTACGTATCGAGCGGTGCCGCAAACATTCATTATGGATTTGCCCTTGATGATCTGGTGGTTCGAGAAACGGAGTGAGTCCTTAGTCGTTGGAATGGAATTGACGAAATTGGACCGATTGGTCTATATTTTGACCGACCGGTCTAATCTCTTTATTGTGCCTGGATGTGCTTGCTCACATGAATTCCCATGACGATCTCACCAATAACACCAACGACCTTTTGTCACTTAGATTGCCAAAGCTGCGCGTTGAACGCCGAGCCATGCTCTGGTGGGCCATGCGTTCGGCGATCATAGGCGGATTGATTCTCGGTGCTGTTGTCACTGGATATGTGCTGTACGAGCCAGCCCAAGTTTGGCTGGTCGTGCCCCTCATCGTGATTGGACTGACTCTTATCGTCAAAGTTCTGGTCGAACCAGTTTGGCGATACTCAGTACACCGATGGGAGATCGGACAATTCGCAAGCTATGCCACCTCGGGTTGGCTTGTTCGCGAATGGCGAGTCTCGCCGATGTCTCGGATCCAGACAGTCGATGCTGTTCGTGGTCCACTTGAACAACTCCTCGGATTGGCCACCTTGCGAATAACCACGGCCTCTTCCTATGGTGCGGTCAAAATCGTTGGCTTGGATTACACGGTGGCGCAAGAAGCGGCAAGCCGATTGGCCGTCGTTGCTGAGGTAGCCGAAGGTGATGCGACATGAGCGCAGATATATCTCACGGTGGTGTCGCCGAACCTAATGAGGATGTTGACCAGTGGCGAGGTTTGAGTATCCGTGTCGTTTTGGTCGACTTCGTGAAAAGTCTCGTCACGTTATCTCCTGCTGTCATTGCGGTACTCGTGTTCGACGTTGAACCCAAATTCAACACTATGTGGCCGTTTTTGGTATTCGGAGCATGGGGAGTATTGAGCGCGGTTGCAGATATTATTCGGTGGCTTTTTACCCGGTATCGCATTACCGAAACTGAGGTGGAACGCCGAACCGGAGTCATCGTGCGCAAACACCGATCCGTGCGTCGAGATCGAATTCGAAGCATTGATACCCACGCCAAACTCCGCCACCGCCTTGCCGGACTCCGAATCGTCACGATAGGCGCAGGACAGCAAACGAATGCAGGCGAAGCAGCATTTGTACTCGATTCGTTAGCTCGCCGGGATGCTGAACTGCTTCGACAAGAACTCCTCAGGGAGAGAGCATCAAGCCCATTCGATGCAGACCTCAGTTATGTACCTGATGGCGAAGCATGTGATCTATCAGACGGTGCCGCCCAATCACATCACGTTGAGGTATTCGCGAGGTTTCGCCCACATTGGGTGCTATACAACATGTTCAGCGTGTGGGCCTACCTTTCAGCTGCCGGACTCCTGTGGGGAGCTTATTGGTTGGCTTCAACCTTTGGTGTCAACCTGATAGTCGTCTCCTCGCGCTGGGTCAACTGGGACCAACAAGGCTGGGTGGGGATCACCATCATTGGTCTGATTGGTGGCGGACTATTCGGAGCGCTTTCCATGGGCGTAAATTTTTTCCTCGGATACTGGAATTTTGAACTCACTCGAGTACACACAGAAACCACATCATTCCTCCGAACCCGAAGGGGGCTGTTGAGTACACGAGAAGTGAGTCGCGATGAATCGCGTGTCCGCGGACTCTCCATTTCCGAACCATTGTTGTGGCGATGGATAACTATGACAGACACCAATCTCATGACCACCGGCTTGAGTATCTGGGATTGGGAACAACCCAGTGCGATATTGCCGCGCGGACCGCGTGGAATTGCTTTAGACGTGTCGGCGAGAGTATTAGGTGATCCCTCGCCGCTAGCCGTCTTGTTGCCCAGACATCCACGAGCTGCCTTACGTCGTCGACTGTGGTGGGCAACTGCGGTGACGGGAATAACCATCGGCTTGGTAGCGGTGCCGGTGGCAACTCAAACTACACCGCAGTGGGTGTTGTGGCTCGCACTCGCACTGTGGCCCTTGGCATTGCTATTGGCGCTTGTCGCATACCGAGCCCTCGGCCACGCAATTGTGGGGGACTATGTAGTGATGCGTTCAGGGACAATGAACCGGACTACCTCAGCTTTACGACGTGATTCTGTGAGCACTATTGCGATACGTCAGTCCGTGCTGCAACGACGACTTGACGTGTGTACCGTCGCCACCATGACCTCGGCTGGATGGTCTACTTATGAAGCACCGGATGTCGCGGCTGACGAGGCGACTGTATTCGCCTCGCGGGCGGCTCCGGGCCTAGTCGAAGAGTTCTTGGTCACCCGGCCCTGAGGACACCGGCAAGACGGGAGTTGATTATGTCTAAAAAAGAACGGGAGTTAACGTTCACGGAAGTTGCTCGTCGAACCCAGATTCTTCAGGCAACGACGGCAACAATCAACAAGCTTGGTTACGAACGCACATCGCTTTCGGAAATCGCCAAAGAAGCAGGTGTGGCCAAGAGCGCGATTGTGTACTACTTCGGGTCTAAAGAAACGCTGCTCATGTCCGTTCTGGAACATGCCTTTGGAGCCTTGGGGACCAACATCGAATCGGCGGTGGCGCTGGTTTCTTCGCCTGGTGACAAATTGCTCGCCTATGCCCGGAACTATTTGGACTTTATCGATCAGCATCGGGCCGAGTTGGCTGCAGCGGTCACAATCGTTGTTGCACATCGCACAGAAGACGGAAAACCTCTGTATCTCATGGAAAATGAGGACGATACGGCCTTGCTCCAGAGTATCTTGAGTGCCGGAATGGACGAAGGCGCTTTTCGACGCATGCCCGTGTCTGAGGCTGCCAAAATATGTGAAGCACTGCTCGATATGGCGATTACGGCCGTACAAAGAAACCTTGATGCGGATCTGACGATCCTCAAATCAGAACTTGTCGATTTCATTGTCAGCGGTCTCAGCCCAGTTTCCCAGTAATAGTCCACTGACATAGCAGTTGGCTTGGATCGCTAGGCTGGCTTGGTTATGGTGCATTCCGGTTTAGTGTCGCGTGTCGCGTCTGAAACTCACATCGCCCAAGCTGTTTCGCAGCTTCGCGACGGTGGCGAACACAAGGTCCTCCACACGCCAGCCGCGCTCCACCCCTTCGTGGCTGCAACCCTCGTTTGCGACGAGTCCGTCGTCGTTCTCGTGACACCGACGATTCGCCAAGCCAACGAGTTGGCTGGTGCACTCGAGACGCTCGTTCCCGCCGAGCATATTGCTGTTTTTCAGCCGTGGGAAACCCTTCCGCACGAGCGGCTGTCGCCGCGAGCCGACACAGTTGGCCGCCGACTTGCTGTATTGCGCAATCTCGTACACGGGGGCGATGAGAAACGCCCGCGCATTATCGTGGCTCCGATTCGTTCGCTCTTGCAGCCTCAGGTCAAAGGGCTCGCAGATTTAGAGCCAGTACACGTTAAAACTGGCGAAGATGTCGAACTGGATGACCTCGTTTCTGGGCTAGCAGCGGCTGCCTATCACCGTGTAGACCTCGTGACAAATCGCGGCGAGTTCGCAGTCCGAGGAGGCATCGTCGATGTCTTCCCACCAACCGATGATCACCCCATCCGGATCGAGTTCTGGGGCGACACGGTCGACGAAATTCGTTACTTTTCGGTGGCAGACCAACGCACCATTGACGTTGTAAACGAAATGACGGCACCCGGTTGTCGAGAACTACTTTTGACCGATGACGTGCGTGAGAAAGCCGCCACCTTTGCTGAAACCCATCCCTCGCTAGCCGAACTTTTCACCAAGATCGCTAACGGTCACGCTGTTGAAGGTATGGAATCACTTGCACCAGTGTTGGCCGGTGAGATGGAACTCATGGTTGACCTGCTGCCAACCGGGTCAGTTGTCATCATGTCTGATCCAGAGCGAATCCGGGCTCGTGCAGCCGACTTAGTGGCTACAAGTGAAGAGTTTCTCGCCGCATCGTGGGCTGCTGCCGCCGGGGCGGGTGAGGCTCCCATCGATTTAGGGTCGGCTACGTTCCGCGAACTCGACGAAGTACGTGAAGCGATCAGTGCTCGTGGGCTCGGGCTACTCGACATCACGCCGTTCGGACTCGATGATGCCGAGCGAGTCAGCGCTGAAGACGTACCCGAATATCGCGGTGACACAGAACGGGCGATCACCGATATCAAAACGTGGCGTGATGCTGGGCACCACATCATCATCGTGAACCCCACCCACGGGCAAGCGGAACGAACCTTGGAATGGCTCGCTGAACATGATTTGCTTGGGCGTTTAGTCGAGGACGCGCAAGGTACCAGTAGTGATGGCGTCATCGAAGTGATGTGTGGTCAAGTGGTTGACGGCTTCGTAGCACCAGCACTTTCACTCGTCGTGCTCACCCGTGATGATCTTGTTGGGCAGCGCAATGTGGAACGCACGAAGCGTGCTATGCCTGCTCGGCGACGCAAAACTATCGATCCGCTCGAACTCAAACCTGGTGACCCTGTCGTTCACGAACAGCACGGTGTGGGCCGATATGTCGAACTCATCAATCGGGTTGTTCACGGTTCGGCTCGCGAATATCTCGTTATTGAGTATGCCGCCAGTAAACGAGGGCAACCACCGGATCGACTCTTCGTGCCGATGGATCAACTCGACCAAGTAAGTCGATACGTGGGCGGTGAATCACCGTCACTCGACAAACTTGGGGGCTCTGACTGGAGTAAACGCAAGAGTCGAGCTCGCAAAGCCGTCCGGCAGATCGCTGACGAACTCATCAAGCTCTATGCGGCTCGTCAATCCAGCAAGGGCCACGCTTTTGGCCCGGACACGCCTTGGCAAGCAGAACTGGAAGACTCTTTCGCACATATCGAGACGTCAGACCAACTCGCGACCATCGAAGAAGTCAAACGCGATATGGAACGTGTCGTGCCGATGGATCGACTGGTCTGTGGAGACGTCGGCTATGGCAAAACGGAGATCGCTGTGCGAGCGGCTTTCAAGGCGATACAAGACGGTAAACAAGTGGTGTTACTTGTGCCGACCACATTGCTCGTGCAGCAGCACTACGCAACGTTCGCTGAACGCTTCGGCCAATTCCCGATCACCATTAAACCGTTGTCTCGATTCCAAACAGAGAAAGAGTCAAAGGCCACAATCGAAGGCTTGGCCGACGGCACAATCGATTTAGTCATTGGCACGCACCGGCTTTTACAGCCAGGCATCCGAATGAAAGATCTAGGCCTCGTCATCGTGGACGAAGAACAGCGCTTCGGGGTCGAACACAAAGAAGCGCTCAAACATTTGCGCGCTTCGGTGGACGTATTGAGTTTATCCGCAACTCCGATCCCACGAACGCTAGAAATGGCGATCACAGGGATCCGAGAAATGAGCACTATCACGACTCCGCCGGAAGAGCGTCATCCGGTGTTGAGCTTTGTTGGCCCCTATGACAAGGCCCAGGTGGCGGCTGCGATCCGTCGTGAACTCTTGCGTGAAGGTCAAGTTTTTTATATTCATAACCGCGTGCAAAGTATCGATCGCGCTGTAGCTTTGCTCCAAGAACTCGTGCCCGAAGCTCGAATCGCATCGGCTCATGGCCAGATGGGTGAAGCTCGCCTCGAAGACATCATGGTCAAGTTCTGGGAAGGCGAAATCGACGTGCTTGTATGTACGACGATCGTGGAATCGGGTCTTGACGTGTCAAATGCCAACACCATGATCATTGAAAGAGCAGACACACTCGGACTTTCTCAACTGCACCAGTTGCGTGGCCGCGTTGGTCGAAGCCACGAGCGAGCCTACGCCTATTTCCTGTACCCTCCTGAAAAACCGCTCTCCGAAACTGCCCACGAACGCCTACAAACGATTTCTAGTCATTCGGAACTTGGCGGCGGTATGGCGGTCGCTATGAAAGACCTCGAAATTCGCGGTGCCGGCAACCTCTTGGGCGGAGAACAATCCGGCCATATCGCAGATGTCGGCTTTGATCTTTACATTCGTTTGGTTGGCGAGGCCGTGTCTGAGTTCCGGGGTGAGGACGGTCCTGAGCCTGAGATCCGACTTGAACTTCCGGTGGAGGCACACCTGCCACACGACTATGTGCCAAGCGAGCGGTTGCGACTCGAAATGTATAAGCATTTGGCGCAAGTCCGAACACTGGACGATATCGAACAGATTGTCGCTGAACTCAAAGACCGGTATGGTCCCTTGCCTGAACCCGTTGAGTTGCTTATTGATGTTGCGAGGTTGCGAATCAAAGTGCGCGCTAGCGGTATTCAAGAAATCTCCACGGCAGGGTCTAATATCAAGTTTTCACCTGTCGTTCTGCCCGAATCCGGCAAGGTTCGAGTCGCTCGAATTCACCCCAAGAGCGTGTATAAACAAGCTATTCACGTACTGCAATTTCCGCATCCGAAGGCGGCCGGATTCGGCGGCAAAGCTCTACGGGATCGTGAGTTGCTTGCATGGGTGACCGAAACCATCGACACGATTTTAGGCTGACCGCGGCAATGGCTTAGTCCTTTCGGGCGTATTCGACGTGTGTGTGCCCCCAAGCGCCAGAGACGAGACCTACCCCTCGGTAAATGTTGCGTGCCCCCTGTGCTCGTTGTGAAACGTTGCGCGCAATCAGCCCAAAAGCGCCGCGTGCGACGCCGAAGCCGATTCGCGCTAGGCCTGATGCGGTGAGCTTGAGGCGAGCCATTAGTCGTTTGGGTGCCGAATCGATGACCGCGACTTGAGTGCGACTCCAACTGTTGCCACTACGGTGGGAACGCTTGAGCACCCATTGGCGGTTGGCGCGGTCTTGCGGAACTACATCGTGGACAAGTGCTTCGGCGCAAAAGTAGAACGTGCCACCGCGCTGTCGTGCTTGACGGCTAAACATCGTGTCCGAACCGCCGCTGATGCCGTAATCCTGATCAAAGGAGAGCTCCAATTCACGCAATCGGGCCATGTCGAGCAGGAGGTTGTTGGTGGCGACCACGTCCAGCGAGGTGCCGGTGGCTGGTCTGCGACGTTCAAAAAACTTACCGGCTGCCAACCACGGGTCAGGCTCAGCCCCGAACGTCGATTCGACCAAACCGAACACCCCGAGCGCGCCCGGATGGCGCCGGTACTCGGCCACGAGCAGTTCCAACCAATCCGTGCTTGGGCGCTCGTCGTCATCAATAAACACAATAAGATCCGTGTCAGTTTCTGCTAAAGCGCGGTTGCGAGCGGCAGCGATCCCGGGCGTACTTTCGACGACGTACCGTAAACGTTCATCGTGATATGAGGTCACGATTTCGCTTGCGGAAGCGGCCGGATCATTGTCAATCACGAGCACCTTGCCGTCACCGGAATACCGCTCGGCCTGATCGAGGAGTTGCGGTAACGCTTCGCTGATGTCTGTTGGTCGTTTGAAAGTCAACACAGCAATCGTCACGGAAGGCACTTGAGGCATGGCCATCATGCTAACGAATTCCACGATTTTTGGTGGTGGTGAACCACCAAACAATTTGTCGCCGTTAGGCTGTGCATCATGGCGTTTAAGTCGAAAATTCTTGGATTGGTTCTGGCGGCGGGGCTTTTGGGAGCCTGCAGTGCGGTTCACCCCGGTACGGCAGCGATGGTTGATGGTGACCCGATCACAATGTCTGAAGCAGATTCTGCTGCACAGACCTTTTGTATCGTCAATATTGCCGGTCAAGGTGGCACCGGATCTTTCGATAACGCCGAGATTCGCCGTCAAGCGTTGACGTCGTTGATTATTGTCAAGGTGGCGGAGAAGATCGCTGCTGATCGTGACATTGAAGTCAAGGTGCCACATGACGACCGCGCCGAAGTTGAAGCGTTCCGCGACATGCTCGAACCAGATCAACGCGACGGTTTTGACAAGATCATTGAAGACAACCTGCGCTTTGGAGTTATCGCGGTAGAACTGGGCCGAGACTCGAATCCTGAGATCACGGACGAAAACCAACTCTTCGAACTAGGTATGGCCGAGCTCAGCACCACTATGGCTGGCATGGACATCGATATCGATCCCCGATTCGCGATGAGTGATATGGGCGAACAAATTGCAGACTCTGGTTCGCTTTCAGTAGCCAGCGTGAACTTTGATGCTCCCTCCGTCGACGAACGTGCCATTGCCACTCAGTGCACTGCCTTGTAAGACGAAGTTTTGAGTTTGGCGAATGAACCAGCATCAGGGTCAGACGAACCCGTCGCTCGCTTGCGTGCGGTGATGGCACGCCTGCGCAGCGAATGCCCGTGGACTCGCGAACAAACGCATGAGTCATTGCGACAGTATTTGATCGAGGAAGCCTACGAAGCTGTTGATGTGCTCGGATTGGGCGATGGGGCGGCCATGCGTGATGAGCTGGGCGACGTTTTGATGCAAGTGGTGTTCCATGCGGCTATCGCTGAGTCTGATGGTGAAGGCTGGAACTTCGATGACGTAGCCACGGCAATTGCCGACAAACTCGTGCGCCGCAGTCCGCATGTCTTCGGTGATGTCATCGCCAACGATGCGGCAGCAGTCGACGCGCTATGGCAACAGATAAAAGCACAGGAACGGCGAGAAGCCTCCACAAGAGAGCGGGAAGTCGAGCCATTGCCGGCTCTCATGGCTGCACAAAAGCATCTTGCGGCTGGCTACGCTGCGCCCATTGGTGATTCTCTCCTGCAGCGACTTTTTGCTCTGGTCGCCGAAGCAAACGCTGCCGGAATCGATCTCGAGGTGGCTCTAAGACAAGAATTGCGAACGACAAAGGATGAATCTGAATCCTGCGGCTAGACACGCCTCAGGGCGGATCAGTCTGCTGACAACACACCGATAGGCTGGGACTTACCGTTCACCACACTGCGAAGGACGCCAAAGTGGCCATCATTGACAACGTTTACGCTCGTGAAATTCTTGATTCTCGTGGTAATCCCACGGTTGAAGTTGAAGTAGTTCTAGACGACGGTGCTTTAGGTCGTGCGGCTGTCCCTTCGGGTGCTTCGACAGGACAGTTTGAAGCTGTCGAGTTGCGTGATGGCGGCGATCGGTACCTCGGTAAAGGCGTGCTCGAAGCGGTTGAGGCAGTTAATGGTCCGATTGCGGATGTCCTCATTGATTTTGAAGCTGACGACCAGCGCGCCATCGACGAAGCGATGATCGATCTAGACGGCACCGAGAATAAGGCTCGCTTTGGCGCGAACGCCATTTTGGGAGCATCTCTTGCCGTCGCGCATGCTGCGGCAGAATCGGCAGGCCTACCGCTTTATCGCTATGTTGGCGGACCAAATGCACACGTTTTACCAGTGCCGATGATGAACATTCTCAATGGTGGGGCTCACGCTGACTCGAATGTCGACGTTCAAGAGTTCATGATCGCGCCCGTTGGTGCCGATTCGTTTAGCGAGGCGCTGCGCCAAGGCACTGAGGTGTACCACGCGCTTAAGTCGGTCTTGCAAGAAAAGGGCCTCTCGACGGGTCTTGGTGACGAAGGTGGCTTTGCTCCGAACCTCGGATCCAACCGTGAAGCACTGGATCTCATTGCGTTGGCTATTGACAAGGCTGGGCTCAAACTAGGTTCCGACATTGCACTTGCGATGGATGTGGCGTCGAGTGAGTTCCATAGTCCAGAGGGCTACACCTTCGAAGGTGTGGTTCGGACAGCTGAAGAAATGACTGACTATTATGCAGAACTCGTTGCTGCGTACCCGATTGTCTCAATTGAAGACCCTCTCGATGAAGAAGATTGGGCCGGCTGGCAGACGATTACTGCTCGTCTTGGCGACAAGGTACAGCTTGTCGGTGATGATCTTTACGTTACTAACGTCGAACGTCTACGCCGAGGTATCAATGACAAAGCTGGAAACGCCTTGCTTGTCAAAGTGAATCAGATTGGTTCGCTTTCTGAAACACTCGATGCTGTGGATTTGGCTCACCGTGCTGGATTTGCCTCGATGATGAGCCACCGTTCGGGTGAAACCGAAGACGTTACGATCGCGGATCTTGCCGTGGCAACGAACTGCGGGCAGATCAAGACTGGTGCGCCAGCACGTTCGGATCGTGTCGCGAAATACAACCAACTTCTCCGCATCGAAGAGCAACTCGCTTCAGCTGCGAAGTATGCAGGTGCTTCGGCATTCCCGAGGTTTGCTTGAGCCATGGCTAGTCGTGGCCGGACTGACTCTCGCCGCCCCGGAACGAAACGGAGCGGCAGTTCGGTCACGACCAAAACTAAGGCCACGCAGAGCACCACATCGGCACCAAAACAGGCCAGTAATCAGCGCGGGGTAGCAACAACGACGGCAAAACCTAAGAGCCAGAAGGCCGATAATCAATCGAAGTTCACCTCTCGTGCCGGAATCCTACTGCTCGTGTTGTTTTTGCTCGTTGTTTCGTACACATCGTCGTTTCACTCGTGGTGGAACCAGAAGCAAGAAATTGCGGCCTTGGAGCTGCGCAGGGATGTAGCGGAAACTGAGATTGCTGAACTTAAAGACATCGAATCTCGTTGGCAAGATCCCGCGTTCATTCGTAACCAAGCTCGTGAACGGTTTGGTTGGGTCATGCCAGGGGAAGTTGGCTATCGAGTGATTGGCCTTGATGGCGAATTACAAGGGGATGGCCCGACTCTTGATACGCCAGAGGCTCTGCCGGAAGAAACTTGGCTTGATCGCTTGCGCAGTTCGATCGAGAAAGTCGACCACCCGGAAATCGCTGAAGAAGCTGCGTCACCTGACCCGGACAAGGTGCTAAAGAAGAAGGATTCATGATCGACGAGCACGATACTGCGCTGATCACAGAACAATTGGGGCGTTCGCCTCGCGGTGCGATCGAGGTGTCGTCACGGTGTCCATCAGGTCATCCCAACGCGGTCAAGACCTTGCCGCGACTTCCAGATGGCACACCATTCCCGACACTGTTTTATTTGACCTGCCCGCGACTCACGGGAGCTATCGGCACCTTAGAGGCCTCGGGCTTGATGGCTGATTGGTCACAGTTATTGAACGATGATGAGCAGTTGGCTGCCCAGTATCAAGCGGCACACGAGTCTTATCTGGCTGAACGCGAAGCTCTGGGGCACGTTCCCGAGATTGATGGAATCAGCGCCGGTGGCATGCCGACCCGAGTGAAGTGTTTGCACGTTCTGGTTGGTCATGCCTTGGCAAAGGGGCCGGGAGTGAACCCTTTCGGCGATATGGCCATCGAACTTTTGGGGGACTGGTGGTCGAACTCGACCTGCGCTGAAGGCTGGGTTCCACCGGAAGAATCAGTATGACTAAACGAGTCGCCGCCATCGACTGCGGTACAAATTCGATTCGCTTGTTGATCAGTGACGTGGGCGAGAGCAATCGCAGTGATGTACGTCGCGAAATGCGAGTTGTGCGTCTCGGTCAAGGCGTCGATGGTACTGGAAGGCTCGCATCTGAAGCAATCGAGCGAACTCTGGACGCCTGTCGGGATTATCAGGTCATGATCACTGAAGCTAGGGTGGAAAACCTCGTGTTCGCGGCAACCTCAGCAACCCGCGATGCTGAGAACTCCCAGGAGTTCTCTGATGCCGTGTTTGAGGTGCTCGGTTTGCGCCCGCAGGTGTTAACCGGCGAGCAGGAAGCAGCAGCTTCATTTCGGGGCGCAGCAGGTGAGTTTGCGCGCGGCACGACCATGGTTGTTGACATTGGCGGCGGCTCGACGGAATTCGTACAAGGTGATACGACGGTTCAGCCTTTGGCGCCAAACTTTTCCCGTTCCATCAATCTGGGGTGTGTCCGCATGACGGAACGTTTTTTGGCCTCCGACCCGCCGAACGATCAGGAACGCGAATCGTGCATCAAGACGATCGACGAGCTAATCTCACCGGTGCTCCATGGCTTGCCTGCTACTGACACTCTTGTCATGGTTGCTGGCACCTCGACCACGATTGCAGCCCACACCTTGGGTTTGAGTCATTACGACAGCCAAGCAATTCATGGTTCCTGTTTCTCGTTCCCTGACTTCCGGGCGGCTGCGAATGAATTATTGGCGTTGACGGTGGCCGAACGTCGTGAACTGGGGTTCATGCATCCGGGGCGTGCAGATGTCATTGGTGGTGGCGCGCTTATCGTCGACCGTATTCTCGAACATATCGGTAGCACAGGTGGCCAGGTGATCGTGAGTGAGCACGATATCCTCGACGGGCTTGCCATCCAAGCAGCAGGTGTCTAGGTTGCCTACAGGTTCTTCAGAGCAGCCCACGCAATAGTTTGCGGCTGTACTGGAAGTAGTCGTCGACGGCTTTCATCGCTTGTGGCGTATCGGGAACTGCGCACATGACATAGGTTTCGGTCGGCATACGGTTGAGCCAGACGTTAACGTCGTCGTGTTCGCCGGCACCCGTTAGGCCGTGGAAGCGGTGCGCTTCCCATTTTTCTTGACCGGGCAGAATGCGTCCGTCGAGATATGAAATGATCGGTGGTCGTCCAGCGCTATCCGGATCGAAACCGAATACTTCTTGGATGATTTCCATAACGCGTAGAGCGGGTAGATCACTCACCTCGATACTCGTGCGCAGGCTTTCGCGCATGCGCACGGCTACCGTGGCCAGGGTGTCGTCTGGTTCGACCGGACACGACACCGGCACAACGTTGATAAACCAGCCCATCGACAGCCACCACGATGGATCGGAACGGGTGTGAACAGGGTTGAGGAAACGGTGCAGCGTCTTTCCGGTGAGGTCTCGGGTTGCGATCGCGAAAGCGGCATGCATCAAACTTGGGAACGTCGCACCGATTGACTTGGCGTAAGCGTCGAGTCGAGCATCCTCCTGAGCATCAAAAAGATCGAGTCGATACGGGCCGAGCGGAGTCTTTTCTCCGGGGGCAATGCCGGTGTCCATGGGGAAGCGCGGGGTGCCGCCCGCAGGATCCGCGAGGGCAAAATCAGCCCAATGCTGAACTGCTGGATGCACGATGGTGGCTGCTTCTGCCGCTTCGCGTTCGGCTTCGGCAAAGTCAAAGAAGGTGCCAGTGGGTGGCATGAGGTTGACAGAGTCTGGATTGCTAAACGCTTCGATCAATTCATTGAACAGCAGAATTGCGCTGAAACCGTCGGTGTAGATGTGGTCTTGACCCAAATAGAGCACCATGGTGTCGTCTCCAATGACGCCGCAGAGTCGCCAACCGATGTCATCGAATGGAGTGCAGGAGCGGGTGAGCTCATCGAGAACAAATGATTTGACCTCGGCTTCGCTACTGGCTTGACCGACGATCTCCAATTCATACTCAAGGTCTGCTTCATCAAGCTGATGCCACTCATAGCGTTCGTCGGTATCTTTGAACCAGCCTCGGAAAATGCTGTGCCGCGCCGATAAGGCTTCTAATGCTCGTGAAATGTTATCCGTGTTTGTGTCGACCGCAAGGTCAAAAGAAATGCCAATCCAACTTGCGTCAAACTTGTTTTCACGCGCCATCGCTTTACGCAATCCGAGGTGGGCTTCCTGCATGTAGGAGCCTCGACGGTCGGTAGCTTGTGTTGAAGCTATGGCTGCTCTGCTGCGAGCTCCGGGCACCCAACGGACGAGTGTGCCCGGGGTGGTCGGGTGATCTTCCAATCGAGTCATTTGCATGGGAAGCCTCCTTCGATTGAAGCGCCGACGAGTGCCGCGTCTGAGTGTAGGTTGAGCAAGATTTCTCGACTGCGCACAGCCATATTTTGAATCCACTTCAGGCAGCTTGGTTTGCTCGGATAACGGACTTCTAGATGCAGGCCGTCAGGCATATTGCTGACCCACAAATGGATCTGGGCGCCTGGAGGAGTGGGGCCGAGCAGCGCTTGGGCCCGATACTCGGACCAATGCTTCCAGCCAGGAGCATGGGTGCCTTCCATATACGAGACGACAAGGGACGGTTCAATATGAGCCGAAAGGCGGCGAGCAGCCTCGGGAATACGAATGATGCCTGCCGATTTACTGAGATTCCATGACTTATCGAGAGCATTGAGTGTGGCCCCGTGAGAAGTATCAGCGCCGAGTTTTAAGGTGATGGGCACAACCCCAGCGAACCAACCAACAGCCGAAGACCAGTTCGCATTCGGGCGATTGTGAGTGGAGATGAGAAAACTAATTTCGCCATTGTCTTCTTGTTCGGCCCCAGCGCCCAGCACGCCGGACAAGAAACCAAGCCCGACTGAAGCATTCTGTGCTTTGAGCGTTTTACGAATCTGAAACGTCTCTTTGGCGCTGAGCAGTGGGATGGAGAGGAATTCGTGGGGCCATTCCTCACCTGGGCGAACGCCAGTCTGCTGCGGCAGTCCGGGCAAGCGGTGGTGTTTCGTGAGGGCATTGCGCCAGGTCGATACTTCAGCCGAGTCGGAGCCGAGTTCGGCGAGTTTGGTGTGTTCGAGCAGGGCGTAGTCTGCGTGGCTGGGCGCATCGTCCGGGGCGGAATCGCCGTTGAGCACTCCAGCGTGCCAGCGAGGGAACTCGTCTAGTGACACATACATGGAATAGCCATCGAACACCATATGGTCGAAAGCTGCGAACAGAGTTGCCCCGTCTTTGTGGTGGATGGTCGCGAAGCCGGCGTACGGCCACTCATTGCAGCGGGTTTCGCGAGCCAAGTGTCGAGCGAGCAAACGGTAATTTTCGGCTGCAGTTGTGCTGTGGGTACGCCTAGGGTCGAAGGTGACCCGATTTTTGGGGATCACACTTCGGGTGAGGGAAGCGAAATCGTCAACGTCAAATACCGTTCGCATGATTTCGTGACGATCGAAATAGCGGCTCAGCGTAGTCGCGATGGAGTCGGTCGTGGCGTCAGCGAGGAAACAAGACAAGCCAATCCACGGTGCCGGGTTGACTCCCGACGGCTCAGTATTGAGATCGATGGACGGTTCGCCATCAAAATGAACCATTTGGTCGGCTGTGAGTGGTCGGTGATCGACGGGTGCGGTGAACGTTGCTCGCTGGGTTTCCTTGCTCGGAAACCACAATATGAGCTTGCCCGCAGGTACGTCATCAGCATGCAAAAGTCGAGCCTGCATGTATTTCCCCCTAGTGACTGATCCGAGACTGATCCGAGAGTGGACTAGTCAAAAAGAACTAGTTACTTTGGTCGAATGTAACTCAGAGTTAAGTACTCGCGGGTAGTCTTTAAAAAACTTCTTGGAGATTCCACTCACAGGGTGGTAAATCAAACACGCGCATTTGCGCGGAAAATAGGGGGAATTTCAGGAATGTGGAATGTTGCTTGGCGCAATCTCGTTGTGCGTCGTGGCCGTCTGCTGATGAGTTTTGTGGCCATTGTCATTGGTGTGGCGTTTGTTTCAGGCTCCTTGATTTTTGTTTCGACACTGGATCGGGCCTTGCTCGGCACCACGAGTAGCCGCGTTGCAGATGTCATGGTTCGAGCCTTTGGCGATGACGGATCTGGTGCTCCCACGGGCCAACTCGATCCGAGTGTGTTGGATACCGTGCGCAAGGTTCCTGGCGTCGCCGAAGTACACGGACGTGTATGGTCGGCAGCCACCTTCGTTATTGACCAAGACGGGCGTGCGATCGGCAAGCAAGGGCAGAGTGCGATCGGGATGAACTTCTTTGAAGCTCCCGCTGCTCAAGGCCTGCCGGGTCCTGAACTTGTCATGGGTCGGGCACCGAAAACGGATCACGAAGTGACACTCGACCCGGTTACCGCTGACAAAGCCGGTGTGTCGATTGGCGAGAAAGTCACCATCACAACTGACGGAACGCGGTCCAAAGTTGAGGTGACGGTCGTCGGTTTGGCGAACTACGGTGGAACGACGACGGGAGGCAGCGTCGTCATGTTCACCAAACGAGCCAGTCAGGTCCTTTTCCTCGACGGCAAAGCCGCATTTCATGACTTGTGGGTCGTGGCCGATAAAGACGTTGACCAGTTAACGCTTATGCGCCGAATTGCGAGCGAGCTTCCACAGACTGCACGTGCGTACACTGGCGAGCGCGCCGCTGCTCAAGCTGCGAGCACTCTGCAGCAGAACCTTGGCTTTCTGACGGCGTTTTTGCTTCTGTTCGCGGTGATCTCTTTGGCAGTGGGCGCATTTCTCATTATGAACACCTTCTCCATTTTGGTATCGCAACGCACGCGTGAACTCGCTTTGATGCGAGCTTTGGGGGCTAGTCGACTGCAAGTCACCGCGTCGGTACTCATCGAAGCGTTCGTCGTTTCGCTGATTGGTTCACTGCTCGGATTGATGCTCGGTTGGTTGCTCGCCCGTCTGGCTACATATGGCGTGGGTTTCGTCGGGCCGGATCTCAGTAGCGTGCCGCTCGTTGTACCGATATGGACGGCTATTGCTGCCTTGACGGTTGGTGTTGGAATCACAATGTTTTCGGGCCTGGTGCCGGCGCTCAAAGCGAGCTCGGTGGCTCCCGTGACCGCCATGCGCCAGGTAGCGGATCCACAAAACGAATCACTTGTCTTTCGGCGCCGGGCGGGGTCGGTCCTTGTGGCTACCGCAGCGGCTGCCTTGTGGTTTGCGAGCGGTGATGCGGCGCGGATCGCCTCACTCGGTTTAGGTGCATTGGCACTCGTTATGGGTGTGATTGCATGGGCACCGGTATTGATTTCTCCGGCCTTGTGGTTTTTCAAATGGCTGTTTACCGTGCCATTCGGGGTGGTTGGCTTTTTGGCTCGTCGGAACACCTTGCGCAACCCACGTCGTACTGCGGCCACTGCTTCGGCGTTAACGATCGGCGTCACTTTGGTATCAATGATGACGGTGTTTGGTGAGTCGGCAACGGCAAGTATCGACTCGTTGATCGAAGAAAATTTCCAAGGTGATTTCGTCGTGTTTAACCCTGTGGGTGCCCCATTTGCGCCCGATCTGGTTCACAAGATTAGGGACGTCGACGGTATTGAGACTGTGGCGCGTTTACGGTATTCCGGGGGCTATGTCGGCACGCGGCCTGATGCCGTAGCTGGTGTAGACCCGCAGGCATTCAATTCGATTGTGGAACTTGATCTCATGCAGGGCCGTTTGCCTCGTGCCGGACACACCGAATTGATCGTGCAGCAAGATCGGGCAAAAGAGCAGGGTCTCGAAGCGGGTGACACGATTCGCGTGACCGCGGGTGGTGCTCCCATCGTGGCCACCGTGACTGGAATCTACGCGAAAAACCCGGCTGTACTACTGCGCTATATCGGTTCTTTGCATCTGTACGACGCGGCTGGCGGGCAGCCCAAAGACCAGTTCGTGTACGCGATGGTAGATGATTCTTATTCGGCTGATGAGGTCCGAATAGGTGTTGAAGATGTGCTAAAAGCTGCTCCGGCAGTCACTTTGCAGAATCGAGAAGAGTTCTCCGAAGACCAGCGCGCTCCCGTCGTCGTCCTATTGGCGCTGATTCAAGGCATGCTCGGACTTGCACTCGTGATTGCAGTGCTTGGCATTGCTAACACTCTGGGCCTATCCGTGTCGGAACGGACTCGTGAAATCGGCATGTTGCGGGCGATGGGGTTGAGCGTGAAGCAGGTGCGACTGCTGATCCAAGTTGAAGCGGCAGCGATTGCCGTCTTGGGTGCGGCTCTCGGTGTTATTGCGGGAACTGCCCTCGGTGTGGCGGTGCAACGCAGCCAAACAGACGCCGGTATCACTGTGCTTGAGATTCCTTGGGCAGTATTGGGCTCCTATCTGGTTGCGGCCGCTTTCATCGGTGTTTTTGCTGCGTGGCTCCCTGCCATGAAGGCCTCGAACCTACAGATTTTGCCGTCACTTAAGGTCGACTAGGGCCGCCTTCAATGCAGGTAGCTCAGCTAGATATCGGACCTGGACTTAAACCTTGAACCGTTAGGCTTCACGAAGACCAAGAGTGACTGGAGCAATACGCCATGACTGACATTGGCCTTTATCAACTGCTGGATCGACGCGAAGACGACGATGGGGTTGTTGAAACGTTCACTTCCACGAAACACGTTGAGAGTTTGTGGGGTCCCATTCAGCACGGTGGCCCGATCGCCGCATTACTCACTCGCGCCATGGACCGATCGACGGAGCGTCCTGAGTCCCGTCTCACTCGCGTGACGATCGATATTCTCGGTCCGGTGCCGATTAGTGAGGTGAGGGTGCGTGCTCAGGTCGTGCGCCCCGGCAAGAAGATTGAGTTGATTTCTTCAGTTTTGGAAGCGCCTGCTCCGGACGGTTCTTGGCGTGAATATGCGTTGGGCTCCGCGTGGCGCCAAGCTACCCAACCAACGGGCGACGTCGTTAATCACGCGAATGCTCCGCGTACCATGCCGACTGCCTCGAATGATTTTGGTGAAGGGATTTTTCCTGACGACTGGATGACCGTCGGCTTTGTTTCTGCTCTCGATGTTCGTGGCGGTAGGGCTGGCAAAGTTGAAGGTGAGCACTCAATGGCTTGGATCAAACTCCAACAAGAACTGGTGGCGGGTGAGGTGATTTCACCGCTGGAACATCTCATGGCAATTGCCGACACGACGAACGGTGTGGGCATGCGATTGAACCCTGCTGAGTTTCGTTTTCTCAACACGGAGATGACTGTGCACTTGTATGAAGAACCTGAGCTTGATTGGTTAGGTATTGAAGCCGAAACCTCAGTCGGTTCGGATGGGGTCGGCATGAGTGCCTCGGTATTGCACATGCCAAGCGGGCCTATCGGACAAGTTGCGCAGAGTGTCTTAGTCGAACGGGTCTAGCAGCCTCGTGGTGGTCTCGATAGCGGTGGCGCATGGCACGGCTATTAAATCGGACCTGAATCATGGTTGGTTACTGTGTAACCCTTAGGCTGTATCTCGGCTCCCGTAGCCCAACGGCAGAGGCGGACGACTTAAAATCGTTACAGTGTGGGTTCGAATCCCACCGGGAGCACTGTGTGATGTGGCGAGACATAGTTCCTCTGTGTCTCGCCATTTCTCTTTTATTTTGCAAGGTTTTGCGCGCCTCTGTCGGACGCCTTCGGACCGCTTCGGCTGTCAGCAGCCCCTCCCTCCAGTCCCGCAATTCCCACGAGACCGTCGGAAGTGTGAGTCAAGAACACCTATTAGGTAGGCGTGAACTCAAAAAGGTGGGTGAAGCTAGGTTCTTGGACGGCCACCGACCGGAATCCGAAGGCCGACGATATCGTGAGACATAACTGAACGATGTCCTGAAACCAGAACAC
Source organism: Aeromicrobium sp. (assembly GCA_040394025.1). Taxonomy (GTDB): domain Bacteria; phylum Actinomycetota; class Actinomycetes; order Propionibacteriales; family Nocardioidaceae; genus Aeromicrobium. The sequence goes on from JBEBSZ010000006.1 coordinate 94,385, forward strand.
CACCGAGAACACTTTTTGCTTGCGCCTGCACTGAACGATGGGAAGCCATGACTGGTTATCGCACTGTTGATCTGGGGCTCGGAGAAGTCGCAGATGCAGAAATCGTGGTGCAACGCTCGCGCTTCCTCGCCCGTGTCTGCCGTGTCGAAGACGAGCCATCTGCCCGTCAATTTATTGCAGACATTCGAGCTCAAGATCATGATGCGCGCCACCACTGCGCCGCTTTTGTGATCGGCGCAGACTCAGCCTTGCGGCGAAGCAACGACGATGGTGAACCCTCGGGTACGGCGGGTCGTCCGATCCTTGATGCGATCATTGGCCGCGAGCTATCTGATGCTGTCATTGTGGTGACACGTTGGTTCGGTGGGACCTTGTTGGGCACCGGCGGACTCACTCGGGCATACGGTGATGCCACAGCTGCGGTGTTGGACAGTGTCGGGTTTCGTGAGCGAATCCTGTGGCAGCTCGTATCGATTCATGCGCCACATGCTGAGGCCGGGCCGCTGGAAAACCGGTTACGCCAACTCGGGCAAATGATGGATGTCAGTTACGGCGACCACGTAACATTCCGGCTTGCGATCCAAGACTTGGGAGTGTTAGACCGAATCGACTATGAACATCTTGGCGTGACTTGGCAAGATGCCTGAGTCGAGATTGCCGGATGGTCACGCCTTCAACGAATGAACGAACTCTCCTAGACGGCGACAACCTTCGATGAGGTCTTCGCGTGCGGCCGCATATGAAAACCTCACGTGAGTGTCAGCAGTCGCGGTTGCGAAATCTCGCCCGGGAGTGAGAGACACGTGCGCTTCGGCCAAAAGCCGCTCACAGAATGTCCATGCGTCTAATCCGGTGCTGCTGACGTCCATGTAGATATAGAAGGCCCCGTCGGGAACTACCGGCACTGAAAGGCCGATCTCGGCTAATGCTTCCAGCACGATTGCACGTCGCTCCTGGAGTTCCCTTCTGCGGTGCTCACACTCGGCGATTGCTTCTGGGCTGAATGCGGCAAGTGCAGCCCGCTGGATAGGGGCTGAAGCACAAAGGAAATAGTTCATCGACATGCGTTCAACTGCTTCAACTAGCTCTTCTGGCAAGATCGCCCAACCGAGTCGCCAGCCGGTCATGCCGAAGTACTTTGAGAAACTGCTGATGACGATTGCGTCCGGGTCGGAAACCAAAACGCTTTGCGCGGGCTTCCCTGCAAGCTCATCGGCGAGGTCTAAATAGATCTCATCGACAATTCGCCATCCCCCGCGGTCACGCGCGAAATCGCAAATCATTGCGAGTTCGTTCTGGGGGATTGAGGTACCAGTGGGGTTCGATGGGGAGGCCACCATCACTGAACTCGTGCTTTCACTCCATGCTTCTGCCAGGGTCTTGGCATCGAGCTGATAACGGGATTCCACTGAGGTGGGGGCAAGAACAACCTTTCCGCCGAAGGTTGTGACGAGTTCTCGATTGCAGGGGTAGGAAGGGTCAGCCATGATCACTTCGTCCCCGGGGTCGGTGGTTGCGGCCAACGCCAGCAACAGTGCGGCAGAAGCGCCAGCCGTGATCGCCACTCGATCAGGAGAAAACTGAACTCCGTGTTTCACCCGATAGAACTCCGTAATTGCTTGTCTGAGCTCTGGTAATCCGAGTGCGGGGGTATATGGCAAAGGCTGGCCGCTCGTCATAGTCGACCGCATTGCCTCAAATACGGCTTTCGGGGCACCAAAGTCGGGCTCGCCGATACTCAGTTTGATTATGCGGTGACCTTTTGCTTCAAGGTCCGCCGCCTTTTGGCCGAAAGCCAGAGCATGGAATGGTTCCATATCGAGCGCGCGTCGAGCCAATTTCATGAGTTTTCTCCTCGTCAGCCAATGACCACTCATTCTTCATAGAATCGTACGCATGACCTCACTCGCTTCGCCTTCACTCAACGCCCAGCGACGCGAACGTGAGCTCGAGGAGCTCCAATCAGGACAGGCCCTCGATCTCATTGTTATCGGCGGAGGCATTACTGGCGTTGGGGTCGCACTTGATGCAGCCAGCCGTGGTCTACGCGTAGCGCTCTTTGAGAAACACGACTTAGCGTTTGGCACGAGCCGCTGGAGTTCCAAACTCGTTCACGGTGGACTGAGATACCTCGGCAATGGCGATGTGGCAGTTGCGTATGAAAGTGCGGTAGAACGCGGACGGCTCATGCAATACATCGCCCCGCATCTCGTACGTTCGATGCCGACATGGTTCCCACTCTTGCCAGACTTGGAACGCAAGAGTGAACTGTTGGTTCGGGCCGGCTTTATTGCGGGCGATATGCTCCGCAGGGCTGCTAAAACTCCAGCGTCAATTTTGCCGAACTCGCGTCGGCTTTCAGCTCGAGAAGTTTTGGATTATTCGTCGGGAGTGCGCACAGACGGTCTGCGCGGTGGGATCGTTCAGTGGGACGGAAACCTATTTGATGATGCAAGACTTGTCATTGGTGTCGCGCGGACGGCAGCGACTTTCGGCGCCAAGATACTTACCCGCTGCGAGGTTACTCAGGCAGACGGGTCTGGTGTCACAATTGCCGATCTAGAAGCTGGGCAGAGTTTTGACGTGAAGGCTCGCGTAGTCGTGAATGCGACTGGAGTCTGGGCGGGCCAATTGAACCCGGCTGTCCATATTCGACCCAGCCGTGGTTCTCACCTCATCGTGGATCAGCAAGCGCTTGGCGGACTTACCGGTTCGCTCACCGTGCCGATTGAAGGTTCGACCTCCCGGTTCGTATTCGCTATTCAGGCTCCTCATGGTCGGGCGCATATTGGTTTGACAGACGAGGAAGCCGAAGATATTGACGACGTGCCGCATGCGAGCGAAGGTGAGGTCGAATTTCTGCTCTCGACGATTAACACTGCTCTCGCAACGCCACTTACGCGGGCCGATATTCGTGGAACGTACGCCGGATTACGGCCGTTGGTAGACAGCGGGTCGGGTTCGACGGCGGATGTTTCGCGTCGACACCTCGTTACTACTGATGCCAGTGGCATGGTGACGGTGACGGGCGGCAAACTCACTACGTATCGTCGGATGGCCGAAGACGCCGTCGATGAGGCGATGCGGGCGGGCCGATTTGTGCCGCGTACGTGTCAAACCCACCGCCTTGCGATCGTGGGTGGCCAAGGTGAGGTGGATCTTCGCTTGCCAAACGCAATTGTGCAGGCCCATGGTTCAGAAGCAGCATTGGTTGCGGCTGAAGCGGGCGGCGATCCAGAGTTGCTGGCTCCGATCAGGGACGGGCTGGAGGTGACTCGGGCGCAGTTCCTCTTCGCGGTTCGACACGAGGGTGCGCTGAGCGTCGAAGACGTGGTGGATCGGCGGACCCGGCTCGGTATGTGTGCTGATGATCGCGAGGTCGCGATTGATATCGCAAATTGGGCCTTTGCCGAAGTCAGTAACCGTTAGCTCAGGGTTTAATGCGCAGCGCTTGCCAGGTTTCGGTTATGAGGAAGGATTCTTCGGCCGACCAACCGTAATCCGCTACACCCCGTTCGACGATTTCTGCATCGAGAGTGCGCGGCGTGAAGACGATCCATGCCCGAGATACTGAACCCATACGGGGGAGTGCTTCATCCAGTTCGCGATGAAATTCTTGCGGGAACGAGGCGATGATGACTGCCGTGTCGATTCCGTGCGGACGTTCTGGTTCGACCCTGCGTTCAGGGAACATGGCGCCCCACGTTTGGTCTTGAAATTCATCGTTGCCGTTATCGCGGAAGTCTTCGCTATGAAATATTTCGACGTCGTCGGGCAAGGGGTCGAGGAGTGAGGTTTCTTCAACGGTGTCACCGATGACCCAAATACGCGAGCCCGCGACGATTCCCAACTGTTCCGGAATGGTTGGCAGGCTCATGGGGCCAGTCTACGTGCGCTCAGGTCGTAAATCTTCCGACCTGCCCTGAGCCCCTTTGTCTCGAAGCGAGTGACAGGGCGCCCTTCGAATCGTGGATCCCAGGTGCCAGAGAAATCGAAGCTTTCGGCACCAGCGAAGACGTCAAACATTTGTTCGGCGTATTCCTGCCAGTCTGTTGCCATGCGCCAGACACCGCCAGCTTGGACGACTCGGGCAGCCAAAGGCACGAACTCAGGCGTGATGAGTCGGCGTTTGTGGTGGCGTTTTTTGTGCCATGGATCGGGGAACCAGATTCGCAGTTCTTCGAGACTGGCTTCGGGCAGCATTGTCGTTAGGGCGGCTGCTGCATCGACGACAGCGAGGCGAATGTTGTTGATTTGGTGTTGGCGAATCGAGATGAGAGTCTGTGCGACACCTGGGATATATACCTCAAGTCCGAGAAAGTTTTTGTCTGGATTCTCGCGAGCGGCATGTATGAGTGCTTCACCGCGACCGCTGCCGATTTCCATGATGTTGGCAGCCTCGCGCCCGAATATTTCGGCGAAATCCACCTTGTAGACCGGATCGACCGACGTGCTGGAAATATGGCGGGGAATCGTGAGCACGAATTGCTCAGACAATTCGTCCCAAGCTCCTTGTTGTTTATCGGTCAGCCGACCACCACGACGCGTGAAGGAGAGAATTTCACGGTGGAATCGCGGGTTTACGACTTCTTCGGGAGCGTCAGACACGAGGTAAAGCCTAACTGGCGACCGCGAGAAGTTCTGCAAGAGAACACGCCGGTACCTGCGGGTTGCGCACTACTATGCATACCGTGGTACTGTCTGACGCATGGATGCCACACAACTACTCAAAGGTGTGCTCGACGTCGCGGTGCTGGCCGTGGTCGAAACTGAAGACGGATACGGCTACGACGTTGTCCGTCGGCTTCGTACCGCCGGGCTCAGCGAAGTCGGAGATGCCTCGGTCTACGGAACCTTGCGTCGCCTTTATTCGGCAGGCGCGCTCACGTCATACGTCGTTCCTTCCGAAGAAGGACCGCACCGCAAGTACTACGGAATCACCGATCAAGGTCGGGGCAAACTTGAAGCGCAACGCGAGCAGTGGTGTGAGTTTTCTGCCACCATGGATCGTTTGTTAACAGGAGTCGCAGCATGAACACGTCAATCCTTCCTGACACAACCGCCTACGCGGCAGCAGTCCGGGCCGAGCTGGCGGACCTTCCCGCTGACGAAGTCGAAGATCTCACAGATGGACTCGAAGCAGATCTCGCGGAGGCCTGGGCCGACAGTGATGGCAAGCCATTAGTGGATGCCCAGGAGTACGCACAGGAGCTGCGCACCGCTGCCGGGCTGCCTCCGGCTCGCCCGCGCGGTTCGACACTCCATCAGTGGTATGAGCGCGGACGGATGAAAGTTGAATCATGGCGCTCTGCTATTCGCCGGAATCCAGCTGGGGCGACAACTCTCGACTTTATCGCGAGCTTGCAGCCCGCTTGGTGGGTAGCGCGGGGCTTGGCTGCCTACTGGCCGATTACCGCTATCTTCATAGGTTTTGTCACACCAATCCCGACAGGACTGCTCACGCTGGTGCTTGCTGCAGCGTTGGTGATCGGCAGTATTTGGGTCGGAAAACGCAATTGGGGCCCGGCAATGAAGTTCCTCATTCTGGCTGGGAACGTGTTTGCGATTTTCGTGCTCATTCTGGCGTTGGATTATGTCAAATACAATAACCGGATTTATGAACAGTATGTAGATGATGAAATACCGATGTATGGCCTCGCTCTTAACGGCAACGAGATCACCAATATTTTCGCCTACGATGAGAACGGTGCTCTGATCCCACAGGTACAACTCTTCGATCAGGACGGTAAAGCTATCACTACCTCCGATCCGGGCGGCAACGGTTGCTTGACGTGGGTCGTCGATCCAAGTAACGCAAACTTCAATGAAAGCTGCCCGACGGCCGGAGTGTGGATGCCATCGAAGCTCGAAACTGGAGCATTTGTGTGGAACATTTTCCCCATGAAGATGGCTGAGACGGAATACGAAGGCGATACCGAACCACTAGTGGGAGCCGAACCTGTCGATGCGGCTGCACCCTTTGTCAAGGTTCCTGCCATTGGTGGAGTCGAGAAATCTGATGGCACGAAGCCGGATGAGAAGGCCAACAAAGACGAGACGAAAGAACCTCAAAAGCCCTAATTTTTCAAGGCCTCCGGGAGTGACGCAGCTGGTGGATGCGTCGCTCCCGGTGTTTTGGGTACCGTTCGCTAGGATATTTTCAACATCTGCTCAGCTCAGACCGGAGGAATAATGCGGAGCAACAACCCAATTTTGTCGCGTAGCGAAGGCTTCAACGGCAAGCCCGGCACGGACATCACTCTCCAGCCAAATGTGGACGGTGGCTACTCCATGCCACCGACAACCGGCCGGATGACGATGGACACCGTCGTTGAAAAGACGGCCATCACCTTGGGCTTGGTGGTCATTTCGGCCGCAGTCACCTGGTTCATGATCGGTGACATTTATGCATCGGCTCAGGCAATGAGCAACGCATACATGCTTGCCATTGGCGGTGCGATTGTCGGTCTTGTGTTGAGTTTGGTCATTTCTTTCCGCAAGAAGCTCAACCCGCTTTTCATCATGACTTACTCCATTGTTGAGGGCGTGTTCGTCGGTGCTTTTTCGAAGGTGATCTCGGCCTATATCGGCGACGCGACTATCGTTTTCCAGGCCGTCATGGCAACGATGATTGCTTTTGCTGCCACCCTTGCGGCTTACAAGTTTTTCAATATCCGGGTGACGCCAAAATTCCGTCGGATCGTCACGATCGCGATCTTTGCGTTCGCGGCTGTAACGTTAGTCAACTTTGTGCTCAGCCTCACTGGCGTTCTTGACCAAGGCGGATTGCGCGGCTTCAACACCTTGGGTCTCGTCGTTTCACTCTTCGCTGTGGGCTTGGCCGTGTTCAGCTTGATCATGGATTTTGACTACATCGAACGCGGAATCGCCATGGGCCTTCCGGAGGTGGAATCTTGGCGCGGCGCGTTTGGTCTGACCGTCACGCTGATCTGGATGTACCTTGAGATTCTCCGCATTTTGGCAATCTTACGAAGCGAGTAGTTCGCACAAGATTTGGGCAGTTTGACCCCCTCGTTGGGAG
>JBEBSZ010000007.1:0-80297 GCA_040394025.1 Aeromicrobium sp.
CGATTCGGGCATTTGTCGGGATGGAGGGATTCGAACCCCCGGCCCCCCGCTCCCAAAGCGGGTGCGCTACCAAACTGCGCCACATCCCGGAGCCGATCTCTCGGCTATAGAAGTGTACGGCCCACGTGTTTCTGGTTGTGCGCCGCCCCGTACACTGAACGATGGCTCAACGTTGTATCCATGGGCCGAAAACCGCGAAATCCCACAGGAGTAATCACGTGAAGAGCAGCGCTGAATCGCTGAGCCCGACCCGGGTCAAGCTGACCATCGAGGTGCCTTTCGAAGAATTTAAGCCCAGCCTCGACCGCGCCTATAAGTCCATCGGCTCACAGATCCAAGTGCCGGGATTCCGTAAAGGCAAAGTTCCTGCAGCGGTGGTTGATCAGCGTGTGGGCCGAAGCGCTGTACTCGACGAAGCCCTCAACTCGGTACTTCCAACGTGGTACCAAGTTGCACTTCAAGAGACTCAGATTGTTCCACTCGGTCAGCCTGAGATGGATCTCACGAAGTTTACGGATGGCGAAGACATCGAACTTGTCGCTGAAGTTGATGTACGCCCAACACTTGAACTCCCCGACTTGAGCGGTATTTCCGTTTCCGTCGCTGATGCTGCTGTCACAGACGACGATGTCGAAGAACAACTCACTGCATTGCGCGAAAACTTCGCCACCTACAGCGAAGTAGAACGCGCTGCCGCTGACGGCGACTCGGTCACGATTGATCTCTCGGCTGCCGAAAAAGATGGCACCGTGATTGACGAAGCGCAAGCCTCGGCATTGCCGTATGTTATCGGCCAGGCCACCATGATCGAAGGTCTCGATGAGGCCATCGTCGGGCTCGAAAAGGGCGGTTCGCAGACGTTCAGCACGACGCTCGTTGGCGGTGAACTGGCGGGCAAAGAAGTGGATGTCACCGTCACCCTGACCGAAGTGCGTGAACAGGAACTCCCTGATCTTGACGACGAACTCGCACAGATGGCTTCCCAGTTCGACACTCTCGCTGAGTTGCGCGAGGATCTCGTTGAGCGTTTGACTCGCGGTAAGCGCATGGCCCAAGCCGCTGAAGCGCGTGACTTGGTTCTTGAGCAAGTTGTCAGTGCAGTTGAAGCGCCTTTGCCAGACGGATTCCTAGAAAATGAAGTGACTGCTCGTCGTCAGCAAATGGATCAGCAGCTGGCTCAGTCGGGCTTGACGATTGACCATTACCTCGCTGACGAAGGTAAGACTCTCGAAGAATTTGAATCAGAACTAGAGAAGAACGTTCGTGATTCGATTGTGGCTCAGTTCGTGCTCGATCAGCTCGTTGAAACCGGCGATTACCCGATCGATAACGATGAACTCAGCAACCACATCATGCGCCGTGCTCAAGAGTCTGGAGAAGATCCGAATTCCTATGTGCAACACATTATGGAACACAACCACGTCCCGGAGATGATTTCGGAAGTGCTCCGTGGGAAGGCACTCGCTGCCCTCGTCGAAGGAGCGGCGGTCACTGACGCTTCGGGCAACGCGATCGATTTGAGCAATCTGCAAGCCGACGGAAGTTTCGCTGATGAAGCAGACGAAGACGAAAAGGGCGAGTCCGAAGACGCCTGAGAGCAAAGTCTCACACGTTCGGCCCGTAGAAGGATTTCTACGGGCCGTTCTTTTTTGAGACGATAGAACCGTGATTCGGGACTCAGCACGCACGACGGACGTTGCCGCACTTGCTCTTGAGTACGGCGATTCGGTGCTACTCGCCGGAATACGTAAGACGCATGCGCGAGTGGCCTATCGGCTTTTCGGAGCTACGCGTGTGGTGGGCAGCCGGGGGCCACAAGCGGTACACGATGCCGTTAGCAACTCGGTTTATGGTGCGATCTCTGGAAGCCTGCGGGCCGGGAGCGCGATGGCACGCGGATTGGCCGCACGCGGTGTGGGCACACCAATGGACACGAGCGCGACTGGACGCAAATTGAGAGCTGCCGTCAACGGACTGGTGGGTGATCAGCTGCGGCTCGCCAGCGATCCGCAAACGATTGTGATGGCAATTCGGCATGGAGGTCAGGACGTGCCGGCCTCCACGTGGTGGTTGAGTCAAGCCTTTAGTTCTCCACAAGATCATCTCGTTGTGCTGATTCACGGACTGTGCGAGTCAGAGGACGCGTGGACAGAAACAGGAGTGGCCGACAGGATTACTGTAGACACATTGGCGACCCCTGTACTCATTCGATATAACACTGGTTTAGCAGCCGCTGAGAATGGCACACACCTTTCGGCGCTGCTTGCGCAGTTGTTGGTCACTTGGCCCGTCGCCATCCGTCGCATAACCCTTGTCGGTCACGGTATGGGTGGCTTGGTTGCCCGCTCAGCTATCAATCACGCTCAGATTGAAGGCCACGACTGGATGCATCGCGTTCGTGACATGGTCTTTCTTGGCGTGCCGCAATCGGGTCACTTCGGCGAGAAGACACAGCAAGCCACCCTGGCGCTTGCTCCAAGTGGACTCAAACCACGAATCGAACATGGGTCGCCCGGAGTTTCGGCGCTGCGTTTGGCGTTGGTGAACGGCGAAGAATGGACCGGTTGCGATGTCACAGAGCGGTGGGGTCAGGATCGACTCGCAGTCGCCCCGCTGCCGTGGGCGGAGCACCATTATCTGGTCAGTGAGTGGTCCCTGCGCTGGGGATCTTCGATGGGATACGAGATTCGCCACGAACAAACCGTGCGTTACCTCAACCACGCTATTTGTTCAGAAGCTACCACCACGGCTGCACTCGGAAGGTAGTCTCTTCAGCATGGCTAACCGCGAACTCATCACCGCCACAATCGACGTAGAAGCAACTCCTGCCGATGTGTGGGCATTGGTCAGCGATCTGAAACGTATGGGTGAATGGAGTCCACAATGCCATCGCATGATCGTGCGTGGGGGAGATGTGAAGTTGGGCACCAAGACGCTTAACATGAACCACGAGGGTGCCCTGTGGTGGCCAACGCGTTCTCAAGTGATCGAGTTTGAACCAGAAAAACGAATCAGCTTCAAGATTCTCGAAAACTGGACGATCTGGTCATACGAGTTGGAAGCGATCGACGGCGGCACGAGGATCGTGCATACGCGCCATGCTCCACGCGGTACCTCAGGCTTGTCTAAGTTCCTCGTCAAGCGATTTATGCAAGGTCCAGAACGCTTTGAAAGCCACCTTGAACGTGGAATGAATAAGACGCTCGCCCGTATGAAGGGTGAGTTGGACTGAGTTTCTGTTACGCCTTCGGCGAACACGGGCCGAAGGCGCGTGAGTTCTGGCCCTTCTCGGACTAGGGTCGAACACGTGAACTCTTCCACCAACCAACCACACATGTCTGTGGATGCCGGCCCATCCGATCTGGATGGCCACATCTACCACCGACTCCTCAAAGAGCGCATTATTTTCCTTGGCTCTGAAGTTCGAGATAAGAATGCTAACGCGATCTGTGCGCAACTCTTGCTGCTCAATGCAGAAGATCCAGAGTCGGACATCTACTTCTACATCAACAGCCCGGGCGGTTCGGTCGACGCTGGTATGGCGATCTACGACACGATGCAGTACATCTCCAACGATGTGGTGACGCTCGGTATGGGCTTGGCTGCCTCGATGGGTCAGTTCTTGCTCGCTGCTGGTACGCCCGGTAAGCGGTACGCTCTGCCACACGCACGCATCATGATGCACCAGCCTTCGGGTGGTATCGGCGGCTCGGCTTCCGATATCAAGATTCAGGCTGAACAGTCGATTTTGCTGAAGAAGCAGCTCAACGAACTGCAGTCTCAGCACTCGGGTCAAACGGTTGAACAGATCGAGCTTGATTCCGATCGTGACCGCTGGTTCACCCCGGCTCAAGCCAAGGAATATGGCCTGATTGATCAGGTCGTATCGAACGCAGGAGACATCCGATGAGTTACTACATTCCGCAGTGGGAAGAACGCACGTCTTATGGTGTGCGTCGGATTGACCCCTACGCCAAACTTTTTGAAGATCGAATCATCTTTTTAGGCACGCCCATCAGCGATGATGTTGCGAACGCAGTGACTGCTCAGTTGTTGTGCTTGCAGTCGATGGACCCAGATCGAGACATCAGTATTTACATCAACAGCCCGGGCGGATCTTTCACCGCACTCACGGCCATCTACGACACGATGCGCTACATCAAGCCGGACGTGCAGACGTTCTGCCTCGGTCAGGCTGCCTCGGCGGCAGCAGTGTTACTTGCGGCAGGCGCGAAGGGCAAGCGCTATGCTCTGCCAAACAGTCGTATCCTCATCCACCAGCCCTACACCGAAGGTACTGGCGGACAGATTTCAGACTTGGAGATCCAAGCGAACGAAATCATTCGGATGCGCACACTTCTGGAAGAAATGATTGCTGAAGCGTCCGGTAAAACGCCTGAAGAAGTTAGCCGTGACGTGGAGCGCGACAAGATTTTGACTGCTGCGGAAGCAGTTGAATACGGAATTATTGATGAAGTTCTTGAAAGTATCAAAACTTCCTAGCTCATCGGAGTGCGGTGTCCGACACGGGCACCGCACTTCTTCGTTAAAACAAGAAGATTCGAGCCAAGCCGACTATCGTGTATGAGATCTTCGGCACACGGTGTTAAGGAAAATTGACATGGCACGCATTGGTGAAACAGCAGACCTGCTGAAGTGTTCTTTCTGCGGCAAGAGTCAAAAGCAAGTCAAGAAGTTGATCGCGGGTCCCGGCGTTTACATCTGCGATGAGTGCATCGAACTGTGTAACGAGATCATCGAAGAAGAACTGGCTGAAGGCGCAGAGTTTAGTCTGGGCGAATTGCCTAAACCAGCCGAAATTTTCGACTTCCTCGATAACTATGTTGTCGGCCAAGAAAGTGCGAAACGGTCGTTAGCTGTTGCGGTCTACAACCACTACAAGCGTGTCCAAGCTCAGGCCGCTGGCCATGCCAATAAAGACGAAAACGTTGAACTGGCTAAATCGAACATTTTGATGGTTGGGCCAACAGGTTGTGGCAAGACATACCTAGCCCAGACGTTGGCCCGCATGCTGAACGTGCCGTTCGCTATCGCGGATGCCACGGCACTCACCGAAGCCGGATACGTCGGTGAAGATGTTGAGAACATTTTGCTCAAGTTGCTGCAGGCTGCTGATTTTGATGTGAAGAAGGCAGAAACCGGCATCATTTATATCGACGAAATTGACAAAATTTCGCGTAAGAGCGAGAACCCTTCGATTACCCGTGACGTGTCTGGCGAAGGCGTTCAGCAGGCTTTGCTCAAGATTTTGGAAGGCGCCGTGGCTTCGGTTCCGCCACAGGGTGGCCGGAAGCATCCGCATCAGGATTTCATCCAGATCGACACGACGAACGTACTATTCATTGTGGGTGGCGCTTTTGCTGGTCTCGAGCAGATTATCGAACAACGTAGTGGCCGTAAGACGCTCGGCTTTAATTCCGATTTGGCGCCAGCGATGACTGCTGAAGAATCAGCACAACAGTTGTCCAAGGTCGTTCCGACCGATTTGCTCAAGTTCGGCTTGATCCCCGAATTCATTGGTCGCCTTCCGGTGATCGCTGCTGTAAATAAACTCGACAAGCAAGCTCTGGTTTCGATTTTGACTGAGCCAAAGAATGCACTGGTCAAACAGTACGCACGGCTTTTCGAATTGGACGACGTCGAACTCGAATTCACGATGGAAGCATGCGAGGCGATGGCTGATTTGGCGCTCGAACGAGACACGGGTGCACGTGGCTTGCGTTCCATCGTTGAAGATGCGCTCCAAGACGTCATGTACGAAATTCCCAGCCGTAATGATGTGGCCAAGGTGATCGTGACGGCCGAGGCAGTACGTGGTGATGCTCCGCCTACGGTGCTGACACAAGAAGAGGTCAACAAGAAGGCGAGCTAACTGAGCGATAACGTGTTCACATGACCTTTGATGTGACCTTGTTCGGTGCCACAGGTTTCACCGGATCGCTGACTGCCGAATATTTAGCCGAGCATCTCCCAGCTGATGCCAGGTGGGCTGTTGCAGGACGTGATGCAGACAAGTTGGAGACACTTGTTGCACGCCTCGATGGGAACAAACCAGAGATCGTCCTTGCTGACACATCGAGGTATCCCACGATCAAAGATATGGCCGAGGGGACTCGCGTCCTGATCAGTACTGTCGGCCCTTATCTGCAATTCGGTGAGCCCGCAGTCCGGGCTGCCGCAGAAGCCGGTATTGATTATGTTGACCTCACGGGTGAACCACAGTTCGTCGACGAAATGTGGTTGAAGTATCACGAGACTGCTGTCGCTTCTGGGGCACGGATCGTGCATGCCTGCGGTTTCGATTCGATTCCTTATGACTTGGGAGTATTGCACGCAGTTCGGCAGTTGCCTAACGACGTGCCCATCACAATCCGTGGTTATATTCGCAGCAAAGCAGCTTTTTCGGGCGGGACTTACGCCTCTGCCTTGAACCAGTTCGGCAGTCTTGGCAAAGCGCAAAAGGCAGCGAGAGCTCGTAAGAAGCGGGAGGCTCGTCCGAAGGATCGCAAGATTCGTGGCGGTGGACGTATCGGTTCTGCACCGGAACCCTTGCCCGGCTGGGGAGCGCCATTGCCCACGATTGATCCGCAGATCGTTTTACGCTCAGCGCGAGTATTGGACAGCTATGGTCCTGAGTTCAGTTATGAGCATTACGCCCACTTCCACACGCGCCGCACACTGGCTGCGGCTATTCCGCTTTTGGGTGTAGCGGTGGTTGGCTCTCAGCTGTCACCTATTCGAAAAGCACTGGGCAAAGTTCGTGCGCCCGGTGATGGCCCCAGTGAAGAGCAGCGAGCAAAATCATGGTTTGAGCTGTCACTTCTTGCTGAAGCCGGCGATGAACGACACTTGACGGTCGTCAAGGGCGGGGATCCTGGCTACACCGAGACGTCCAAAATGCTGGCCGAATCGGCAATGTGTTTGGCTTTTGATTCCTTGCCCACGACTTCAGGACAGTTGACAACGGCTGTCGCCATGGGCCCGGCGCTCATCACTCGACTCCAAAACGCGGGTATCGATTTTTCGACCCGTGAACTGGACTGAGACGTCAGTTGGCAAGCGTCGTGATGACGTAGCCTGCCACGGTATCTCCAGAGTCGTTTTGGGAGACGTTAAAGATGACACTGTAGTTTTCGTTCTCCCATATGGATGCACCTCCGGATTCATTATCGAATGAAGAGAATCCCTTGGTGAATCCAGCGTTCTCTAACGCTGCCATTCCCTCATTGAATGAGGTTTCGGCGTCGGTCACCGCAATATCGACAGTCCATGTCGTCACATCGGCGTTTTCTAGTGCATAAGACTCGCCGATCTGGCCTTCGATAAGTGGCACTTCTGGGGGAAAGTCCTTTGCCAAGGTTCCTGCTTTCACAGGCTCGTTTACGGTGAGATCTCCCACTGTGGAGGTCGTGGTTTTACCATCACTGCTCGTGCATGCCGCCGTAGTGAGGCCAATGCATAAGATGAGCGTCGCCATCAGGCGAAAGTGTTGTCCAAGCATGGTGAGGTGTCCTTATTCTTGGGGCTATTTCGCGGTGACAACGTAGGAAGCGCCCGGCACGCCGTCGCTTGTGCTGGCCTCAAAAGTTACGCTGAAGTTTTCGTTGTTCCACTGGCTGGTTGGGGCTTCGGGATCCTCGATTTTGAACACTTCGGTGAACCCGCCACTTTTTAACAAATCGACACCTTCGGCGAATGCGTGTTCCACGTCATTCACAGCCATCTCGACTAGCCACTGCTTGGACGTGCCATCAAGGCTCGACGCATTCGTGATGGTGCCATTAATAAGTGGCACTTCCTTGGGAAAATCACTGGGCAATTCAGCTGCGGTGGCTTTTTCTGGCTCGGTCTCTGCGGGTGCTGCGTTAGTGCTTTGAGTCGAGGTATTTTCAGCAGTATCGGTGTTGTTGCTGCTGCAAGCCGCGAGGATGAGCCCCATTGTGCAGGTGAGAACAACGAGGGCAGACAGCTTTGCTTTAGTCATCTGAGTACTCCTTATAGTGATGGAACGAGTGATTGTGGGCGGAAGCTCGCGAAAAATCTGTGACGCTACTCCCGCTGAAGGGATACTAAATAAATGCGTGTGAGTGGAATTAAATTCCGTTAGGCTGCCTGCCATGGAGGCTCGATTGGCAGAACCAGCTCGACTTTCGGGCACTCGTGCACGAATTGATGAACTAGCTGCTCATGCTGATCCGCATCAAGCCAAACGCAATGTGCGTGAAGCCGAAGAACTACTTGGCCTTGCTTTGATCGATGGGGCCGATGATGAAGTACTGTTCAATGCCTATGAATTGCTTCTCGGCCTATTGCTAGAAGACGGAAATGTCGCCGCCCTGTTTGCTCATATTTCTGACCTAGCGCGCCGTGTGCCTCGTCGTTATGCCGAACGACAATTGGCGTGGTTTCACTGTGCGCGGGCCGTGATGGATGGCACTGTGGACCACCGGAGTAAACCTTTGCGAAAAGAGGTCTTAGGCGAGCCCGCGGCCGATGCCATCAGTTTCGTTTCCGATTGGTGGTCTGGCCACTTAGGTGACGTCGAACAACGTGCGTTGAAACTTCGTCGCGAACGTCCAGATGATCAATTAGCCCTCGCTCTTGTGGCGCGTATTTGGGCCGAGCAAGGTCGGCTCACGGCGGCTCGCGGTGCGCTTGCTCATTGTGTCGACGTTGACCAATTGGAGTCGGGACGACATTGGTTGTTGAGCGTGTCCTTATTGGCCGAAACAGCGGTTCTTGTTCAAGACTGGGATCGTTGCGAGATCGCTCGCGATGCTCTGACTCCCCATGCTCACCGTTTGATCACGATGGGAGGTGGCTCTATTTGTTGGGGTGCTGTCAACCGGCCGATGGCACTGTTGGCCGAAGCCACTGGTCGAAGTCGCGAAGCGGAGGCAGCTCTGTGTACGCTCATTGATGATGCAGCTTATGCCGGTGCCCAACCATGGCTGATTCAAGCGCAACTTGACTTGATTGAGCTGACTCTGCGAAAGGGTCGACATCTTGAAGCGGCACATGTGTTGAGTGACGTTGAATCCGGATTGGAGTCGGTACGACTGGCTCCTTTGACGGAGCGCTACTACCAGTTACTTTCTCGAGCACTTCGACAAGGTGTGCATCTAGAGCGGCGGCGACGTTCTGCCTTGGTCCCACTGGACAATAATCAGATGCCACAGATAAGGGCATTTGGTGGTTTTGTCGTGCACGATGTTTCCGGCCGAGAAGTGGAATGGAACTCCCAAAAGGCTCGCCGCTTGTTGCGCTATTTGATTGCCCGGCGTGGAGCACCAGTGTGCCGGGAAGAAGCAATGCGGATGCTCTGGCCTGAGGAGTCTGTGGAGGTGCTCGGCAACCGTTTAGCCGTTGCGATCACGGCAATTCGTAAAGCACTCGACCCGGATCATTCGTTTGGCAATCAGTATTTTGTTCGGACGACGCTCGACACCGTCCAGCTTCGCATTGATCGTATGGCGATTGACGTGTTTGAGTTTTGTACACGTGCGTCGACTGCTTTGGAGCATTATGGGCGGGCCAGTCCCGAGGCCGAGCGGTTACTGACCGCCACGCTTGCAATTCGAGCGGGGGAGGTCTTCGCTGATGAGCCATACGACGATACGGGCGAAAGTCTTCGTTTTGAATGCCACGTAGTCCGTATCGACGTTCTTCAAGCGCTCATGACGTTGGCACAGAAACGGGGCCAGTGGCATTTAGTTGAATTGCGTTGCCGTGAACTTCTTGATGCAGACCCGTGTAATGACCTAGCGGCTCACGTGGCAATCGTGTTGCGTGAACGAAACAGTTCCTCGATTGCATCGGGCGTTACCTCAGTTGATCCACCGGAGAGCACGATGCGTCCTTGATCCATCACAGCGATCACATCGGCGTGCGCGGTCGCGCGCAAGCGGTGGGTAATTTCGATGATGGTGACGTCTGCGTTCCACGTGGTCAGGGCGTCTCGGATCTCGTCTTCGAGTTCGGTATTTAGGTTTGCGGTGAACTCGTCCAAGATGAGAACTTTTGGTTTCATCAACAGCGCACGCGCCAAGCACAGTCGCTGGATCTGGCCGCCCGATAAAGCCGAACCGTTTTGTCCCGTGTGAGTGTCCAAGCCCGCGGGCATTTCGTGGACCTCTTGGGCAAGCCCAGCGATTTCCAATGCTTCCCACAGTTCAGTTTCGCTGGCATCGGGTGTGCCTAGCCGCAAGTTTTCGGCAACTGTGGACGCCAATAACTGGTTCTTTTGCGACACCGCGACCACAGTGCGCCGCAGTGAATCGAGCGTATAGTCGCTCACGGTGTGGCCATCGATTTGGACCGCGCCGATGCGTGGATCATCATATCGTTGCAGGAGCTGAACGAGTGTCGATTTCCCAGAGCCTGAGCGACCGACGATGATGGCGTGGCCACCGGCAGGCACCTCGAAGTCGACGTCATGGAGCGTGTCTCGTAACAATGTCCCGTCCGCTGTTTGATACGCGTAAGTTACTTGGTCAAACCTAAGCTGGGGTGCGCTCGTGAGCTTCAGCGTTTCTGGTCCGTCACTCACGCGCTCTGGAGCATTGCTGATCTCCCACAACCGGCGTGCTGCCGCAAGCGAGTGGTCGAGGTAGCCAACGGAATCTTCAATACCTCGGGGTCCTTCGAACACGCGCAAGGTGGCGGCAGCGAGGGCCGCGATGATGACTAGTGATTCGGTGGCACTTAGTCCAAGCCAGACTATTGACGTGGTGGCGACGAGTGCTAGGGCGACATTTGCGCCGCGACGGAAACCAGCAAAGTCTCGTGGCGTGCGTGCCGAAGCTGACACAACACCGCCGAGTTCGTTCATCTGGTCGATGCGTTCGTGTTCACGGCCGTAGCCCAACACTTCGTTGACACCAAAGACTGAGTCAGTGATGTGATGGCCGAGGTCGCGACGTGCCTCCAATGTTGCTTGTGTTTGGTTTAGCGACTGCTTTGTGCCGACATACGGGACAACGAACAGCGACAGTGCGAGGCAAATGCCCGCAATCCACACCAGATTCCAGCCGAACTGAGTACCTGCCACGATCAACGCAAGTGGACCGACAATATAGGCCGAGACGACAGGCGCGAAGGTGTGTGCGTAGACCACTTCAATTCGGTCAACGTCACGGGTAAGGCTCGTGAGCACGTCTCCTGAACGCGAGTGGGACACGATTGCGGGGGCTTTCGGCCACATCCGTGCAAACACGAAGGTACGTAAGAGTTCGAGTGCTTTGAACGCCACATAGTGGCCGGTGAATTGTTCGAAATAGTAGAAAGCTGCTTTGAGTAACGCGACAACCACGAGTGCAGCGAAGAGCGTTCCGACGTTGTCTCCGCCTGTCATTATGTGGATGACTCCGCCTGCCGCCAAGGCAAACAAGACGAGGTCAAGCCAGAGATTTACGATGCGACAGAAAAGAGACAGGAGCAATGGGGGGTGGACCGGCTTGGTGATTGATAACAGCCAGCGGACAAGTTCGCGGGTCGTGATGTTCATTGTGCGAACTCCATCTGAGTGATTTTTCCTTCGTTGAGTTCGTAAACCGCATCCGCGATGCGGAGCAGCGAGGGACGGTGGGTGATCATGAGCACGGTCCAGTCACGCGGTAGATTCGCGACAGCGTCGATAATGCGGGATTCTGATTCGATGTCGACTTGGCTTGTAGGTTCGTCGAGCAGCAGGATCTTTCGCCCGGACAGCAGCGCGCGTGCCAAGGAAATGCGCTGGGCTTGACCGCCCGAAATGAGTGCGGCACCTTCTCCGAGATACGTATCCAGACCTTGCGGCATTCCAGTGATCTCATCGGCCACCTGCGCCTGTTCGAGCGCTTGCCACATCTGATCCTGGGTGGCATCTTGGTTGGCGATCCGTAGGTTATCGGCGATGGTTCCCGTGAACATCCACGTCGACTGGGCGACGCTGGCGCTAAGTGATCGGGTGTTTTCTTGCTCGTCCGGTGTGATCTGATTCCCGGCTATAGCCAACTGGCCACTTTGTAAGGGAAGTGTGCCTTGAAGCAACCCGACAAGGGTCGATTTGCCGGCTCCGCTGCGTCCGACAATCGCTACCCGTGCTCCACGCGGTACTGCGAGGTCTAGGCCTTGCAGTACTTCGCCGCGACCGTGGTCGTAGCGAATGTTGCTGGCTTGAATTGCGAGTTGTTTGTCGAGCCAGCCTGCCGGTGCGGCGTCAGCGGTTTTCACATCCAGACCGGTTGGTTCACTGCTGAGGTATGCGGTTATTGCCTTCTGGGAGGCTAAGCCGCCCATGCCGATATAGAAGAAACCAGCGACCTGCTGAAGTGGCTCTAATAGCAGGACAGTGAGCAGCATAATGGTGAGTGCTTCACCAATTGTCAGATGGTCGGAACGCCACACAGTCAGTCCTGCGGTCAAACAGATCAACACGAGCGAGAACAAGCTGTCCATGATGATGATGACAATCTGGTTGCCCGCGAGAAGGCGCATGATGGCACCACGGTTGGCTTCGCCTTGGAGACTGAGTTCGTCCTCGACGCGTTTTCCTGCGCCCAAAAGTCGAATCGTGTTGAGATTTCGGATGGCATCGAGGTAACGGTTCGAGAGTTGTCCGCGCTGTTTGCGCGAATCCGCGGAAGCCTTGCGGAACAAAAGCATGAAGCCACGGATACCGACTGGAATGAGCGGGACCAGAATCATGACGATGAAACCGACGACCGGATCGATTGCAACCCCGATATAGAACAGTGTCACAAAGGGAATGGCGATTGCAGCGAGCGTAGCCCCGAAATACACCTGGCGGAACTCGGTGAGGCGTTCGGTGTTGTCCGTCGCCATGGCGACGATACGTGCACGTTGCTGACCGTCGGGGTCGGCATTGGAAGCAGTCGCGAGTTTGTGCTGTTGCTGCAGCAGTGAGACTCGGAGTCGGCGTTCTTCACGCCGTGCGGCTCGGCCGCCCCAAGCGAACTCACCGTAAGCAAAGATGGCTGCTCCGAGGGCACAGATGATGGCTGTGATCAGGGCAGGTTGGCCAGCGCTGTCGAATAGTCGACCGATCGAGACGAGTGCTGCCCCTATACAGATAGCGGAGAGCAGGCGGAAGCCACCCACAATTTTTGTGTCTTGCCGCCCTTGAGGTGAAATTACTGACTCTTTGCGGGGGCGTTCTTTCGCCACGGAAACTCCTCGGAACCTTGCGATTGACAAGGTTAGCCTAACCTAGAAAGTGGATCAATTTCTACGGGGCTGACGGTGAAAATTGTGAAGACCTCATCACTCCTAGCTAGGGATTTCGCTACGCCGTGGCGGGTCGGCACCTTCCCGAGTGACTGTGATGTTTGCGGCGTTCGTGGCGTGCGCGAGTACACGTTCAATTTCAGGGAGGGTTAGCGGACGGGGGTCCTCGAAGACGCGCATATCCCACAGCGCATCGATCAGCGCGGCCGAGAAAGTGTCGCCTGCTGCGATCGAGTCGACGACGTGGACACTGGGTGCGGCAATAGGCACAGTAAATCGACGGCCGTACCAGGTGGAACCCTTCGGCCCGCGGGTCACAACGACAGCTTTTGGGCCGCCGAGACTGAGTAAGTGTTGCGCTGATTCTTCGACAGTTCGATTCGGGTAAAGGGCTTTGAGGTCTTGATCGGAAGCCTTGATGAGCGTGCTTATGGCCCCGAGTCGTTCCACTCGGCTCACGACATCGAATCCGGCACCGGTGACGGCCGGACGTAGGTTGAGGTCGTAGCTGATCCATGCGCGTCCTTGGAGTGCGATGGCGGTTGATTCCACCAGTTCGCATCCGGGCGTGACTAGGGCAGCAATTGATCCGATGTGAAGCACTGCCGTGCTGTCGAGCACGCGTGGGTCGATCCGGTGCGGTGTCCAGTTCAGGTCAATGTCATAGGTAGCTGAACCGTCTGGCGCTACCGTCGCAATGGCCGTTGAGGTGGGGCCTTTAGCCAGTGGGTCATTGGCTAAGTGTACGTTTTCAGCTCGCAACTTTTCGCGGATCAGTTGGCCGTATTTGTCGTCGCCAAAACAGGTGGCAAACCGTGTTGGTCTACCAAGACGGGCCAAAGCGATCGCCGTGTTCATCGGGCTGCCTCCGGCATGGTCGGAGCCGTCGATGACGTCGATCAATGATTCGCCAATGACCAAAGCGTGCATATGGTCAGTCTGCACTGAGTTGGACGTCAAACTCCATGTCTGTCAGCGTTTCGTCAGCGGTCATGGTGGTCTCACCAACAACACTGCCCGCGGCTGATACGTCACTGAGCGCGAGAGCTAGTTGGTCTAGTTGATTTTGAGGTCCGGTCACGGTCAGCGAAGCCACTTTGGTGCGCTGGCTTGCTTTCGCTGCTGATTTAGTGCCCCTAATGGCAGCCAAAGCGTCGGCTGCCACCTCAAGCAAGTGGACATCATGTTCAGCCTCGCCAAGTTCATTGGTCACCGGCCACGAGGCACGGTGGATCGAACCTTCTTGCCACCAGGACCACACTTCTTCTGTCACATATGGCAAGAATGGAGCTAAGAGTCGCAGTTGGGTGCTGAGCGCGAGCACGAATGTGGCTTTCGCTGACGGGTCACCGCCTTTGGCGCGTTCCTTAACTAATTCTAGGTAGTCGTCGCAGAAACTCCAGAAGAATTTCTCGGTGACATCGAGTGCCGAGGCATAGTCGTAGGCTTCGAAATGCTTCGTGGCCTGAGTGATGACCTTGCGCAGTCCGGTGAGGATGGTGAGGTCAATGGGTTCAGTCACGAGTGCAGGATCAGCGAAGTCAACTGTCGCACCGAGACCGTATGCGTCTTCCGCGGCCAGAACGAACTTGCTGGCGTTGAGCACCTTCATCGCGAGGCGGCGGCCAACCTTCATTTGGGCTTCATCGAACGGTGAATCAGCACCGGGGCGTGCGCCAGCTGCCCGCCAGCGCACGGCGTCGGCGCCATATTTGGACAAGATTTCGTCAGGCACCACGACATTGCCTTTGGATTTGCTCATCTTCTTGCGGTCCGGGTCCACGACGAATCCGGATAGTGCAGTGTGGCTCCACGGCACTTGGCCGAACTCTTGATGAGAGCGCACCACGGTTGAAAACAGCCACGTGCGGATGATGTCGTGACCTTGTGGCCGTAAATCCATTGGGAAAGTTTTGGCGAAGAGGTCGGGATCTGATTCCCAACCACACACAATGTGCGGACTCAACGAACTGGTTGCCCACGTGTCGAGAACGTCTGGGTCGGCAATAAAGCCGCCCGGTTTGCCGCGCTGCGACTCCTCGAATCCAGCCGGAGCCTGTGAGGCGGGATCGACAGGCAGTTCTGCTTCGCTAGCGAGGATTGGATTGTCGTAATCAGGTTCGCCGTCGGCGCCGAGGTGGTACCAAATTGGGAAGGGAATACCGAAAAAACGTTGGCGGCTGACAAGCCAGTCGCCGTTGAGTCCTTCGATCCAGTTGGTGTAACGCGACTGCATGTATTCGGGGACCCAACGAATGTCGTTACCCAAACTGACGAGTCGTTCACGCAAGTCTGCGTCGCGGCCGCCGTTGCGGATGTACCACTGGCGGGTCGACACGATTTCGAGAGGTTTATCGCCCTTTTCGTAGAAGTTGGCCATACGTTGGGTCGCTTCTGGCTCGCCGTCGAGCAGGCCTGCTTCTCGTAGCGCTTCGGCCATTGCCTCACGGGCGCTGAACGTTGTCTTGCCAGCAAGTTCGGAGTACACCGCTTCGCCCGGTCCGCCCGCGATCCATTCGGGCGTGTCTCGCAGGATGCGTCCGTCGCGACCAATGATGGTCCGGTTTGGCAGTTGGAACTCTCGCCACCATTGCACGTCAGTGAGATCGCCGAAAGTACAGCAGTGAACGATGCCGGAACCTTTTTCAGGGTCGGCGAGAGTGTGGGCAATGACGGGAACCTCGACCCCAAACACGGGGGAGGTGACGGTCTGGCCGAAAAGATGCTGATAGCGCTCGTCGTCAGGATGCGCAATGAGTGCTACCGCCGCGGCGGTCAGTTCGGGCCGGGTGGTCTCGATGTGGATTGGCCCGGACTCGTGTTGATAGGCGACGCGGTAGTAGTGCCCGGGATAGTCGCGAGCTTCGAGCTCTGCTTGAGCAACTGCCGTCTGGAAGGTGACATCCCAGAGAGTTGGCGCATCTTGGCTGTACGCTTCACCGCGCGCGAGGTTACGCAAGAAGGCTCGCTGGCTTGTGGTTTGGGCCCCATCGCCGATGGTGGTGTACGTCTGAGTCCAGTCCACGGAGAGGCCGAGCGTGCGCCAGAGCTGTTCGAATACTTTCTCGTCTTCGACAACCAACTGGTTACATAGTTCAATAAAGTTCCGGCGACTGATGGGGATCTGCTTCTTCGGATCCGGTTTTGTCGGCGGGGCGAATTCCGAATCGTAGGGGAGCGAGGGATCGCAGCGTACGCCGAAGTAATTCTGGACTCGACGTTCGGTTGGCAGCCCGTTGTCGTCCCAGCCCATCGGGTAAAAAACTTCTTTGCCGCTCATACGCTGGTACCGGGCAATGAGATCGGTGTGGGTGTAACTGAACACGTGGCCTACATGGAGCGAGCCAGACACTGTCGGCGGCGGGGTATCGATCGAGTAGATCTCTTCGCGGTTCCTGGACCGGTCGAAGAGATAAGTGCCTTGTTCTTCCCACTTAGCAGACCAAGTGGCTTCGAGGCCTTCGAGGACGGGCTTTTCGGGAACGCGGTTTTGGGTGTTCGTCACGAGACACAAGTCTAGGTGTCCTCAGTAAAACGCAAGCCAAGGGTTGCACCGATGATTCCAGCAATAAATATGATTTTGAGTACTGAGGCGGTTTCAGCGCCGGTAGCCATCGCCCAGATCACGGTGAGACTTGCGCCGATACCCGTCCATACGGCATAGGCCGTGCCGATGGGGATGCTCTTGGCTGCGTGGCCAAGCCCCAACATGCTGATGATCAGAGCCACAAAGAAGACAATGCTCGGTGTGGGCTTGGTGAGTCCATCGGAAAGTCCCAGTGCGGTCGCCCACACAGCTTCGAATATGGCACTGGCGAGCAGGATGATCCAAGGCATGATCAACTCACGACTTTCAATCCAACGACCGACATAACGAGTAGCAGTAGGAGTCCGGTGCGTGCCTTGGTGAGCCGTTCAGCTCCGCTGGCTGCACTCCACAGCACGGTCCCGGTGGCACCGATTCCGACCCAGACTGCGTACGCGGTTCCGGTGCTGATCTGGGTCATGGCGTAGCCCAAGCCAGCCATACTCACGATCATTGACACGAGGAAGACGATGGTTGCTCTGATTTTTCGTAGCCCATCGGATTGGGCCAGTGCGACAGCCCACACTGTTTCTAGTGCGCCAGAAATAATGAGAACGATCCACGCCATGAAGACTCCTTGATGAGTCAGTCTTATCTTGGCGGGTACTGCTCCCTCGTCCGCAGACGTGAACGCACGTCTCAGTTATGAGTTTAGGCGACGCCGAGTAATAGTTCGCGGGTGCTAGTTTTGCACGTGCTTGAGTGCTTTTTGTGTGAAGTAATGAACGGCCTCATCGGCATCCTCCACGCCGAAAATCCATTTGCCGGAGGGCGTAGCCCGCATATCGACGATTGTGCCGGGTGTCTGGATTGCGAAAACGGCGGTGCCTATCGTAAAAGCAGGATTTTTCATAAGCGACATGTGCGTGATCCCTTCTACGATCATCACAATTCTACCTGCACCTCACGCTGCAGTCACGATTATTGACGCGGCTATCACACGGCCCGCTACTTGATTCTTATGTGTTTGCTAGAGGGCGACGAGGGGTCGGTAGCGGTGATTATGTTGTGGAGTTCTGCTTGGATCGATAGTGGCTGGCGGTAAGAATTCGGGATGTTGATCGATCCCTAGTCGCACTTCCCAGTTGCTGTTGTGGATCAAACGATGGTGTCTGCCGCAGAGTAATACCCCGTTGTTGATGGTGGTTGGCCCGCCTTGTGACCAAGGCTCGATGTGGTGACTTTCGCACCAGCCGGGCGGCAGGTCGCAGCCGGGAAACGTGCAACCTTGATCGCGTTGGGCCAAAGCCACTCGTTGGGCTGGGGAGTGCAGTCGACGGGTGGTACCGAGGTCGAGAACGTGCGAATTTCCGCCCATGACTGCTGGCAGGATCCCAGCAGTGCAGGCGAGTTGGCGTAGTTGGCCAGCAGAGATCCGGTTGCCGTGTTCTGTGATGCCCGCTGCGTTCGTGCGGCCACGCAAAGAATCTTCGGTGACTGTCACGACGAGTGTGGCTGCTACTCCGCCGTGGTTGCCATAGGAATCGCTAGGCAGATGGCGAAGAATGTCAGTGAACGCTTCACCCGCACGTTCTTGGTATGGAGTCTTGCCGTTGCTATCGCTATCACCCCCGCCATTGTGTTGGCGCGGGCTGGTTTTCGCTTCGATAACGGAACGCAGTATGTCTGCGGTGAGCACATCGATTTCGAAGCCGCCTTTAACCATTCCGGTGTCGTCTGGACGGCTCATCCAAAAACTCACTTTGTTTACGTGAGCCTGTTCGTTGCGCGTGAGCTGGTCGTTTTCGATTTCGTCGGCCAAGGGAATGTTGACTGTTTCAACAGCGCGGCGGGCCTTGCGCCGAAGTTGCTCCACGCTCATGGTGGGCGCAGCTTCGGCGAGGGCGGACTCGATGTGGTCACGTTGAGGTCTAGTCATTTGTCCAGGCAGGTCGTCCATTGCCTTAGCGATGACGGCGACTTTGACAGAACTCATGCCGGGCTTTGCCATTTGCTTGCGCAACATACTTGACGTTTCGAGCGTTTCCGCGATTTTCACTTGATCTTTGGCTTCTTTACGAGATAAGCCGTTGCCTCGTGCGATGAGAGAGGTGATGTCTTTAGCGCCTGCCTGAGCGTGAGCTTTTGTACGAGCCGTGAGCATTGTCAGTTTTGCCGTATATAGGTCAAGAGTGCGCCTAGTTTCGGAAAGAACTCTCGTTAGCGCCAAGATATCTTCCGCTGAGAGCGACTCATGGTCTGCAGCCATGGCAGCACGTAATACGTCTGGTGCACGCATTGCTGTGGCGATGGCAGTGTCCACAAAATCACCCCCCGATGATGTTTTCAATCAAGTATTGAACTGCTTAAACAGTACCACACTTCAAGCAAGATTTTCGTTGAAATAACAGACTTTTTAATACTTTGAATTCATCCAAAACTGGCTCCGGATTAAGCCTATAGATCACCACTGACAAACATTGAACGCGGTCCACATTTTGCTCCGGTAATGAAAGCCATGTGACTCGTGCGAACGCAGAAACCTAAGCGACTGCCCGTGCGACGCATGAAGTCAACCTTGCTGGGATACTGGAGTCAATGAGGCCCACATACCCCGAGGTCGAACTCGCACTTTTAGCGCGTTGGCCTGAAACGAAACTTGAACCGTCACTCGACCGCATTAAGGCCCTGTGCGATCTCATGGGTGATCCACAAAATGCATATCGTGTGATTCAGCTGACGGGCACGAATGGTAAAACCTCGACGAGCCGGATGATCGATTCGCTGCTCACATCTCTCGGTTTGCGGACGGGCCGTTTCACCAGTCCACACCTGCAACGCATGAACGAACGCATCAGTCTCGATGGTGAACCGCTTGGCGATGAGCAGTTCATCGATGCCTACGCTGACGTGGCGATTTATGCTGATCTTGTCGATCAGAGCCAAGCCCATGGGTTGTCGTTTTTTGAAACTCTCGTCGGCATGGCCTATGCGGCGTTCGCGGACGCGCCGATTGATGTGGGGATTGTTGAAGTGGGTATGGGTGGCACTTGGGATGCCACGAGCGTTGCCGATGCAGAAGTTGCTGTCATTACGCCGATTGGTATCGATCATGCCAATTATTTGGGCGATTCGATGATCGATATTGCGACTGAGAAGGCGGGAATTATTAAGCCCGGAAGTCGTGCAGTCTTTGGGCAGCAGGATGATTCCGTACTTGAGGTTCTGGTGCGCCGTGCGGCTGAGGTCGGTGCCCCGTTCGTGGTGGAAGGCCGCGACTTTGGCGTCGAATCTCGTGTTACCGCTGTTGGCGGTCAGCAGTTCACTATCCAAGGTCTTGGTGGCCGCTACGATGACATTCTTTTACCGTTGCACGGCGAGTTCCAAGCTCACAATGCGGCGATTGCATTGGCCGCAGTGGAGTCATTGACGGGCGGTCGCGAGTTGTCGATCGATGCTGTCCGAGAAGGTTTTGGTGCGGTCACTTCACCAGGTCGACTTGAGGTGGTGCGCCGCAGCCCGACCGTGGTAATCGACGGCGCTCACAATCCACACGGCGTTCAGGCAATGATCGATTCGCTTACAGACGAGTTCACTTTCAGTCCGCTTGTCGGTGTGGTCGGCGTGATGGCGGATAAAGACGTGGAAGAAATTTTGCGGATTTTGGAGCCGGTTTTAGCTCACATTGTTTGCACTCAAAACAGCACTGAGCGATCGCTGCCAGCTAATGAACTCGCGGATATGGCAGCTGACATCTTTGGGCCGGGCCGGGTTACCCGCGCCAATCGGCTCGATGATGCGCTCGAGCAGGCGATCATTCTGGCTGACGCCAGCGGAGAACAGTTCGAGGACGCGATCGGCTCTGGTGGCATCATCGTCACAGGTTCTGTAGTCACGGTAGGCGAAGCTCGCACATTATTAGGAGTCTCTTCATGAGGAATATGTGCTCGGCGATGCTGACGATGCAAGCGATCGTCCTTGGTCTGGCGACACCTGTCCTGATTACGGTGCAGGGTGTGGACGCGACACTGGCTCTTATTTTGGGTTTGGGGCTCGCGCTGGCATGTCTCATAGCGACGGCTTTTTTGCGGTTTGAGTGGGGCTATTGGCTTGGCCACGCAATTCAAATTGCGTCGATTGCGCTCGGTTTCCTTTTGCCGGTGATGTTCTTTATTGGGGGCATGTTTGCTGCCTTGTGGTTAGGTGCTTTCTTTTTGGGCCGCCGAATTGAGGCGGATAAGGCGCGCTGGGCTGCTGAGGCTGAGGCCACCGATCCTGATGAGATGTAGCAGCGCGTCAGGCCCACGGCATACGTACCTTGACGTCTGATTGCCATGTACGCATGTGAGAAATGAGATACTTTCTCATGCCTGCCCATCCGCACTTTCCGCAAGAATTTCCGCCGAACCCTCGCGCTCAACGGTCAGAGCAGCAACGCCGTTGGCGCTGGCTAATGGGAGCCGGCGTTATTTTTGGTGTTCTCACTGTTGCTGCTGTGGTGGCAACGATTTCTCTTGGATTCAGTGGACGCGTACGCTGCTCAGCTGCGTAATGGTGACAACTGTGATTTCGAACTTCCTATGACAGAAGATGGCCACTCAATCATCAGCAGGATGAACCTTGCTTCAACACCCGATTGCGAGGTGCCACCCGTGTTTGCCAATCTCGACCGTTCGCCTCCTGATGATCCAAAGCACAAGGATGGCTAAGCATTAGTGGCCTCGTCGTTCATATGGGCCGCCATCACGCTAGTTTGGTCTCATGTCGCAACGCACTCTTGTTTTGATTAAGCCCGACGCTGTGGCTCGTGGACTTGCTGGAACAGTTTTGGCTCGTTATGAGGCGAAGGGCCTCGTCACGGTCGCTATGGAACTACGCACTATTGATTCAGCCATGGCTGATGCACACTATGCAGAACATGTTGAGCAGCCTTGGTACCCGCCACTGCGCGAGTTTGCAATCTCGGGTCCGCTGGTGGCTCTAGTGCTTGAAGGCGACGAAGCGATCAGTGTGGTGCGGACATTAAACGGGGCCACTGACGGCCGCAAAGCTGAGCCGGGCACGATCCGTGGTGACTACTCGCTGTCGAATCGCGAAAACCTCGTTCACGCTTCTGATTCCGAGGAATCTGCTGCTCGCGAAATCGCTTTGTGGTTCCCCTCCCTCTAACCTCCCCAATTCCCACGAGACCGTCGTTTTTTGGGCTTGCGCCTATCTATTAGTTGTTATCGAGTCACAATTCGTGGGGTCTCGTGGGAATTGAGTTAACTGGCGAGGTCTAGGTGAGGCGCAGATTCGGTCGCCCGCACGTAGGCTTGGGGGCGTGGAATCTGTATATGCACGCCTCGAGCCATTACTGCCCTCGGTCGGCAAGCCAATTCAGTACATCGGCGGCGAATTGAACTCTGTCGTCAAAGAGTGGGACGACGTCGAGGTGCGGTGGGCACTCATGTACCCAGACGCCTACGAAGTGGGCCAGCCGAACCAGGGCGTCCAGATTCTTTACGAAGTTCTCAACGAGTGTGACTGGATCCTCGCCGAACGCACCTACGCGGTGCTTGCCGACATGGAAAAAGTCATGCGCGAAAACAACATTCCTCAGTTCACAGTTGACTCACACCGTCCCGTTGGTGCATTCGACCTCATGGGCGTCAGCTTCGCCACTGAACTCGGCTACACCAACCTGCTCACAGCGCTCGATCTAGCTGGCGTGCCGCTGCACGCGGTCGATCGAGACGATTCGCATCCGATCGTCATTGCTGGCGGACACAGTGCCTTCAATCCTGAAACAATTGCCGACTTTATTGACGCAGCTGTGATGGGCGATGGCGAAGAGGTCATCCTCGCGATCAGTGAAGTAGTTCGTGAGTGGAAAGCTGAAGGCCGCCCCGGTGGACGCACCGAAGTGCTGGCCCGCCTCGCCGCCTCCGGGGGTGTCTACATTCCGCAGTTTTACGACGTCAGCTACCTGCCGAACGGACAGATTAAAGCAATCGAACCGAACCTGTCCGGCGTACCGCATCGCGTTGCTAAACACACGCTCATGGATCTCGACTCCTGGCCATACCCGAAGAAACCACTCGTGCCACTCGCGGAAACCGTACATGAGCGTTACAGCGTCGAGATATTCCGTGGTTGCACGCGCGGTTGTCGTTTCTGCCAAGCCGGCATGATTACTCGTCCCGTGCGCGAACGATCGATTCAAACCATCGGTGCCATGATCAACACGGGACTCGAACAGTCCGGCTTTGACGAGGTCGGGCTGCTGAGTTTGTCGAGTGCTGATCATTCAGAGATCGGCCAGATCGCGAAACAACTCGGCGACCGTTACGAGGGCAGCAACACGTCACTTTCCTTGCCGAGCACTCGCGTGGATGCCTTCAATATTTCCCTAGCGAATGAGTTCAGTCGTAATGGACGGCGTTCGGGCCTCACTTTTGCACCCGAAGGCGGAAGTGAACGCCTGCGCAAAGTCATCAACAAGATGGTCAGCGAAGAAGACCTCATCCGCACCGTCGCGGCCGCCTATTCGCACGGTTGGCGTCAAGTGAAGCTCTATTTCATGTGTGGGCTGCCGACCGAGACCGACGAAGACATCATGCAGATTGGCGAACTCGCGAAGAAGGTCATCGAAACGGGCCGCGAAGTTTCGGGCCGCAAAGACATCCGTTGCACAGTATCGATCGGCGGCTTTGTGCCGAAAGCGCACACTCCCTTCCAATGGGCATCACAGTTGGATCACGAGACGACGGACGAGCGACTGCGCAAACTCCGCGCTTCGGTGCAGTCTGACAAACGCTTTGGGCGCTCAATCGGTTTTCGATACCACGACGGCAAGCCCGGAATCGTCGAAGGGCTGCTGTCACGAGGGGATCGACGTGTCGGCGGCGTGATCGAAGCGGTCTGGCGTGATGGTGGGCGCTTCGATGGTTGGAGTGAACACTTCAGTTATGACCGTTGGGAATCCAATGCGGCCGAGATTCTAGAACCACAGGGCGTGAGTCTCGACTGGTATACGACCCGCGAGCGCGATTACGACGAAGTGCTGCCTTGGGATCACATGGATTCGGGCCTCGACAAGGAATGGCTATGGGAAGATTGGGAAGACGCCATCAACCCGGACGGAGCGATCGAGGTCGAAGACTGTCGCTGGACACCCTGCTTCGACTGCGGGGTGTGCCCGGAATTAGACCTTGGGATCGAAATCGGCCCTACTGGTAAGAACCTGCTCCCGCTCACCGTGGTGTGAGCCGATGACGGGTGACGCGGAAGGCGAGGAAGAAACCTTCCAAACGATTTTCGAGCACGGCGGGCTGACCTATCATGTCGTTGAAATGCCCAAGGGGATCCCGCTGAGGGTTGCGCGTTGGGAAGTCGACCCATTCGGTAGCGGCGACCTTGGAGGGGTTGTTTTTGGCTTCCTTTTTGTCATAGTTCTTTTCCTCCTTTATGTTCCTTTCGAGCTTTTGGCGCCGGCGAGGGTCGCTGTCATCAGATATAAAGATCGCCTGTTTTCGAAGACGGACGTGCTCTATCTAGAGCAGTACGAACCACGAGCCGACACCATCGATCGTGAGGTGCAGTTGAGCAGGCTCTTAGAAGAAGGTGTCTTCGATCCGGAGGTGTTTGCCGCAACGGCACCCCCGAACGTCAAGCGAGTCAGGAAAGCCCCGGGAGCTGAGCAAGGCGTAATCGTTGAGCGAAGCGACTGGTCACTTGAACGCAAAGGTCACCGCTTCGAGGTGGTCGAATCGGCGATGGGTTTCCCGCTCAACTTCGCCGGCGCCGAACGAACGGGGGTCTTTGCTCGTATGAAGTGGCTCAGTTATCGATCGGCCATTTGGGTCACTCGCCCGGTGCTGCCAGTGAAGGTCGGCATCGTCTGCAAACAGGTGGACAAACGTCTTTGGCCGGTAGTCATCTATAAAGAGCACCGGCCGCCGCGAACCGACATTTTGCCACGCAGACGTGAACTCCTCGGACGGATAGAAAATGGTGAATTCGACCACGTGCTACCGAAGAGCGATCACGCCTAGGTGATAACGCGCGACGTCTAAAGCCGTTTGTCCACCCAAGAACCAGCCCTTTCACGCAAAGGCAGTCCGCACGAGCTCCGCGACCCGTTCGAGCGTGACGTCGTCCATGTCGTCGATGTACCACGCCGATGGTCGAAGCAGGCTGTCCGATTCGCGTGCGACGAATGCTTTTTCAGAAAGCCCGATCGACATGACGCCGTCGTCGACGCGGAAGAAGATCACAACTGGAGTGCTACGTCCAGTCGCATAGCCAGGCATTCCGTACCAGATTCGTGGCTTGAGTTTTGGTCCAGCGCCCATGATCGTCTCGTGAAGTTTCTGGCCAATCGTGGTGAACGGTTCTGGAAATGAAGCAATTTTGTCTACGACTGCATTGAGGTCTTGCTGGGTCTTGTCAGTTTTGGAGGGGGACACTGGTCCGCCTTTCTCTCGCGCCGCATTCACGGCAAAATGAAAATAGCAATCCCGAGTGGGAAAGCTCCACAATCTCCATTGCGGACCTGTCCTGACCTTGGTCAGTCCTCTCCGTAAATGTGTCAGACGAGCACTTCGTCATCGACTGCGCGAGGGCATGTGCATGCCAGTCACCATTATGCAGGTGCCACGTGTAGGGGGCAAGGTTCATGGCAAATCCGGTGAGAGTGGAATCGTGACTGAGTTGTTGCTGGTGTTCGCATCCGAATACTCCCATTACACTGGAGCGCATGGTCGTTTCTGGGGCTCGCGACACAGTGCGCCTTTCCGAGTTTGAATGCACCTCATTTTCCGCAATTGATGCCAAGATCACCTTGCGTTATCGGGCAGTCGCACCCGACGGTAGCGAGCATGAATTCGTGGAAACGATTGTCTTGCCGGGTTCCCTCGCAGGTGCCGACCAAGCGACCGTGGAACCGATACTTCGGCTCCTGCACTTCGCTGCTTCGCTGAGTTATTTCAAAGCCTTCGCTCCTGCCAGAATTACCGTCCCAAGTGGGCTCACGCAGACCGAACGCGCTTTCTATTCCGATGTGCTTTCTTCTGGGTTAGGCGAGTTCGCTTACGTTAATGCGCTGCCGGCGGTTTTCGATACAGAGATTATTGCGCCAGAACGCGCAGAAAACTCCAAGCCTGGCAATATCGGAATCTCGGAACCAGAGCGCATATTGGTGGCTGTGGGTGGCGGCAAAGACTCCATCGTTTCGATCGAAACCCTGAAACGGGCGGGCTTTGACGTCGGTCTGTTCTCGGTGAATAGTTACCAGCCCATCGAAGCCACCGCACAGACCGCTCACATCGCCTTGCAGACCGCGGATCGTAAACTCGACCCGCATCTCTTTGAACTCAACAAAGCAGGGGCGCCAAACGGGCATGTGCCTGTCACCGCAGTCAACTCGCTCATCGCGATCCTCACGGCATTAGCTCAGGGCTTCGATGCGGTCGTGTTCAGTAATGAAGCGAGTTCATCGTTCGGAAACGTCGAATGGGCGGGTAAGACGATCAATCACCAGTGGTCAAAAGGCATAGAGTTTGAGCGATTGCTGCGCGATAGCCTCCCGGTAGGTGCGCCTCAGTATTTTTCGCTGCTCCGACCGCTTTCGGAATTGCGTATTTCTCGCTGTTTCGCCGAGCTCAACGACTATCACTCGGTTTTCACTAGTTGTAATCGCGCTTTCACATTGCAGGAAAGTGACCGCACATCGTGGTGTGGTGATTGCCCGAAGTGTCGGTTCGTTTTCCTAAGCCTCGCGCCGTTCCTCGGCCGCGAAGCCTTACTCGCGATATTTTCTGGTCGCGATTTGCTTGCGGATGATTCGCAGTACACGGGTTTCCTCGAACTGCTTGCGGTCGATGGTTTACTCAAACCATTCGAATGCGTCGGAGAGCCGCAGGAGTGTCGGGTCGCAGTGTCCCTGCTAAGAGAGCATCCCGACTGGCGGGACCATCCTTTCTTGGTTAAGTCCGAAATCGCGGCGATCGCGGTAAACTCCGCTGATGTGTTGGCTGTTTTTGAGTTCCATGAACATGAACATTTCCTGTCACCGAGATTAGAGGCGCTAGTTCGTGAAGTTTGAAGATCTCGACGGTAAGTCGGTCGTCATTTGGGGTGCGGGCCGAGAGGGACGTGCCGTTTTTGCAGAACTGGCTCAGCGTGGAATCTCAGCCACGATCGCCATCACCGGTACGAACGAGGTGCCTAATGGCGTTACTGCCGTGGTTGGTGAGGCTGCTGATCAGGCGTTTGCCGCTGCCGACGTGATCGTCGTGTCGCCGGGGATTCCGCACACCGCACCCGATTATGTTCGCTTGAAGGAAGCAGGAGTTCAGTTCACCTCTTTGATGGATTTGTGGCTCAACGAGCATCATGATCATGTCATCGCGGTTACCGGCACAAAGGGTAAGAGCACGACGGCCGCGATCATTGCCCACGTTTTGGACGCTCTCGATATTCCAGCGAGCCTGCTTGGAAACTTGGGCACGCCGGTCACCGAATTTTCTGGACAGGACGGCGAGATTGCTGTCGTCGAAGTATCGAGCTATCAGGCCGCAAATCTGACCGTGTCTCCCTGGGTAGTGGCGGTCACGAGTTTGTACCCAGAACACCTGCCATGGCACGGAAGTTATGAACGTTATGCCCGAGACAAGCTCAACTTGGTGGCTTATCACCCAGAAGTCGTGGTTTCGCCTGATGAAGATCCGGAGCTTGCGTCGCGGCTTGAAACCGTGATTTCTGCAGGCGTACGTTTCAGCCAACCAAGCGATCTAGACATTGTGGTGACTAGCCGGGGCTTGTCGTGGGGGATGAGCGAACTTGCTGTCTCGGACATTTCACTCAAGGGCCGCCACAATCTGCACAATATTGCTTTGGCGCTGGCTGCAGTGGATTCCTACCTCGATGTCGACGCGAAACAAAAAGCACGCGCGCTTGAAGCCGTCGCGAGTTTCGCGCCTTTGGCTCACCGTTTGGAAATAATTCCCACACGCGATGGCCGTACCTGGGTGGACGACGGTCTCGCAACAGCACCTGAAGCGGTGGTTGCCGCCCTCGAAACCTTCGACAAACAGAAGGTCACACTTATTGCTGGTGGTGAAGATCGAGGTCTGCCTTTTGAACCACTCATTGAGTATGTGCTTGGTCGTAAAAAGGGCACTCGCGTACAGATTGTCGCCGTGGGTCCGGCTGGTAGTCGGCTCGCTACAGACCTTGCTAACACTAAGGTTGACGTGGACGTGTGTGAGAATTTTGCGGACGCTCTCGAGGTTGTCGCTAACAAAACCGATGCGCCAATCATTTTGTTGTCGCCCGGTGCGCCCAGCTTCGATGAGTTCACTAGTTTTGAAGAGCGTTCGGCTGCATTTCGTGCCTATGCCGAATCTCGGAAGGCGTGAATCATGAGTGACGACAGCTCCACCACATTGCAGGGAACGCCCAATCCGGAGGCCCCGAATCCGCAGTTGCCGATTGTGCAGAAGTTGCGAATTCGTTACGCCAAACGTGGACGATTACGGTTTACGAGCCACCGAGATTTTGGTCGTGCCTTCGAGCGTGCGGTGCGCCGATCGGGCTTGCCGATTGCTTATTCTTCGGGATTTAATCCGCACCCGAAAATTTCTTATGCGGGGGCTTCGCCTACGGGTGCAGCTAGTGAGGCTGAGTACTTGGAAATTGGTTTGACCCAAGTGCTTGACCCTGATGACGTGCACCAGCAGTTGGACGCGTCCCTGCCGCCCGACTTGGATGTTCTGCGTGTCGTGGAGTCTCCGGGCGGGTCATTGGCTGATCTGTTGATCGCGAGTAAGTGGAATATTGCTCTGCCGCAGACGGATCCAGTACGCGTTGAGGCCGCCGTATCAACCTTTCTTGCTCAGAGTGAAGTGCTGGTGGAGCGCATGATGAAGAAGGGCTTGCGTACTTTGGACGCTCGCGAAGCGGTGCTGTCGATGCAGACACTGTCGGACGAGGCGGGTGGCTCCATGTTGGAAGTCCTGTTGCGACATGGCACACCGTCGATCCGCCCGGACGATGTGCTCACCGGTTTGCGTGACATTGGTGGACTCGTGATTGAGCAGACGCCGGTGGCAACTCGGATGGAACAAGGCCCGCTTGATGAAGCCAACAAGATCATCACCGACCCGTTGGACTGACGCATGGAAGCAATTGAGATTTTCCGAGTCGAGTTCCCGATCTTTGTCTTGGGTCT
The DNA here is from genome assembly GCA_040394025.1 of Aeromicrobium sp. Taxonomy (GTDB): domain Bacteria; phylum Actinomycetota; class Actinomycetes; order Propionibacteriales; family Nocardioidaceae; genus Aeromicrobium. The sequence continues at coordinate 28,989 of JBEBSZ010000007.1, forward strand.
TGGGGTTGTCGCAGTAGCCGTGATTGGGGCGCTGCTGCTGCGCTTCAGGTTGCGCAAGTGACTGAGGAACTTGGTGACTTAAGAGGCTGCCCAATATCTTGCGATGGCGAGGATCAGGTTCAGTCATACACGGCAACCCTGCGTATGTTCGCTCGTTGCAGTTCGAGTGTTTCGGCCACATTTGTCACATCTATTTTGATGCCCAATTTTCATGTGTGGGGCGTGAAGTCAGGGCAGTCAGTTGACGGGTGTGCGATACTGGACGTGGTCGTGCGCCATGACATACCGTCGGTGCGACCAGACGACATCCTCACCGGATTCCGCGAAACGTGCGGACTTAGCTTTGAGCAGAGGCCAGTAGTGGCTCGCTTTGGGCAAGGCCCGCTGGACGAGGAAACCGGGACGGTCGGCGATCCGCTCGCCCTCGACCGCGACGCACTCTGACGAGTGACGACCGCGGCGGGCCGGACGTGAACGCCATGTGACAGGCCAAGGGCGTCGACGAATAGAGACTTGACGGCCCATGTGGTCGATGACCGCGCTACCGGCGTTGCCGCGTAGGCAGAGGAGAGCAGATGCTCGACGAGAAACAGCCCGACGAGGGCAAAACCACTGAGGGTGAACAAAAGTCCCCTGAAACGCCCGAGACGAAGCCCGCAGCGATGACCGTTACGACGACTACTCATCGTACTGCGGCAGGTCGTCCGGCAGGGCCGCCTGCAGGCGGATTGTTTAGTGCTCCAGTGACAGACCCGCTTGCTGCCGACGAAGTCGGCGCAGCGCCAAAGATTGCGGCCGCCCAACCTGGGTTGATGTTTCAGGCGCCACCAGAGGGGCTAGCGCCCGCGTTGCCTAAACCTGAACCAGTCCGCGAAGAAGCAACAGAGACTGAGAGTGACTCCGACAGTGAAGACGGAGATGACGGCGAGCCAAAGCGTCGCCGCCGCAGTCGGGGCGGACGCCGTCGTCGTAAGAGCGATGACAGCGATGACTCTGATGACAGCGACTCCAGCGACGAATCTGACGATCCACACTCAGGTGACGAATCTGACGGTGACGATGATGAAAACGGTGACGGTGGCAGCACTCGGCGGCGTCGTCGTCGCGCGCGGGCGGGCGAAGAAACTGCACCTTCACCTGACGATCCAGAAAACACGGTCGTTAAGGTCCGTGAAGGCCGCACCGCTGAAGATGAGATCACAGGCGTTAGTGGTTCGACTCGGCTCGAAGCAAAGAAACAACGACGTCGTGAAGGTCGAGAGGCTGGCCGTCGTCGCGCTCCCATCGTGAGTGAGGCTGAGTTCTTAGCTCGCCGTGAATCGGTGGACCGCGAGATGGTGGTTCGACAAGGTGAAGACTTCACTCAGATTGCTGTACTCGAAGACAAAGTTCTGGTCGAACACTATGTCGCTCGTGAATCGCAGACGTCACTGATCGGCAATGTTTACCTTGGCAAGGTGCAAAACGTTTTGCCCAGCATGGAGGCGGCCTTTGTCGACATTGGCGCCGGTCGGAATGGCGTCATTTATGCCGGAGAAGTTGACTGGTCGAACGTACCAAACGGCAAGCAACGCAAGATTGAAGACGCCCTTCAGCCTGGCCAGACAATTTTGGTGCAGGTCACGAAAGATCCGATCGGACAAAAGGGCGCACGTTTGACGAGTCAGGTCAGTCTGCCTGGTCGTTTCCTCGTGTATGTGCCCGGTGGTGGCAGCAATGGGATCAGCCGGAAACTCCCTGAGAATGAGCGCACTCGCTTGAAAAACCTGTTGAAAGAGGCGCTGCCAGAAAGCGCGGGCGTGATCGTCCGCACGGCAGCTGAGGGTGCAACGGAAGAGCAGCTCACTCGTGATGTGTCGGCTTTGATGGCGCGTTGGGAAGACATCGAGAGCAAGGTCGCGGACGGTAAAGCTCCGCAGCTGCTGTATGCGGAACCAGACTTGATGATCAAGGTTATCCGCGATTTATTCAATGAAGATTTCTCGCGGCTGATCGTGCAAGGCGATGACGCCCACGACATGGTTTCGGGTTACCTCGCTCATGTGGCACCGGATTTGGCCGAACGTGTCGAACGTTGGGATAACGATCAGGACGTGTTTGCTGAACGACGTATTGACGAGCAGATTAAGAAGGCTCTGGATCGTAAGGTGCATTTGCCATCAGGTGGTTCGCTTGTCATTGACCGCACCGAGGCAATGGTGGTCATTGACGTCAACACTGGTCGTTTCACCGGTTCTGGTGGGAACCTTGAAGAAACGGTCACGAAGAACAACCTCGAAGCTGCCGAAGAGGTCGTGCGCCAACTGCGTTTGCGTGACCTTGGTGGAATTATTGTCATCGACTTCATCGACATGGTGCTTGAATCGAATCGTGATCTGGTGCTACGCCGATTGGTGGAGTGCTTGGGTCGGGATCGCACCCGCCACCAGGTCGCTGAAGTTACCTCGCTTGGTTTGGTGCAGATGACGCGTAAGAGGATCGGTACTGGGCTTCTGGAGTCTTTTAGCCACGAATGTGAATCGTGCCGTGGCCGTGGTGTCGTGGTTTCTGATGTGCCGGTTGAGCCCAAGAAAGATGAGGGTCCCCGTCGTGGTCGCCGAGGTGGCAAGGGCAACCAAAGTAACCAAGGAAATCAGGGTAAGAACGGTAACCAGAACCAGGGAACCCAGAACAAGGGCAAGAGCAAGCAATCGGATTCAGATAAGAAGCGAGAATCAGATCAGCAGCAGGATTCAGATGAACAGCGTAACGAAGCCAATAGTTCTGATTCCAGCCAGAAGAACGTTTCTGGCAAACCCGACGGTGAGTCTCAGAACAAGGTTGAAAGTACACCTGCCGAGCCTGTCCAAAACGAGAAGACATCATTTGCGTTGGAAGCTGCTTCTCAGCCACAGAACGACCCTGTCCCTGTTGCAACTCCTGAAACTCGGGCTGAAAGTAGCGGAAAAGGTGCTGAGAATTCAACGAATCAAGCCCCAGAACCAGTTTCGGCCGAACCCGTTTTGACCGATGATGGGGCGGGGTCGTAAACTAGACAGTCGGTGCGCCGAGCGCGCCGTTTCCGTGTGCGGTTAGCCGCGCACCCCAGAACATGAAGTGAGGAATCCCGTGGTGTACGCAATCGTGCGCAATGGCCGAGGCCAGACCAAGGTTGCGGTCGGCGACGTCATCTCCATCGACCAGGTCCAAGCGGCCGAAGGCGAGAATGTCCAGTTGCCTGCTGTCATGTTGGTTGACGGCGAAACCGTCACCGCAGGAGCAGACGTTGCTTCCGTCAAGGTTGACGCCGAAGTCATTGGCGGACTCAAAGGTCCAAAAATTTCAATCATGAAATACAAGAACAAGACCGGTTACAAGAAGCGCTTGGGGCATCGCCAGAAGTACACCCAAGTGAAAATCACCGGAATCTCGAAGTGAGGTAGTGACAGATGGCATCTAAGAAGGGCGCATCGTCCACTAAGAATGGTCGCGATTCCAATGCTCAACGCCTTGGTATTAAGCGTTTCGGCGGTCAAGAAGTTAACGCCGGTGAAATTCTCGTTCGTCAGCGTGGCACCAAGTTTCATCCTGGCGTGAACGTTGGTCGTGGCAAGGACGACACCTTGTTCGCCACGGCAGCTGGTGCTGTCGAGTTCGGAACGCGTCGCGGCCGTAAGGTCGTCAATGTCGTGTCGGCTCCGGCGGAGTGACTCGCAGATCTTCCTGAAAAGGGTGGTCCGCTCATGCGGACTGCCCTTTTCTTATTTTCGGTACATTTTTAGCCAGTGATTGGAGCATGGCATGGCGATTCCTAGTTTCGTGGATCGAGTGACCTTGCACGTCCGTGCTGGTGATGGCGGGCATGGAGTCGCGTCTGTTCACCGCGAAAAATTCAAGCCTCTTGGCGGACCTGACGGTGGCAATGGTGGCCGCGGAGGCGACATCGTCCTCCGAGTCGCTAGCGATGTCACCACGCTCATTGACTATCACCATGTGCCCCACAGAAAAGCCGGCAAAGGCATGCCCGGTGCTGGCGGAAAACGTAACGGCGCCAATGGTGACGATCTGATTTTGTCTGTGCCCTCAGGGACCGTGGTTAAGGATCTTGACGGAAACGAGCTTGCAGACCTCGTCGGCGTGGGAACAGAGGTTGTTATCGCGGCTGGCGGTCGCGGTGGTTTGGGTAATGCGGCATTGGCGTCGAGTAAACGTAAAGCGCCTGGCTTTGCTTTGAAGGGCGAACCTGGCGAAGAGCTGTCGATGACGCTTGAACTAAAAGTGGTTGCCGATATTGGTTTGATCGGTTTCCCTTCGGCAGGAAAGTCGAGCCTTATTGCCGCGCTTTCGCGAGCGAAACCCAAAATTGCGGACTACCCGTTCACGACCTTGGTGCCGAACCTTGGTGTCGTGACGGCTGGTGACGTCACATTCACAGTTGCTGATGTTCCTGGCCTGATTGAGGGTGCGAGTGAAGGTAAGGGACTCGGACACGACTTCCTGCGCCACGTCGAACGTTGTGCTGCGCTCGTGCATGTCATCGATTGTGCGACTGTCGAACCGGGGCGCGATCCGATAACTGATCTGGCGACCATCGAGAGCGAACTCGAACGATACGGTCAGATGACAGGCACTGACTTAAGCGACAGGCCACGCTTGGTTGCACTCAATAAGACCGATGTACCTGATGCTGCCCAGATTGCCGAGTTTGTTCGTGGCGAACTTGAAGACATGGGCTACGAAGTGTTTGACGTGTCGGCAGCGAGCCATGTTGGCTTGCGTACCCTGTCCTTCGCGATGGCTCGGATTGTGCTGTCGCGTCGTGATGCTACGCCTGAAGCCGAACCTACGCGAATCGTCTTGCGGCCTAGTGCTGGTGTTGGCGTGGACAAAGAATTTGAGATCATTCAGCGCGATGACCAATGGGTTGTGCGTGGGGAAAAGCCACGCCGTTGGGTTAATCAGACGGATTTCGGGAACGACGAAGCTGTCGGCTTCCTCGCAGACCGGTTGAACCGCCTCGGTGTGGAAGACGAACTCATCACACTGGGCGCACAGCCAGGTGACGCGGTACTGATCGGCGACGACGATAACTCAGTCGTGTTCGATTTCGATCCTTCGATTGAAGCCGGAGCCGAGATCTTAGGTCGCCGTGGTGAAGACTTGCGATTCGATCAAAGCGAACGTCGTACCTCGAAGGAGCGGCGCGAACAGCTCGCCGCGAAACGTGCTTGGGAAGCGGAAAATCAGGCGCTCATTGCCCAGGGCGTGCGGTTTGAAGACATAGTTCCTTTCGGGGAGAACGATCAAGACGAGGATGAGGATTCAGTTGAGGTCGTGGACGTATGGGATGCCGATGAAGAATACGACGGTGAACCCATTGCGGATGAGGAGAGTGAATCTCGATGAGTCGCATTGTCGTCAAGATAGGTTCCTCTTCGCTGACGACTGAATCTGGTCATCTTGATCCAGAACGCGTTGGGGCGATTGTTGACGCCATTGCGAATGCGCGCGACCGTGGAGACGAAGTGGTGCTGGTTTCATCCGGTGCCATCGCTGCAGGAATTGGACCGCTTGGTTTTGCCGGACGGCCACATGATCTGGCTAGCCAACAGGCTGCCGCGAGTGTGGGTCAAGGCGCGCTCATTGCTCAGTATTCAGAACGATTTGCTGCTCGGGGTTTCCTTGTGGGTCAAGTCTTGCTCACTGTTGATGATCTGACTCGGCGCAGCCATTACCGCAATGCTCGTCTCACGCTTAACAAGTTGGCCGAGTTGGGCGTGATCCCGATTGTGAACGAGAACGATACGGTCGCGACGTCTGAGATCCGTTTTGGTGACAACGACCGTTTGGCTGCTCTGGTGGCTCACGTCATTCATGCCGACTCATTGATTCTGCTCTCTGATGTAGACGGTCTTTATGACGGCCACCCTTCTGAGCTTGGCTCGAAACTCATTCCCGTCGTGAATGATGCGGAAGACTTGTTTGGCGTCGACATCACTCGGGTAGGAAGCAAAGTCGGCACGGGTGGCATGGTCACCAAAGTCGAGTCGGCGCGGATTGCGACTGATGCTGGGATTCCGGTCGTCCTGACGTCGGCAGCCCATGCTGATATGGCTTTGCGTGGTGAAGCGGTGGGCACGCGTTTTGAAACGACTGGGCGACGTCGTCCCGTGCGCTTGCTCTGGCTGGCTCATGCCAGCAAGACACGCGGCGAACTTCACCTTGATTCGGGCGCTGTGCGGGCCATCGTCGAGCGACAAGCCTCACTCTTACCTGCTGGCATTACGAAGGTCACCGGCAGTTTTGGCACGGGTGATCCGGTCGATCTGGTCGCACCTGACGGTGCCGTCGTTGCACGCGGCCTCGTGAACTTTGATAGTGACCAGCTACCAGAACTCTTAGGCCGCAATACGCATGAGCTTGCCGAAGAGTTTGGTGCTGAATATGAACGTGAAGTCGTTCATCGTGATCATTTGATCTTGATCGGTTGATCCAGAGAAGTTAACGATATCGAATCCGGAACTAGACTTGAACTATGACCAATGAAGTACATGAGGCAGCCAAGCGCGCCCGTGAAGCCTCGTTAGTGTTGGCCCAAGCGACTCGTGCACGTAAGGATGCTGCGTTGTTGGCGATGGCGGACAGACTAGAGGCGGCAACACCAGCAATCTTGGCCGCGAACGCTGAAGATATTGCTGCTGCACTTGCTGACGGCACACCCGAGCACATGATCGACCGGCTCAAACTGGACGAGGGACGCGTTGCTGACTTTGCTCAGGGTGTTCGGGACGTGGCTGGGCTGCCTGACCCGATCGGTGAAGTGGTTCGGGGCTCAACTCTGGCCAATGGCCTGCAATTGCAGCAAGTGCGGGTGCCGATGGGCGTCATTGGCATGATCTACGAAGGCCGTCCGAACGTGACAGCCGATGCGGCCGCAATTTGTTTGAAGGCCGGTAGCGCTTCGCTGCTGCGTGGATCGAAGTCGGCGCAGAACTCGAATCGGGTGATTGCGGAGACGATGCGCGAAGCAATTGACAGTGTTGGTTTTCCGCGCGATCTGATCCAGGCGATCTCTGCTGATCGTCGCGAAACGTCGACCGATCTGATGACGGCTCGTGGTTTGGTCGATCTGGTGATTCCTCGCGGTGGTGCTGGGTTGATCAAGGCTGTCGTTGAGACGGCGACGGTCCCGGTGATTGAAACTGGTACCGGAAACGTGCACGTTTATGTCGATGCTGAAGCAGACCTTGCGAAAGCAAAAGACATTGTTATTAACTCGAAGACGCACCGCAATAGCGTGTGCAACTCGGCCGAGTCGCTGCTGGTCCACCGTGATGTGGCTGATGAATTCTTGCCAGTTATTGTGCCGGCATTGATTGATGCGGGTGTGACAATCCATGGTGACGCGTCGTTTGCTGCGGTCGATGATCGGGTTGTCGAGGTCACGGTCGAGGACTTTGAGACCGAGTATTTGTCAGCCGACATCTCGGCCAAGGTGGTTGATTCGATCGATGAAGCTATCGGACACGTACGTCACTTTTCGTCGGGGCATACAGAAGCGATTGTGACCAAGTCACTTGAGGCGGCCCGCAGGTTCGCTACCAGTGTGGATTCGGCGGCTGTCATGGTGAACGCCTCCACGCGTTTTACCGACGGTGGCGAGTTTGGATTCGGGGCCGAGATCGGCATCTCGACTCAGAAATTGCATGCGCGCGGACCCATGGGCTTGTTGGAAATGACTACCACGACGTACATCGTCACGGGCGACGGTCATGTGCGCGGGGGAGTCGTGGATCCGACTGAGCCGGGCTGTGCCTGAGTTCAGGAAGCCAACGCTGGTAGATTATTCGCATGTTTGACCTGACTCTTGCCGCGGAAGCTGCGGCTGCCGCCACTCCATCCATTCCTCCGATTGCTATCGGTGGGGCCACGATCGTTTTCTTCTTCCTGCTACTTTTTGGTGTCGTGCAGTTCGGGCGAGGCCGCGAGCATAGCTGATTATGGCTTCAATGGGCCGTCGCATTGGGGTCATGGGCGGCACCTTCGACCCGATTCACCATGGCCACCTTGTGGCTGCCAGTGAGGTGCAATCGAGTTTCGACCTCGACGAGGTTCTCTTCGTGCCTACGGGCGAACCTTGGCAAAAGAGTGAACGTGAGGTTTCGGTCGCTGAACACCGGTATTTGATGACGGTGATCGCTACAGCCGCGAACCCGCGTTTTCAGGTAAGTCGAGTTGATATTGATCGTGAAGGTTTGACCTACACGATTGATACCTTGCGGGAACTCAAGAAACAGTTCCCTGATGACGAGCTGTTTTTTATTACTGGAGCTGACGCCCTGTCATCGATCATTACGTGGCAGTCTTACGAAGAGCTTTTCGAGTTGGCGCATTTCGTCGGTTGTACTCGGCCGGGGCACGAGATGCAGTTAGATGTTTTGGCTGATTTGCCGAGCGATCGGGTGTCGATGGTCGAGATTCCCGCGCTGGCGATCAGCTCAACAGATTGCCGTACTCGTGTTGAAGCTGGTGAACCGGTTTGGTATTTGGTGCCAGACGGGGTCGTGCAATACATAGGCAAACATGGCCTCTATCGATCTGGAGAAAGACTGTGACCGCAGGTGAGCGTGCACGTGAATTAGTGCAAGTGGCGGGTGCTGCTGCGAATGAGAAAAGCGCGACGGATATCGTCGCGATTGATGTTTCGAACCATCTGTATCTCACAGATATTTTCCTGATTTGCTCGGTTGCGAATCAGCCGCAAATGAATGCGGTGAAGGATGAGATTGAACGGCGCCTGATCGATATTGGTGCGAAAACGATCCGTCGTGAGGGTGAACGCGAGGGCCGTTGGGTGTTGATGGATTACGGCGATATCGTCGTTCATATTCAGCACGAGGAAGAACGTGCATTCTATAGTTTGGAACGACTGTGGAGTGATTGCCCGGTCGTGAAGTTGGAGCTTGTGTGAACCGTCGGGTTATTTTGTGGCGTCATGGCCGTACGGAGTGGAATGTGGCTGGCCGGGTTCAGGGGCAGAGTGATATTCCGCTTGACGAGGTGGGCATTCAGCAGGCGAAAGAGGCGGGTGCTCGTTTGGCTTCACTTAAGCCGGCGCGAATCGTGTCTTCGGATTTGCAGCGCGCCGCCGCGACCGCAGCTGAGTTGGGTGTGCTCGCCGGTGTTGAGCCGGAACTCGACGAGCGTTTTCGTGAGTTGAACTTTGGTGCGCGTGAGGGTTTGACCTGGAAGCAAGCATGGCAGCAGTTCCCTGAAGAAATGCAAGCATGGGTGGACGGCAACGAGCATGTGATGCCGGGTGCCGAAACCTATGCGCAGGCGGGTAGCCGGTTTTCGGAGGCTTTGCATAGTGAACTGCCGAATCTGCACAGTGGCGAGACTCTTGTTGTGGTGGCGCATGGTGCGGTGTTGCGCACAGGTATGTGTACGTTCCTAGGGATTCCGCGTGAGATGTGGAAAGTGTTTGGCGGTTTGTCGAACTGCCATTGGGCCGTTCTGGAGGAGTGGGTTCACGAAGATTGGGCTGAGTGGCGGCTGGTCGAGTGGAACACGGGCACCCTTCCGGAACCGGTTTTGTCCGATGATGACACGGCTTCTCCACCGTCAGAATGGTGATTTTTGCCTGATTCGACCCCGTATGGGTGTTGTGTCAGGTAACCGGTAAACTTATCAACGTTCTACGGGGCATTGGCGCAGTTGGTAGCGCGCTTCCATGGCATGGAAGAGGTCAGGAGTTCGAATCTCCTATGCTCCACTTTTGTGAGTTTTCGGATCCGAGCGGGGTGGCCGTCCTTTGCGGCGGCTTTCTTTGTGTTGCGGGAACTGACGCCGAAACGGAGCGCGAGTTCACCGTGATTGAGCAGATCGTTGCTTTCTTTTAGTGGCTCTTTGGATTTGGGCGGGGTTCTCGTCGGGGTCAGAGCGGAAAGTGTTTGTGAGCCCTTTTGATCCGGTTTCCTTAAGCTTGTATTCGGGTCGCGTGGCGTCTTGGACGCATCTAGTCGGGTGCTTCAGTCGACCGTAGTTTGATCAGCCTGATGTCACTGTTCAATCCTGCCCGGGTTCGTTCAAATCCGCCCAAAGCCAAGCTTCACCCACGTTTTTGGGTTCATGCGTACCTAATAGGTGTTCTTGACTCACATTTCCGACGGCGGTTTCGCGGGAATCAGGAGACAAGTGTGAGTGCACGGGGGTAGTGGCGAGGAGCCAGACTCGGGCAACACGAACACACGCTGAACACAGCAAACTGGAAAACGACTGCCACGCCTACGTTCCCACATCTCACCAGAATCTGAAGAGCCACCGCTGCGCCTCGGGTGAGGGTCTAGATAAGCATGGGTCCGCCAAGTGAGAGGTGTTCTCCTGGCCAGCGTTGACGTAGCCAGCGGTCGTGAGAGGCAATGAGAACGGTGCCTGGATAACTCGTTAAAGCCTGTTCTAAAGCAGTAACGAGACCGAGAGAAAAATGGTTTGTTGGTTCATCAAGCAACAAGATCTCGGGAGGATTTGCGAGAAGAACTGCCAGCGCGAGTCGACGTTGTTGGCCGAGCGAAAGAGCATTCACTGGACGGTGGTTGTCTCGGCCTGCGAGTAAACCGAATGTGTCAAGTGGGGTCGACTGTGCGCGCTCAACACCTACCAGATCTTCATAGGTCTGACTGACCGTGCGGGCGGTTCCGCGTCCATACGGATCGAGTAGTTGCACGTCCTGCGACAGCAGTCCGACCCTTTCAGCGCCCGATCGCCACACGTGTCCAGAATCAGGCACTAGCGAACCTGCCAGCACCTGAAGAAGGGTGGATTTCCCGGCCCCGTTCGCGCCAGTGATGAGCCATTTTTCGCCCCGGCTGATACTGAGATTGACGGGTGCCAATCGGTGTGTGACGGAAATGTTTGTGGCTGCCAGCACAGGCTCGATTGTGCTGAACTGCTGAGGCCTACCGCCCGCCGTGAGCCCTTGGAAACTGAGACTTGCAGGAGGCTTCCTTATCTGCATTTTTTCTAGCTCTTCGAGCCGAGAGCGGGCATCGTTAACTCGTCGCGAAACAACTTTCGCATTACGGTCGCCATAGAACTTTTTTGCAATCCGAGACTCCGTTCGCGGCTTCCAATCGACATGGCCGACGTTCTGCTGGTCGCGAACACGTGACCGAAGTTTCGACAGGAGTGCCTGTTCATCGCGATACTGTAATTCCCAGCGGAGTTTTTCTTCCTCGCGAACTCGAAGATAATCGCTATAAGTGCCAGTAAATTTCCGCGCCCCGATTCCCGTACCGGTGCCGTCTTGAACGAGTGCCCCCGCGACAGTGTGGGGGATCGGCGAGGGATCTAGATCAATGAGTGAAGTGGCAGCATCGTCAAGAAATGCGCGATCATGACTTGCCATCATCACCGGTCCGCGCCACGACTTCAACACCTCCACGAGGAAACTGGTGGCGGTATCGTCGAGGTGGTTACTAGGCTCGTCGAGCAATAAAACCTGCGGTGTACTGAGCAAGAGCCAAGCCAGCGCGAGCCGTGCCCGTTGACCGCCCGACAGTGAGTTTGTCGTCCGATCGGGTTCGATTGAACTGAGTCCTAAGCCCGACAACATGGCAGAAATTCGAGCATCGGTGTCCCAAGAACTGAGGCGTTCGGTGTCTTCGAGAGCTTGAGCAAACTGGCTACTGAGAACGGAATCCTCTGGATTCTCAGCTAGGGCAATACCGAGCTTTTCCACGGCGATCGCTGCTGTTCTAGCTGCGGCTACGGCTGACTCCAAGGCCTCGGTGATGCTGTCAGTCGGTGCGAACGGCGGTTCCTGATGCAGTAATCCGACATGTGAAGGGCCAGCACCGAGTGCGTTTACGGAGACGTGTCCGGCAGTGGCAGGCAATAGTCCGGCGATCACTCGTAAAAGTGTCGATTTGCCTGAACCGTTTTCACCGATCAGGCCGACTCGGTCACCCGAAGACACAATAAAGGAGATGTCCGTCAGGACCCGGTGATTGGCAAAAGCGAAGGAAAGCCCGTCAACACGCAGGTGGGAACCATTGGAAGAAAGTTCAGAAAAAGAGTGGGGTTGTGACATGAGTGTTCCAAATATCCAAAGGATATCTGCCGGGCCAACGCCTCAGACGCAGATTGGGGATCACTCAATTCTTCACCCGTTCACCATAGCAACCTATGCAAACGCCAACTCTCGCGACCACAGCTCGGCCGGTGAGGTATCGGCTACTGAACTCTTATTCTGACCGCGTCTCTTGGTCGGCCTCGGGCACGACCGGTTCGGGAATTGTGGTCAGGCTTGGTCGCATCTTTCCGCCAGTGGCAGCGAGCCAACAGCCGAGCAGCACCACCGGAAATCCGATGAGCAGACCAGACGTGATGGGTTCGGCCAGCAGCAGCGCACCTAGCGTTATTGCTACGACTGGATTCAGATAGGTGAAAAGCGGTGCACGCACGGGGCCGACTTCTTTTATGAGCGCAAAGAACGCAATAAAAGCAAGTGCCGTGCACATCAGTCCAAGCAGAATCAACGATACTGTCGATCGAGTGGTGGGTGGCTCGTTCGTGGTGAGCAGAGCAATCGGCAGATAAGCCAATCCAATAGCAAAGAGTGCCAACGTGATTATGCCCAAAGAGGGTACGTGCGAGAGCTTCGTAGCGATGACAAATGGGGCAATCGCATACAGCAATGCTGTCAACATAACTTCAGCGATGGCGATGGCACTGCCGGGTTCTCGTGGCACAAGGCCCGGGCCAGCAACGACGATGACGACGCCAGCAAAACCGACTGCTAATCCCGCCAAGCGAAGCGGAGCCAAGGTGGAACGGTCACCACGTGCTAAAGCGATAAGTGTGCTAAACAGTGGCACAGTCGCCACCAAGAGCCCGGTGAGCCCGGACGAAAGTTGTGTTTCGGCATGGCTGAGCAAAAAGAACGGCCCAGCCATCTCGACTAAACCAAAAACAAGCACCCATGGCCATAAATGCCACGCCTGTTTTAGTGCACCCGCCCGTAGCGCGAACGGCAATAGTATGAGTCCGCCGATCAGAGTGCGACCTGCGACTACCGCAGCGGGTGAATAGGAGTCGACTGCTTCCTTAATAAACAAGTACGGCGTCCCCCATAGGAGCGCCATGACCGCAAACAGAATCCAACCCTTTGGTGTGAATCCCTTGTGAGTTTGCATAGGTGTCTACTCTCTGCCCAGACGCTAGAATTAGCAGCGTCGATTGTTAGGGTGACGAACCGACTATGCCATGGGATGTAGTTCGATCCGCAAACCCAGAGTTTGTGTCACTGTGGGAATTGCCTTGTTTTTCTTCAGGTAATGCAGGACCGTCCATATGCCTGAAGGTGCGGGACCGGATTCGTGCTGTGGGCTTCGTTCAACAGACCTGAGGATATGTCGAGTACCGCCCCATACTGTGGCGAGTCACTAAAAAGGGTCGCAATGACTGCATGGCGAAGTGCTGACATTACTGCGCCAAATGCACCGACGGCTGAAGATTTTTGTGTTTGGCGAGCCTCGCGAGCCACGTAATTGTCTCAATAGCACCTGCAAAACTGATCGGTCTAGGTCACGAAGCAGTGAGAGTTTTTACTGGACCAGGTCTCGCCTAGGGTCAAAGGTAAGCCACCTAGGAGGAATAAAGACATGTCGTACAACGCAGCAAAAGATGCAGCTGGCCAGAAAGTTCGAGATGCCAAGGAACTTGCTGGATTAACCTGGGCCGAGATTGCCGACGCTATTGGTCGTCCACGGGAATGGACAGTCTCGGCTTTGCTGGGAATGCACCCTGTGCCTGAAGCCGCAGCGGTCACAGTGGGAGAGATGCTTAACCTCGATGAAGACACGGTTCGCGCATTGCAGCGTCAGCCCTATCGTCCAGGTATTGGTGAGCTTGCCAGCGACCCGACTATCTATCGTTTCCTCGAAGCCATCGCCGTTTATGGACCTGCCATCAAAGAAGCAATTCACGAGGACTTTGGCGACGGAATTATGAGCGCTATCGATTTTGACATCAAAGTTACGCGCCGTGAGGATCCGAAGGGTGACCGCATAGTGGTGACTTTCGACGGCAAATACCTCACCTACCCCACCGATTAAAGCCATGAGCAAGTGCCAGCGAGATGGGTAAAGTTTTTACCTGTCACGCCGGCGCCTTGTATTCCCATGGGCGGGATCGGTGCTACACCAGAGTGATTCCGATAAGGGATTAAATAGTCCCCGATGGAATTAGAGAGGTTCGTCTTGGTTGTCACACCAAGCAGATTCTCCGATCTATCACTTGTTGTTGAGAAGCAAACAAGCGGGCGCAATGTGGGGAGTGCTCAACCATGGGTCAGCCCCCACGGCAGTGGTGCCGGATCTTAGCCGCAGGTGCAGCGTTGGGCTGGTTCCACATTGCGCATGACTTGGTCAACGTGTTGGCCGCAGCCGCTCCAGGTGACCTTATGGCAACGGTTGCACAAAACGGGTGAGCACATCATTTTCTCCTTGTTGGTGATTTTGGCGCCGGTTTAGGCGTCAATCGAGGTTTTCTTGTTGCGGGAAGTTTGAGACAGGCTGTTCTTAGCTTCAGGGAATCCAAATGCATTAGGGGCCGAACTCGAACCGCGATTGCGGAAGATATCGGTCGGGCACCAGCCGGTGATTGCGCCGATCATTAGGAATGTCGCGCACACTGCCGCCGGAATAGCACACCATGTGTTGTCGAGCCCGGTCAGCGCAAAGGCGCCAAGAAACACGGCGGCTACGGCCCGCATGATTCGATCAGACCGCGTTGCTGCGCATGAGGTCGCGATCACGATGCGGTTTCCTGATGTGCTTCGTCTTGAGCAGCGATTTGCGCGCGAACATCATTCATATCGAGGGCCTTGACTCCGTCGATCACTTGCTCGAGTTGGCTCGCATTTAACGCACCGGGTTGCGAGAACACGATGATCCCTTCACGAAAGGCCATCAAGGTTGGGATTGACGTGATGTTGAATCCAGCAGCTAGTTGCTGCTGAGCCTCGGTATCAACCTTTCCGAAGACGACATCTTCATGTGTTTCTGCGGCAGCGTCGAATACCGGAGCGAAGTAGCGACAAGGCCCGCACCATGCTGCCCAGAAGTCGATGAGCACGATGTCGTTTCCGGTAACAGTCGCTTCGAGGTTTTCGAGGGTGATCTCAACAGTAGACATGGAAAAATAATACCCATAGGGGTATAGGAAGGCAAGTTGGGGTCATCGTGCATTCGCCTCAAGCAGGTGTCCGGCGATAAGATGGTGGTTTGGATTTATCGAGAGGAAAATACTGAGTGGTCATTGATACCGCAGCTATCGGAGCATCAATCAAGACTCGTTGCATAGACGTACTCAGGAGTTGGCGGGTCATCCTCAGGCTCAGTATCGCCCCAGCTCTTGCCTGGTGGCTTTCCATGCAAGTCTTTGATCACAATCAGGCATTTTTCGCTCCGATTGCCGCAGTACTGACCCTTACCGTGGGCGCTGGTGAACGTGTCTCAATCGTTTTCCAGATCATCATGGGAGCAGCTTTCGGCATCCTTGTGGGCGAACTGTTCATCATGTTCATCGGACGTGGTACCTGGCAGTTGATCCTGATCATTGCCTTGGCCGTAGCGAGTGCGAGATTTGTGCGTTTGCCTGGGCTGGCAGTGACCCAGGCAGTTATTTCAGGCGTACTGCTGATTGCGGTCGTTCCGGTTGAAGGAATCGTCGATCCGGCAATTACTCGATTCGTCGACGCACTCATTGGCGGCCTAGTTGGGCTCGCGACGATCATGCTCATCCCGGCTAACCCGCTGCGCGAACTAGAAAAAGGCATTGCTGGGCTCAAAACAGAACTGGCCGAAATTCTTGACCAGATCGCCCTCGCCTTGCGTGATCACAACGAGTTCAAGGCCGACCAGGCACTAAGCCAGGCCCGAGCCACCCAGCCCCTCATGGAGTCTGTCGGCAATATGGCTGACGGAGTATCGGAGATGGCCCGCATCTCGCCTTTCCGCTGGGGCCAGCGCAGCGCCGTTGCGCAGAAGGCAAAAACGCTCGTCGATCTGGACCATGCCGTTCGAAACACCCGTGTCTTGGCTCGACGCGCAGCCGCCATGCTGCGAAAGGGTGAGCCCGTCCCTCTAGGTTTGGCCGAGGCACTCGAAGATCTAGCAGTAATCGCCCGCGAAGATTCACAGAACGCGTCAGCGATGATTTCTGCGGCTCAACTTGCGATCAACACGGCCACGAACCATTTGACCGTGAATACGGCAGCCATTGCTTCCCAAGTGAGAGCCATTGTGGCAGACATGCTTCTTGCTTCCGGCACGGCTTTTAGCGATCTGGACGAGCTGCTCGATTTCGATTGAGCGGCTCAAGAAAGGCCCGACGAGCCTGAGGTCAGGCGCGTCCGGCCTTGAGTTCACGCAACCAATAACCAACCTCGGCAGCTACAGCGCTGGCCAAATCTTGCGGAGTGTCCTCATCAAATTCGGCAACCACATGCCGTACCACGCCAGCTTTCCACATCGCGATTGACGACACCTGCTGTTGTTCGGCAAGTTCTTTGGCCGCATCAGTATGGCCATGCACGATGGCACTCGCACCTTCCGGCGGAAGCGGTGATAGCCAACTGTGTTGCGCTGCGACTGTGACATCCGCTGGCATCATGGCAAGCGCACCACCACCGGTTCCTTCGCCGAGCAGAACAGACACAGTTGGAACGGTTAGCGTCGACATCGTGGCAATACAGCGAGCGATTTCGCCAGCCATTGAGCCTTCCTCGGCGCTGGCGGAAAGTTCGGCACCGGGAGTGTCAATGAAACTCACGAGTGGAAGACCCAACTCTTGCGCCAACTTCATGCCGCGACGTGCTTCACGAAGTGCGCCGGGTCCCATAGGGGTTTCTGGAGTCTGAGCTTCACGATCTTGGCCCACGACAATGCACGGAACTCCATCGAGACGAGCTAAGGCCACGATCACTGCAGCATCTCGTTCGCCCTCTTCAGTGCCCTGCAGTCGCAAGGTTGTATCGCTGGCTAATTTCAGTACGTCTCGAACACCCGCGCGAGCGCCGGTACGAGTCCTTGTGATGCTGTCCCACGTGTCGTAGGTGTGAGTATTGAGATCAATTTTGGGACGACGCGACAACTTTGATTCGAGTGGCGGATCAGCCAAAATCGTTAGCGCCTTTTCCACCATGAGTGGCAGATCTTCGGCCGTCAAAACTCCGTCAATAATTCCGTGAGAAACGAGGTTTTCACTCTGCTGCACACCTTGCGGGAACGGAATCCCGTTGAGAAGTTCGTAGACCTTGGGGCCGAGGAAGCCGACCAAAGCACCCGGTTCAGCCACCGTAATATGCGCAAGGGAACCCCACGAGGCAAATACGCCGCCCGTTGTGGGGTGACGCAAGTGCACCAAATACGGCAATCCCGCGGCGCGATGATCCATCACAGCACGCGAAATATCGATCATTTTGACGAAGGCAGGAGTGCCCTCTTGCATTCTGGTTCCGCCTGAAGCAGTAGACGCGAGGAGGGGCAGGCCTTCGGCGGTGGCGCGGCGAATACCCGCCACTATTCTTTCTGCCGCAGCTTGCCCAATTGAGCCCGCCAAAAAGCCGAACTCGTTCACAACGAAAGCAACTCGACGGCCTTTGACGGTGGCACTGCCGGTGAGGATCGACTCATCGCAGCCACTACGTTCTTTGGCACGTTCAATCTCACGCTGATACTCCTCAGGGTAAGAAGAGATATCAATCGGTGAATCCCAAGATTCTACCGATCCTTCGTCCGCGATGGACTCAATCAGTTCGCGAGCCGAAACGCGTTGCTTCTTCATACTTGTGCCCTCCTGGCGTCTACTGCTTGTCTTAACCCATCATCAACTAGCGGCACCGGCGGCGCGTGCCCGCGTCTTCGCGGCAAGCGAAGCTAGAGCCTTCGGGAAGGCTTCTGCCGGTGGTGTTACTAGACCGGCACCGACTTGACCGGTACCGGCTACAGCACCAGCCATGCCCGTGTTGATTTGGGGGAGGATTTGCGTACGAACGACCTTCGTGACATCGATACCCGTGGGAGCACCCATGAAGTCGAGCACAGGGATCGACCATCGGTCGTTATTGCCGAGCGTGATTTCACCCATGCGTCGCGTTGTGGCGAGCGCATCAGGAACCGAACCACCCACGAAGCGAACGATCGCCGGAGCTGTTGCCATCGCGAAGCCACCGATGCCAGCGGTCTCAGTAATAGCGGAGTCGCCAATGTCCGGGTTAGCGTCTTCTGGGCCGTAATCGCCCAAGTAAAGACCCTCGGGAACCTGAGCTGGTCCGGTGAACCATTCGTCACCTGTGCCAGCAGTCTGGATACCGAACTCGGTGCCGTTGCGAGCCATGGCGACCACCATGGTCGAGCCTTCAATATTGCGAGCCGCGTCGAGCGCCAACTTGCAGGCAGGCATCGCGATATTCAAGAAGAAGTGATCGTTGCCTCCAATGAACGAGAATACTTTGGCGAGGTCCTTGGCGTCGTTACCTGAAGTCGCCATCGCCGGAGCCAAGTCGCGAAGCAACATGAGCGTGCCAGCGCGGTTACGGTTGTGCGCTTCATCGCCCATTTGCAGCATCTGACCAAGGATCGATGTCGCATTGACAGGTTCTTCCGTGTTTTCAACCGCGTTTGCGAGTACGGGCCCGAGCACATCGGACATCCACCGTAAACGGTCAAGAACTTCAGGCGAGTATGCGCCGTAACGTAAGACCTTGCCGAGGCCTTCATTTAGGGAGCAATAGGCACGACGTCCGTCCGTTGGATCTTCGATGATCCACATCCACATTGATGGTGAAACGACGCCGGCCATCGGACCGACAGCCGAATGATGGTGGCAGGAATCGAGGCTGACGTTCTCGCCCGAAACGAACAGTGCTTCCGCATCTTCAGGGTCGGAAACGAGTCCTTCATAGGCGGCGGCACCTAAGAGAGCGCCTTTCATGGGGCCCGATGCATTCTCCCACTTCAATGGGGGACCGGCGTGCAAAAACTGTCCCTTTTCTAGTCCGAGAACGTCGCTCGCCGGAGCAACGCCAACGACATTGCCCTGCACTCCCAAGTAGGCAGCCAATGCCTTCGCATTTGCTTCCTTCCGCAAGGGATCAGTTGCCACCGTCGCCAGATCAGCTTCAGTGCCTTCCATGGGCGGGCGCCAATCGACTCGACTCACGTCCACGGCTTGATCGGCGAGTGCATCGGCGAAGATGCTGACGCCAGTCGACACGATTCCAGAGTTGGGATCAAAAGTTGAGGTCATGATGCGCTCTCCATCAGCGTTAGGGCCCGAGCAGTTGCCCGAGCATTGGACAAGTGAACTTCTGCGCCTGCTTCCGCGAGGACTTCTGCTTGACGGGCGAGATCTTGTGGATCGCCCGACGTGCCAACACACGACAACACGATCGACAGTTCGCGACCGTCTGCTTGGGCCGTCTCGTGTGCGGCCTTGATGGCTGGTGCGAGTGATCCGGCTGGGTCGGCGTCGGCACCATGGCCGAGAACAACGTCCATCAGCACGACTCGAACCTTGGGATTTGCCGCGACTTTGGACAAGTGCTCAAGGCGAATCGTTGGGTCGATCATCGGGTGTGGGCGGCCTTGAGTCATTTCGTCTGAGCCAAAGTCGATCATCACGGTGCCCTCGGCTTCGAGCGAGGAATCCAAACGGTGGGCCTCGTCGAGTGGAATATTGCTCCACACAGGACCGGCGTTCGCCTGAGCCAGAATCATCGATTCGTCACACAGTGTGCCTCCCGAGAAGAGGCCACGTAAATAGCCAGCACCGGCAGACTGCTCCTCGCCCCAATTCGGCCAGTCAGGAACCTGCTGTCCGAGTTCATTGAGGACATTTTCGGCTGCTTCGGTCAGATTCGGCTGGTCGGCACCCAAGAGCGCGAACTGCACAGGCGTGCTGAGCGTCTTGGCGAAAGCCTCTAGATCAGCAGCAACTTCAGCAGCTGGTGGTTTGGATACGACGACAATGAGGTCCGTTTTGGGGTCGGCGTCGAGGCGATTCATTGCTTCTTTTGTGGAGATGCCCTTGACATCACTGCTGAGGTCTCGTCCGCCCACACCGAGGGCAGCGGTGATACCAACATTGGCGTAATCCAAGAGAGCCAAAAGTTGCTGGCAGCCGGTGCCAGACGCAGCGACGATGCCGACCGGCCCGGGGCGCATCGTATTAGCAAATCCGAGACCGATTCCGTTGACTACGGCGGTGCCGCAGTCGGGGCCCATGACGAGGGTGCCTCGCGATTGTGCAAGTTTCTTGAGCGCAATTTCTTCTTCAAGTGGCACATTGTCACTGAAGATCATGACGTCAGAGCCAACTTCAATGGCGTCTGCGGCTTCGACGGTGGCGGAAGCGCCAGGTGTGGAAACGAAAACGAGTTTTGCTCCCGTGCGCTCCAGCGCGCTAGCTGAAGTCCGGCTCGGAACGTCAATATCTTCTGAACTAGCCGAGTGGCGTCGAGTCGCCGCAATTGCTTCATCAACAGCAGCGAGTGCGCCAGCAAGGTTGTCTTCGGAGTCGAGGCGCAGCGCGACGACCATGTCGTTTGGCGTGGCTTCGGGCAGTGTAAAACCCATACCGGCAATGACATCCAGATTGAGTTCCGTTGCCATGGCTACCTGGGCTGCGAGCACGCCTGGAACGGCGGCGACGTCCTTACTTACTTGGAGCAGAGCTACCGAGTCGGCATAGGCACCGGCCCGCAACTCAACATGCTCGAATGAACCAGAACTTGTCATGAACAACTCCTCAATGTGATGTGGTCGAGCGCGATACTGAATCCGAGCAGCATTCCTGCGCCCGAAGTGTGTCCAATGGAAAGCAGTCGCTGGATGCGTTCCGAAGCGTTTTCGTCTTCTTGAGCTAGTGACGACACGGCGTCGGCGAAGACAGGCAAAACATCGCCCTCAGCTGCGCGCCGCAACAAGGTGGCTGAGAGCGAGGTGGTGCGGTCTGGTGCAAGGTCAAGTACACGCTCGCGCAGTGCCATCGCGCATGCGTCGCCCGTGGCTAGAAGCGTTGCCAGCATTCCGCAGGTGACGTCATCGCCGAATGGTGTAAGTCCCGATCCGCGGCCGAGCAAGAGATGTACCGATTCAGCTGGTTCGACTCGGAAGTCGTTGATGAGCTCTGCAGGGAGTTCCGTGGATTGTAAAGATTCGCCAGCGACGGTTCGAAGGCGTGCATTCGTGATAGCGATGCTGTTAGGCGCGAACTTGGGCATACGGTAGTCGCTAAGACGGGCAACTCGCACCTGTATGTCGGCAATTGTTACGAAGCCTGCGCCAATCGTCACGAGATCACCTGGTTGCGGTAAACCTGAAGCAGAAAATTCCCCATCGAGAGTGGCTAAACGTGTAGAAATTGTGCAGGGAATAGGGGTTGCTTGGCTTGAGACAATGCCGATCACATCGTCGTGTGAAGTGAAGTAAATGGCGTCCGATCCGGCATGTAAAACGATCCCTTGGTGGACCTGTCCGCGGATGCGATCTGCCACCCACACAGGGGCAGCGCCAGCAACGACAGTTCCGATTGCCATTCTCGCTCCCAACCCATCTGGTGATCTATGTCACGACAATATTCGGTTATGGTGGTGAGATTGAGGGCATAAGTTGCCAAAGATGTGAAGGCGAGTTGCATAAGACTGATGAGAGAGACCTATCGAGTCCCCATACGTGACGTACTTGAGGCTGGCGGATTGCTTAAATCAAAGATTCTTGCCGGTGCTGGTGGTCAAGATCGCACAATCACGGGCCTGAGCATCGTGGAAGCACCCGATGTGCTGGACTGGGTGCGTCCGCACTCCTTGGTGATGACCGGCGGCTTCCCACTCAGGCACCTCGATCCAGATCAAGGTTTCACAGAGGAAGCGTTTGCTCGGTTCGTGTCGCAGTTGGACGACCTCAAAGTCTCGGGGTTAGCGATCCAGTTTGGCACCTATGTCGATGAAGTCCCTGAATCGGTGCTTGAACTTGCCGACAAACTCGAGTTCCCGATTGTCGAACTGCCAGACGATGTGCCATTTGATCTCTTGTTCGGGCACATGGTTGTGGAAGTAGCTGGCGTGCAGTCGGGTGTGTTGGAGCGGACCGATCAACTCCACACCAACCTTGAAAGCATGCTGTTGGAAGGCGCTGATCTTAAACGCATCGCCGATCAAGTAGCTCACGTCTTGGAAATAGGCATCCTCATTACCTCGGTTGACGGCCGAGAGATGGCTGATGCTTTGACCGAGCCAATGCGGCAACGCCTCAAGGAAGCCGACCTTTACGATGAAACGGGACGTTTTCGTATCGAACGTGTGCGACTGCACATGATGGATATCGATTCCGGGCAGATCTTGTCTGAGCCGGTGGTTGCAGCAGGAAGTGACCTTGCGCGATTGGTGGCTTTCGACCCCAAGAAAGTCATCGACAAAGATGTTCGCTTCGCTTTACGGAGAGCCGCGACCGTTTCCGCGCTGCTCATTACCCAACAGCAGTCGCTCAACGCGGTTGAAAATAAGTACCGCGGCGACTTCTTGCGTGACGTGCTTAGCGGTCGGGCTAAGAACGCGACTCATTCAGAGGAGTATGCGCGCGGTCTGGGTTGGCGTCTCGATATGCCGTGCATTGTTGTGTCGGCTCAACTCGATCCGCAAAGCCCCAACGAGCAGCCGGCGCCGACTCGTGTCCTGCGTTCTTGGCAGTCGCGCTTTCACCTCGCGTGGACGCAAGTGGTGGCGCGCGAGTCCAAGTTGTATCCAGTGGCTGACTTTTCGGATGAGGTCGTTGCGGTGTTTTCGCTGCCGGATGCTGATATGCGCGATCCCGTGGTTGTCGCTCGTGCACTTCAAGACAAGGTGGAGCGAGTTGTCAAAGGGGTTGCTGGTGACCGTGGCGGCGGTCGGCGAATGTTCTCGGTTGGTACGAGCCGGCTTGTAACAAAGTTTGATGAGCTGCCCACGGCGTATCAACAGGCACAACGCGCCACGGAAGTTGGTCGCCGATTCTCGGGCGGCAACAACATTTCGCACTTCGACGATCTGGGAATTCATCGTTTGATCGGGTTGATCCCGGATCATAAAGAGCTCACGGCATTCGCTAGGGACATGCTGGGGGAGTTGGCTGACAATTCACCCGCATCCGTGGACCTACGCAACACGCTGCAAGTGTTGCTTGATCACAATCTCAATGTTGCCGAGGCCTCACGAGAGTTGTTGATGCACTACAACACCATGCGTTACCGAATCTCGAAATTAGAGAAGACCATCGGTCCCTTCACGACAGATGCCAACCTGCGACTCAATGTGGCAGTTGCCTTACAAGTGCTTAAGATCCAATCTTAAGCACAAAGTGACAGCGTTTAAGCATGATCAACCAACACATGATGTTAAAGCCTGTTGAAATGTGACATAGATGGCGACTTGGAATGTGAAGCATGATGAGACGCACATCACAAACCCTGCTGACATGCGCGCACAAGGTGTGAGCGGTCATGTTTGCCTAGGAGGTCATCATCATGTTCAAGCTAAAGCGGACCCGAGTACTGGCAGCATTGATGCTGTCACTGGGTCTAGTTCTTTCCGCCTGTGGCGGCTCTGGAGACTCAGATAGTGAAGGCCAACGCATTGCGGCAATCTTCTCCGGACCAACCACCGACGCCGATTACAACGGGCTCGGTCTTTTGGCGCTCCAGGAACTCGAGAAAGACGGCGCTGAGATTGCTTACTCAGAGAGCGTCCCAGTTCCAGACATCGAGCGCGTATTGCGTGAGTACGTAGCTGACGGCTACAACATCATTTGGACCCATGGTTCGCAGTTCTACGAAGCTACCGCAAAGGTCGCCAGCGAAAACCCAGATGTGAACTTTGTTGGTGAGTTTGATGGTGAGCCTGAAGGCCAACCAGACAACGTCTGGGTCATCGACCGTAACTTCCACACGGTTTTCTACCCGATCGGAACCATGGCAGCAAACCTGACGAAGACCGGTAACGTTGGCTACCTTGGTGGCCTTTCGCTTCCATTCTCGTTCTCGGAAGTACACGCAGTGCGTCAGGCAATGACCGACAGTGGCAAAGACGTGAACCTCAAGGCAGTTTGGTCGGGAGACTTCAACGACACAGTTAAAGCACAGCAGCTGGCTACGGAACTCTTGAACGATGACCGCGACGTCATCATCACCTCGCTCAACCTCGGTGTTATTGGTGCATTCCAGGCCGTCACTAAGAAAGAGCCTGGCGAAGCATGGCTGACCGTGAAGTACACCGACAAGTCCAGCAACGGCCCAGAGCACTATGCTGCGACCGCGCTCTACGACTTCATTGGACCAATGACCGACATCGTCGAGAAGATCAACGATGGTGAAACGAAGGGTTACTTCGTCATTAACTTCGGTTCAGGCGCCAGTGTTGAATTGGGCGACAACGTGCCACAGGAAGTGAAGGACGCTGTCCAAGCCTCGGTTGACGGCATCCTCGACGGTTCCATCACAGTGAAATTGGATCAGTCGGAGACCAAGTAAATGACCCTTAACGGACATCCCCGTCTGAAAATGACGGGAATTCAGAAGAGGTTCGGGCCTGTTCACGCATTAAAGAGCGTCGATCTTGAAGTTGCGCCGGGTGAGGTGCACGGATTGCTCGGCGGTAACGGTGCAGGCAAGACCACCTTGATGAACGTCCTGTATGGCCTTTACGACGCGGACGGTGGAACCATCGATATTGATGGTTCCACCGTCACCATCAAGAGTCCAAGAGATGCACTCGCGGTGGGCGTTGGAATGGTGCATCAGACGTTCCTCCAAGTAGATAACTATTCAGTACTTGAAAACGTCGTTCTGGGCGCGAATCCAGGTGGCAGCGCACTGTCGCTCAACTTGGACGAAGCGCGCAGTCAGGTGCTTGATTTGAGCAAGCGGTTTGGTCTCACGGTCGAACCTGACGCAATCGTGGAAGAACTTCCCGTCGGTGTGCGTCAACGAGTTGAGATCCTCAAGGCGCTTTACCGCGGCTCGAAGATTCTCATCCTCGATGAGCCAACGACGAACCTCACGCCACAAGAGGTCGACGATCTGTTTCAGTCGATTCAAGCGATGGTGGCTGAAGGTATGAGTGTCATCCTCATCACCCACAAAATTCAAGAAACCATGGCGGTGTGTGATCGCATGACGATCATGCGTCTTGGTGAGAATGTGGCAGTGCTCAACAAGGTTGATACCAATCCTGAGGAGCTTGCGGCCATTATGGTTGGCGAGACCGCGAACGAGGATGCAAGTGCCGTTGTCCTTGGTGAAGATAATTTCGTCAGCCTCGCGCAGGACGGTATCGCTGTTTCAGCCAAGAACTTGGTAATCCGCAACGATCACGGAGTCGATCTCTTCCAGGGATTCAACCTCGACATCCGTGCCGGTGAAGTGCTCGGTATTGCCGGCGTTGCAGGTAATGGCCAAGTCGAGTTGGCTGAAGCCATGGCTGGTGTGCGTCCACTTCAGTCAGGAAGCATCCAGGTTGAAGGCCGGGAAATGACTTCCTTGCCGACGGTTGAATGGTTGCGCGGCGGAGTCGCTTACGTGCCTGAAGACCGATACCGCGATGCGATTTTGCCAACCGCGACAATTACCGAAAACCTCCTGCTCGGATCGCAGCGGAGTGCTTCGGTGAAAAAGAATGGTTTGATCGATTGGCGGGCAGCACAAAAGCGCGCAGAGGACGCGGTCAGCGCTTTCTCGGTGCAGGCCAGTGGCATTAGTGCTCTGGTCGGTGCGCTCTCGGGCGGCAATATCCAGCGTGTGATTTTGGCGCGTGCCTTTGCGCACAAGCCACGCCTGCTGATCTTGCACAACCCAACGCGTGGCCTCGATATTCGTTCGACCCAGTTCGTTTACGAGCAGGTCTCGGAAGTAGCGAAAACGGGTTGCGCAGTGCTGTTGATTTCGGAAGATCTCGATGAAGTCATCGCGCAATCAGACCGTGTCCTAGCCCTGTACTCCGGTGCATTGACCGGTGAATGGTCGCACAGTGAAGCAGAGCCCTATGAGATTGGTAGGTCGATGACAGGCCTGGTGAAGGAATCATGAGTAACACAGGTCAGTTAACTCAGGCCGAGTCTGCGACTAGTTCGCAGTCACGAATCCTGAAGAGCATTGTTTCGAAAGCGATTCCGTATCTGGTCGCTGTCGTCGCAGCTTTCGCGGTCGGTGCAATCATCATTGTGCTGCTGGGCCACGATCCGGTGCGCGCTATGCAATCGGTATTGACCACGTCGTTTAAGAGCCAGTTCGGTTTCGTGGAAACAATGCATAAGTGGGTGCCGATCGTACTGTGTGCGCTCGCCTTTACTGTGCCGCTTTCTACGGGGAAGTTCAATATTGGTGCGGAAGGCCAGTTGCTCATCGGTGCCACGGCAGGCGTTGCTGTCGGCATCATGGGTTCTGATTTGCCGATGGTGATCTTGCTTCCAGCCGTCTTGGTTGCTGGTGTGCTTGGCGGTATCGTATGGGCCGGAATCGCAGCATTCCTCTTGGTGCGATTCCAGGTAAACGAGATTCTTAGCACCGTGCTACTGAACTTCGTTTCCTTCCAAGTGATCGACTACGTTGCCTCGCACGTCTGGCCTGATGTGGGTGCCGGTCACCCGGCAACAATCTCAGTCGGCGAAGGGGCACTCCTGCCTCGACTTGGACCATCGCCCGCCATGCATTCTGGTGTACTTCTCGTGGTCATCGCAGCAATCGCGATCGCGGTATCGATGCGCTCCACGTCGGCTGGCTTCGAGATGCGGGCGACGGGTGCCAATCAGCGTGCCTCACTTGTTCACGGTATTAAGACGTCACGTCTCGCCGGTGCAGGTTTGGTTATTGGTGGTGGCATCGCCGGACTCGCTGGTGCCATCGAGGTTGCGGGTGTTCACGGAAAGATGTTGGAAGGTATGCAATCCAACTTCCTCATCTTGGGCATCATCGTCGGACTGTTGGCTCGAGGAAACAACTTTGCTGTTCCTTTCGTGGCCTTCGGTATCGCCGTATTGGAGGTAGGTGCGAGCGCCATGCAGCGCACTGCACATGTGCCGATCGAGCTCGTGCTCATCATTGAGGCACTCATCCTCTTATTCGTATTGTTCTCTGATGTTCCTAAGGGACGATTCAAGTTGGGAAAGAAGTGATCAGCAATGGTTGATTTTTTTGCTCTCGTAATCCCAGCCATGGTGCCGTTCCTTTTAGCGGCATTGGGCACAGTTCTGGCCGGTCGAGTTGGCGTGTTCAACGTGGCTCAGGAAGGCATCATGGTGCTTGGCGCCTCGGTGGGCTTCCTGGTCAGCCTCAAAATGGGCGGCAACTTCATGGGTCTCATCGCGGCGGCACTCATCGGTGCTGTTATCGGTTTGGTCCTCGGCTACACGACGGCGATCTTGCGACTCGATCAGTTCGTGATCGGCCTAGCGCTGTATTTCGCCACGCTCGGTTTGGGCAGTTTGCTTTACCGGGCTGTCATCGGCACAACGTTGGAGCCGCCATTGATTCCAACATTGAAGGACGCACCAATTCCGGGGTTGTCCAAGATCCCGATAATCGGCGAGATTTTGTTCTCGCATGACCTAGTCGTGTACTTCGCTTTCATTGTGGCGTTCGCGATCTACTGGTTCATGTACCGAACAAACGCTGGCTTGAAGTTCCGTGCGGTTGGCGAAAACCCGAAGTCGGCGGACAGCGTAGGTATCAACGTTACTGCCACGAAGATGTGGGCAACCGTTGTCGGAACTGCTCTGGTGGCAATGGCGGGTGCCTACTTACCGATGGCCTACACGGGTATCTTTACCGAAGGTATTGTTGCCGGTCGTGGCTGGATTGTGATCGCCTTGGCGTTCTTGGCCGGTTGGCGTCCGCACTTCGCGGTTGCTGGTGCCGCTTTCTTCGCGAGCATGGAAGTGTTCGCCTTGAAGGCCCAAGTCGCCGGTATCGGCATTCCACACCAGTTCGTGTTGATGCTGCCGTTCGTGGCCACCTTGGTCGTGATGCTGTTCGCCTTCAAGTGGGCGCGTCAGCCGAAGTACCTCGGTGTGAACTATGACCGGGAAAGCCGACTATCTGGCTAACCCCCATCCCCCCACAACTTTTGGGCGATTTACCCCCTAGATTTCGCGAAATCGGGGGTCAAATCGCCCAAAAGTTGTGTAGGAGCGGGCTAGCCGCCGATGGCGGACATGGGGCGCGTCGGCTGTAAGAAACTTGGATCGTCGATACCGTGGCCGGCTCGCTTGGTGACCATGGCGGCAACCCACTGTCGGGCAATGTCGTCATCACTCGAACCATTGCGAAGTGCAGCACGTAAGTCAGATTCTTCGCGAGCGAAAAGACAATTGCGGACTTGGCCGTCTGCCGTCAAACGAACTCGGTTGCAGTCAGCACAGAAAGGTTTGGTGATTGAACCAATTATGCCCACGGTGTGCGGGCCGCCATCAACCGTGAACCGTTCTGCCGGCGCATGTCCGCGATCATCACGCGGAGTCAGGGTGTAGTGCTCGCTCAACATGGCGAGGGTTTCGTCAGCAGTCACAAAAGTGTTGCGACTCCATTTGTGTTGTGCGTCTAGAGGCATTTGCTCAATGAATCGCAGTTGGTAACCCTCGTCCATAGCCCAAGCCAAAAGTTTGGGTGCCTCGTGATCGTTAACACCGCGTAAGAGCACTGCGTTAATCTTCACCGGATCCATTCCAGAATCGCGTGCGGCCGCCAAACCGTCGATGACATCAGCATGGCGATCACGCAAGGTGATTTCCTTGTAGATCGCAGGATCGAGCGAATCGAGGCTGACATTGAGTCGGTCAAGGCCAGCTTCCGCTAACGCGCGAGCTGTGTGTTTAAGTCCAAGGCCATTTGTCGTCAATGAGGTTTCGACACTGGGATTGAGCTTCTTGGTCGCAGCAATGATTGATGCCAAACCTCGACGCAACAGTGGCTCGCCACCTGTGAACCGGACGGAATCGATTCCTAGTAGGTCCACGCCGATGCGAACGAGTCGAATTACTTCGTCATCGCTCAGCACTTCTTCGTGAGGCATCCATTCCAAACCTTCGGGAGGCATGCAGTACTGACAACGCAAATTGCAGCGATCAGTGAGAGACACTCGCAAATCGGTGGCCACACGGCCATAGGTATCAGCGAGTTGATACCGGCTAGCCACGTTCTTCACCTCTTATGTCACGAAAAGTGGACTGTCTTGATCCTAGTAGGTCAACGCTAGTAACCGAAGTCTGCTTTGGGTTTCTCATGGCAGTTCGACCACGTCTACAACATCGCCCACGTGAATCTCTTCGGTGTCGGCAGGAATAATTGCGATTGCGTCAGCTAAACCGAGGGTGCCGATGAGATGGGAAGCAGAGTGTGCTGCGGTGGCGGGTGCAACCGTCCAGGCATCAGGGTTGCTGTGATCGATGACAATGGGGACATACTGTTCACGCCCGGGTGGGCAAGTCCACGCTGCTGTCGTTTTAAGTCTGAGACGTGGGCGGATGAGGTCTGTTCGGCCCTGCATCGCTAGGAGTGCAGGTCGAACGAATATCTCAAAAGATACGGCACTGCTTACGGGATTGCCGGGGAGTCCAAAGAGTAGAGCGCCCGATTTACTCACGCCGAAACCTTGTGGCTTTCCTGGCTGCATGGCAACGTGCCCGAACTCCATCTCACCGGATTCGCTGAGCGCGTTACGGACAACCTCATAAGCCCCGGCGCTAACTCCACCCGAGAAACATAGTGCTTCCACTCCTTGTGAGAGCAGCGTGTTCACGTGGGAGTGAAAAATGTCTTCTTCGTCTGGAACGGATAGGACAGCAATGACTTCAGCGCCAGCTGCTCGAGCCAGACCGGCGAGCAGTTCGCCGTTCGTGTCTGGAATCTGGCCGCGTTTGAGTGGTTCTCCCGCCGGAACGAGTTCGCTTCCCGTCGAGAGTATGGCAATACGAGGCCGTGCCGCGACAGTCACTTCTGCAATCCCAGTGGCGACCAGGCTTGCGATTTGCCGAGTACCTAAGACTGTGCCCGCTTTTAAGACTACGTCGCCAATCGAGACGTCTTCACCTGCATGTCGAACAAAACCGCCGCGTTTTTTGGGAGCGGCCGTGACCCAGATAGTGCCGAGCGAGTCGGTCAAACCCCCGAGAGTGTCTTCGAAAGGCACGATCGAGTCTGCCGCGCTTGGCATGGGGCTTCCGGTCATGATGCGGATTGCTTGTCCAGTGCCAAGTGCCGGATCGAGGTCGAGGCCGGCAGGAATATCAGCGATCACTTGCAGCGAGACTGGGGTATCAGGGCTAGCATTCCGGACATCGGCATAGTTCACAGCAAAGCCGTCCATTGATGAGTTTGTGAAGGGTGGCACTTGGAATGCGGCTAGGGCATCCTGAGCCAAAGTCATGCCCGTAGCTTCCACAGTCTTGACGACTTTCACTGGGCTGCTTTGCACCTTGGAAAGAATCAAGTCTTGGTATTCGGTGACGGTGCGAGTGTGAGCGGACATGAACCTATTCTCCCACTCGGCGTGGCGTGTCTTGCTGTGCGGATTTGGCCATGATGCGCGAATCCCAATCAAGCACAGAGTCTGTGGTGGCACAGCATACCGTGAATACTGCCATATTGTCGCGTGATGTAGGACACGATTCTATCCACAGATTACTCGTGAGTTTCGGCAATATTTGCCAACGCCAGATGTGACTGGCGACACTACGGTATGGGCAGGAGGCTTGAGTCAATAATAAGGAGTACGCCTATGTCCGGCATGTTTAGTTGGAAAGTAGTGCACGATGGCAAAACACCACCAGTTGGTGAAGCTGTCGGACCACACGAACGAATGAGTTGGGGTCGCACCATCGGTATCGGTGCGCAACACGTTGTCGCCATGTTTGGTGCGACTTTCGTGTTCCCCGTTGTGATGGGACTCGATCCCAACCTCGCGATCCTGTTCTCGGGTATTTGTACGATTTTGTTCTTGTTAATCGTTAAGAACGCCGTCCCGAGCTACTTGGGAACATCAGCAGCGTTCGTCGCTGGTGTGGGCGCAATTCGAGCCCAAGGCGGTAACTCCGCCGAGGTTACAGGTGCCATCATGGTCGGTGGTCTCGTGCTGCTTGCCGTGGGTATCTTCGTGCACTTCATGGGTGCCGAAATTTTACGTAAAGCACTACCGCCTGCTGTAACCGGTGCTGTGGTTATGTTGATTGGTTTCAACTTGGCTCCAGTCGTTGCAGGAATTTACTGGCCACAAGACCAGTGGGTCGGCCTCGCAGTTGCCGTCTTCATGGTTTTGGGAGCGGTTTTGTTCCCGGGCTTCTGGGGACGTATCGCAGTGTTTCTTGGACTTGTCTTTGGTTTCGCATTGTCATGGGTTTTGGACAAGACGATCGGTGGCCTCACACAAGTGGCAGAGGACGGCACAACGAGCGAAGTTGCTCGTGTTGCCTTTAACGGTTGGGGCGACGCCAAATGGTTCGGTCTGCCAAGTGGTCAGCTTGCTGACGGCATCGAGGCAATTCACGCACCAAGCGTCGAACTGACTTTCGTGCTTCTTGTGATTCCAGGCGTCATCGCGCTGATCGCAGAAAACGTTGGTCACGTACGCGCAGTTGCCGATATGACCGGCGATGATCTCGACCCCTACATGGGTCGTGCCCTTGCTGCCGACGGACTTGGAACCGCAATTGCCAGTGCCTTCGGCGGTTCGCCAACCACGACATACGCCGAAAACATCGGTGTTATGTCTGCTACCCGCGTTTACTCGACGGCCGCATATTACGTTGCCGCTATCTTCGCGATCATTTTGGGACTCGTGCCGAAGTTTGGCGTGATTATCAACTCGATCCCAGGCGGTGTTCTGGGTGGGGTGACCCTCGTACTGTACGGCATGATCGGCCTCATCGGTGCGAAAATCTGGGTGGAAAACAAGGTCGACTTTGCCAATCCGGTGAATCTCGTTCCGCTCGCAGCGGGCTTGATTGCTGGTATCGGTGACGTCACCCTCAATGTGACAGACACCTTCCAGCTCAGTGGTATTGCATTCGGTACCTTGCTTGTCATCGTGCTGTATCACTTGGTTAAGGGACGCGAAGATGTGATGTCCGGAGACGAAGAAGATCCAACGTACGTATGAAACCTGCACCATTCACCTACCAAAGGCCAAGCACCTTGGCTCAGGCGTTGACCGCTTATGCGGCAGCGTCTGACGCCAAGGTCTTGGCCGGCGGCCAGAGTCTGATTCCGTTGTTGTCGATGAGGTTGGCCAGTATTGAGTCGCTTATCGACATCAACGGGATCGACGAATTGTCCACCATTTCTGTCGACGAAACCGGCGTGCATTTTGGTGCCACAGTTCGTCATGCTGAACTTCTAGCCAACCCGGACGTTGCCCGGGTTCAACCGCTTATTCCGGCCGCGCTTCACCATGTTGCACACGCGACGATTAGAAACCGCGGTACGACCTGTGGCTCGATCGTGCACGCCGATGCTTCGGGTGAAATGCCAGCAGTTTTTGCATTATTAGATGGCCGAATGACGGTCCAATCAACGCGCGGAAGCCGCGAAATTGCGGCGCCTGAATTGTTTCTCGGAGCACTCGAGACCAGTCTCGAAGCCGACGAAATTGCGACATCCGTATTTATCCCCGCACTGCCAGCCAACCACGGCATCGCATTTGACGAAATCGCACGTCGTCACGGTGATTACGCTCTCGTTGGTGTTGCTGTGGTCCTAGGTGTTGACGATGCTGACAAGATCACATCGGTCCGCGCAAGCTATGTCTCGGTATCGGAAGTGCCGCTAGCGATTGATCTCAGTGAAGTGTTCGCCGAAGGCACGCTAAGCGATGAGGCATTGACAGCAGCAGGCGAGTTAGCGCTAACACACCTAGAGCCTGAAGCTGATATTCATGCGACAGCTCACTATCGCGAGCAACTCATCCGCGTGCTCACCAAGCGAGTCATCACCGCAGCACATGCTGATGCAGTGGCTCGTCGAACAACATCGAATTAGGGAAAATCATGACTGTTTCGGACAAGGCGGAAACCGCGCTCGTACCGGTAACCCTCAACGTTAACGGCGTCCAACACGACATCACGATTGAGCCACGGCGCCTGCTTAGTGACGCGTTACGTCACGACGTGGGCCTGACCGGAACTCACGTGGGCTGCGAGCACGGTGTGTGTGGCGCGTGCACGATTTTGATCGATGGCAAGCCCACTCGATCCTGTCTCATGTTTGCGGTCGCGGCTCAGGAATACCAGATCACGACTGTTGAAGGATTGACCTGTGCTGATGGCTCGCTCAGTCCAGTTCAGCAGGCGTTCAAGGAATGTCATGGCCTGCAATGTGGTTTCTGTACGCCGGGGTTCCTCACGACTGTGGCCGCTGGACTTGAAGAGAATCCGAACCCAACAGAAGACGAAGCACGAGACATGATTTCTGGCAATCTCTGCCGTTGCACGGGTTACCAGAACATTGTGAAGTCGGTGCTGAAAGCTGCTGAAATTAAGGCGGAGCAGGAGGAATCAGCGTCGTGACAACCAAGACTGTTGGTGAACCGATCAGGCGTGTAGAAGATGCTCGCTTGGTCACCGGCAAAGGCCGTTATGCCGATGACCTGATGCCCGGTGCTTTGGAAATGGCAGTGCTGCGCAGCCCGCTTGCGCACGCAAAGATTGTGTCGATCGACATCGACCCAGTTCTTGATGTCGAAGGCGTACACGCGGTTTATACCTTTGAGGATCTTGAAGGTCCGATGGCAGAGCCGATGCCACTGCTGATTCCACACCCAGATCTGACACACGGGCGTACTCAGTACGCACTCGCCAATGGCGAGGTGAATTACATGGGTGAAGCAATTGCCGTTGTCGTCGCAGATGATCGATACATCGCCGAAGACGCAGTCAACCGGATTGTTGTTGAGTATGAAGCCCTACCGGCAGTCGTTGGGGTTGACGGCGCGCGCAAAGCTGAACACCTCGTTCACGAGGATGTGCCTGGGAACGTCGCTGCTCGAATGGAACAAGGTTTTGGTGACGTCAAGAAGGCGATCAAGAACGCGCCGAACTCGCTGTCGCTTGATCTCAAGATCGAGCGAAGCGCTGCCACGCCGATGGAGACTCGAGGCACTGTTGCGCGTTGGGATCAAGATCTCAAGCGACTTAGTTTATGGAGTTCGACTCAAACGTCGACTGGCGTGCGGGCTGCTGTCGCCTCGAAGTTGGGCTTAGACCTCGGTCAAGTTGACTTGGTGACACCCGATGTCGGCGGTGGATTTGGGGTCAAGATCATGCACCCGTGGCCGGAGGAACTACTGGTTCCGATGACCGCAATGGCTTTAGGTCGGCCGGTTAAGTTTACGGAAGACCGTCGTGAGCACTTTATTTCTTCGGCGCACGAGCGCGGCCAAGAGCAACACATCGAGGTGGGTTTTGACGATGAGGGCCGAATCCTCGGACTCGACTTTCAGTTCTGGCATGACCACGGCGCGTATACGCCTTACGGACTCATTGTGCCGATCATTACCTCTACCCAGTTCCTCGGTCCATACAAGTTGCCCGCCTATCACGTGGTGTTCGAAAGTCTCTATACGAATACCGTGATCGTGACGCCATATCGTGGTGCGGGCCGACCGCAGGCCGTGTTTGCGATGGAACGCACTATGGATGCGATCGCTCAGCATTTGGGCATGGATCGCACAAAGGTGCGCGAGAACAATTTCATTCAGCCCGAAGATTTTCCTTATGCGCACGGCGACTTGAACTTCCAAGATGGTCGCCCTCTCGTGTACGACTCGGGTAACTATCCCGAGCTCATGGACAAAGCCAAGAAACTCGTGGGCTGGGATGATTACGAGAAGTTCCGGGCTGAAGCTCGGGCTGAAGGTCGCACAGTTGGAATCGGTATTTCTTGCTATGTCGAAGGAACAGGTGTTGGCCCTTATGAGGGTGGCCATGTTCGGGTCGAAACTAATGGCAAGATCAAGGTTGCAACCGGCCTGACCTCGCAGGGGCAGGGCCACGAAACTGCTTTCGCCCAGATTGTTGCTGACGAACTTGGTGCGAAGTTTGAGGACGTGGAGATCGTCACTGGTGACACCCGTCGGATGCCGTATTCGGTTGGTACCTTTGCTTCTCGTGCAGCAGTGATGAGTGGTTCGGCTGTCGCCTTGGCGGCACGGAAGGCTCGGGCTAAAATTCTGCGTTTGGCTGCCGATGCGCTCGAAGTTAGCGAAGAAGATCTTGAGATCAATGACAGCATCGTCTCGGTTAAGGGCGCACCTGATACCAAGATCGAATTGGGTACGCTCGCAGTTCTAGCTAATCCTTTGCGCTATGCCTTTGATGAGGCTTCCAAGGCAGCCACGCAGTTTGCAGTCGGCGATCCTAATAAGCCTCCGGTGCCAGAAGGCGATGAGCCTGGCCTCGAAGGCAAAGATTTCTATTCACCAATGCGTTCAACGTTTGCTAGTGGTATTCACGCTGTCATTGTCGAGACGGATCCAGAGACCGCTGAAATCAAGATTTTGAAGTATGCGGTGACGCACGACTGTGGCACGCTTATTAACCCCATGATCGTTGAAGGCCAGATTCATGGAGGTGTGGCGCAAGGCGTTGGCGGATCACTTTATGAACGCATGGAGTACGACGAAGCCGGCCAGCTTCAGAACGCGTCCTTTATGGACTTCCTTATTCCCTATGTCACTGAAGTTCCCGAGAAGATCGACATCGATCACGTAGTGACACCCTCGCCGCTTAACCCACTCGGTATCAAGGGTGCTGGCGAGGCAGGCGTCATTCCGACGGCGGCAGCATTCGCCGCGGCAATTGAAGACGCCGAAGGCATCACGATCACGTCGATGCCCATCTCTCCGTCCGAACTGTACGACCTTCGGCTTCGTGACGGTTCCGCAGTCAATGAAAGGACACAAGCATGAAGGTGACAGGATCAGCAACTCTCGACGCTCCGGTGGAGAAAGTCTGGGAGTCAATTCTGGACCCCAACGTTTTGGTGCGTACGATTCCTGGCTGTGAACGCCTCGAAGAGACCGGTGAACACCAATATTCGGCGGCCGTGACCGCTGGCGTGGCCTCGATCAAAGGCACCTATCAGGGCAAGGTCAAGCTGTCAGACCTTAAGCCGCATGAGTCGCTTGTGCTTCATGCTGAAGGTGCGAGCGCTGCCGGCACGATCGCCGTTGACGTCCAGGTAGCGTTCAAAGACCTTGGTAGTGGCACCACTCAGATTGATTATGATGCTGACGCTGTTGTCGGTGGAATGATCGGCGGTGTCGGGCAGCGGATGCTCACCTCGGTCAGTAAGCGGATTTCTAACGAATTCTTCGGCAACGTCAATAAAGTTCTCACCGGTCAAATGCCGGTTGAAGCGGCGCCAGCGACGGCGCCAAGCGAAGGAGCACCAGCTGCCGCAGGCGAAGCTGTTGCAGCGCCCAAGACCTATGGCGTGCCTGCTGCGGCGCCAAGCGTGGGCGACGGTCAAGACCTACTCAAGGGTCTTGTGCTCGGCGCAATCATTGCCCTCATCGGTGTTGCTGTCGGTGCTATTGCCGGCCGTCGTCGTTGAGCATTGTTGGTGAAATGAATGTCTAAAGAACTGAATCATTGGTCAACCGCTACCCAGATGGCAGCTGCGATTGCTGCCAAGGAGATCTCGGCACGTGAACTGCTCGAGATCCATTTGGATCGGATCGACAAGGTAAATCCTAAGATTAATGCTTTGGTGAGCATTGATCCCGAGCGAGCACGTGCAAGTGCAACTGCGGCCGACGAGAAGACTGCGGCGGGCGAGAAACTTGGCCCGTTGCATGGCGTTCCTTACGCAGTAAAAGACACGCACGAAGTCGAAAACTGGCGGACTACATTTGGTTCGCCAGTGTTTGAGAACAATATTGCGCCGCATGACGAATTAGTCGTTAAACGAGTTCGTGATGCTGGTGCCGTGATCGTGGCGAAGACGAATGTGCCGGAGTTTGCTTCGGGATCACACACCTTCAACCCAATATTCGGGACCACACTTAACCCCTGGGACACGAATCGTTCGGCGGGTGGTTCCAGTGGTGGTTCGACCGCAGCGTTGGCAGCAGGTCTGGTGCCACTAGCTGATGGTTCGGACATGGGCGGCTCGCTACGTAATCCAGCGTCGTTCTGCAATGTTGTGGGAATGCGTCCGTCGTTTGGGCGAGTGCCGCAGGTGCCGAATCCGAACATTTTTGAGACCACGTCTGTACAAGGACCGTTGGCGAGAAATGTGGATGATTTGGCGCTCTTACTTTCGGTCATGGCAGGTCCAACTCCCATGAACTCGGCCGGTCAGGAGACGCCGGGCGAAGCATTCCGCACTGTTGACGAGATCAGTCTGGCGGGCATGAAATTTGCGTTGTCGGTTGATCTCAATGGGGCCTTCCAGGTGGACAGTCAGGTGGCTGCGATTACGGAAGCTCAAGCCGAGGTACTGACCGGGCTGGGAGCACATGTTGAGGAGGCAGCACCAGATCTTTCGGAGGCCGAAGACACTTTCCGCACCTTGCGTGCTTGGCATTTCAATGCGTCTTATGGGCATCTTTTGGCAGATCAACCAGAGAAGTTCAAGCAGTCTCTCGCTGACAATATTCGGGCGGGGGAGAACCTCACCGGCCACGATATTGCCCGCGGCTATCGCCAGCGGACGGCTTTGTCACAACGTATGGTCGCATTCTTTGAAAACTATGACGCCTTGGTTTTGCCGGTCAGCCAGGTGCCACCGTTCCCAGCGGATCATGAATTCCCCGCTGATATCAACGGCCAAGTTCAGGCGACGTATCTAGATTGGATGCGATCGGCGTATTTCATTACGGTGACGGGCTGTCCGGCGATGTCGGTTCCGGCTGGTTTCACAGCAGAAGGTTGGCCTGTCGGTATCCAGATCGTGGTTCGCCCCAATGATGAGTATCGCTTGATGCAGATTGCTAAAGCTTTCGAGCAAGCCACCATGATCGGTGCTCGACGACCGATGGATTTTGTTTGATGTAACAACAAAATGCCCATTCTTCGTCAAAACCTGACATAGAAAACTGTGTCGGCACGGTGTGGAATGTGATGGTAACCACAACAGGAGGATCCAGTGTCAGAAGAACGTCACATCAGGATCGGCATCGACACGGGTGGTACCTTCACCGACGTCGTCGCCTTCAACAAGTTGACCGGAACCATGGTCACGACCAAAACCCCATCGACCCCGAGCAACCCTGCTGAAGGATTCCTCGCTGGTATCGCGAAGGTGTTGGAGATGATCGAACTCACGGGTGATTCGATCGAGGCCGTGAGCCATGGCACCACCGTTGCGACGAACCAACTTTTGGAAGGCAAAGTCGAGAATTTAGGTTTCATCACCAACGCGGGCTATGAATCCGTGCTTGAAATTGCACGTCAGTCGGTACCAGACGGCTACGGCAACTCATATTTTTGGGTCAAACCCGACCGCATCGTGCCACGTCACCTCGTGCGAGGTGTTGGTGGACGCCTCAATATCGACGGTGAAGAAATCCAACCGCTCGACGAAGATTCAGTTCGCGAAGCTGCGCGCTGGTTCAAGAAACATGGCATCGATACGCTCGGCATTTGCTTGTTGCATTCCTACGCCAACCCGGCACATGAGGCACGCGTGCGTGCGCTTGTCGTTGAAGAGTTTCCTGAAGCCATCATTTCAGTTTCCTCCGAAGTGCTCCGCGAGTACCGCGAATACGAACGCTCCATGACGACACTGGTGGACGCAGCAGTTAAGCCAAAGCTTTCGCGCTATATCGACAACATCAAGGCCCGTCTCGATGATTTTATCGACGACCGCGACAACCTTCCGTTCTACGTCATGAAGTCGAACGGTGGCGTGTTGAGTGCTGATGAAGTTGTGCACCAGCCGATCACTACCGTGCTTTCTGGCCCAGCTGCCGGGGCATTGGGTGCCGCGCTCATTAGCAAGATCGCAGGTTTCGACCGAGTGCTCACATCCGATGGCGGTGGAACGTCCACTGACGTTTCGGTTGTTATTGATGGTGAACCAACGCTGACCACAGAAGGTTCAGTGGGCGAGTTCCCAGCGAAGATCCCGATGATTGACGTCGTGACCGTGGGTGCTGGCGGCGGCTCGATCGCTTGGCTTTCACCAGACGGAACGCTCAAGGTAGGCCCGCAGTCGGCAGGCGCTGATCCGGGACCTGTGTGCTATGGCAACGGTGGCACGGAAGTGACCATCACTGACGCACACGTTTTCCTTGGCCGGATTCCTCCCCACCTTTTGGGCGGTGAAATTCCACTTGATGTGGACGGTGCACGCGAAGCCATCGAAGGACTGGCCAAGCAGTTGAACCTGTCGCCTGAAAAGTGCGCAACCGGCATATTGGAGATCTCGGCATGGCACCAAGCAAACGCACTGCGCCAAATCACTGTGAAGCGTGGCTTGGACGTTCGCGACTTCGCCCTGACGACATTCGGCGGTTCTGGCTCGCTCCTCCTGTGCCGTTTGATGGACATTTTGGATATCAAGACTGTGATCGTCCCGCTCAACCCTGGCAACGTTTCAGCATTCGGTCTGCTGACTGTTGACGTCCGTAACGATTACGTACAAACGCAAATATCGCTGCACGAGAAGCTTGACATTGC
The DNA here is from genome assembly GCA_040394025.1 of Aeromicrobium sp. Taxonomy (GTDB): domain Bacteria; phylum Actinomycetota; class Actinomycetes; order Propionibacteriales; family Nocardioidaceae; genus Aeromicrobium. The sequence continues at coordinate 68,672 of JBEBSZ010000007.1, forward strand.
TGAGACGGGCAAACTCTTTGACGGGCTAGCCGAACGTGCTGCTGAAGCTCTTCGAGTTGAAGGATTCGCTGAAGAAGATCATCAGTTTGTTCGTAGTGCTGACTTGCGTTACTTCGGACAGGCATTCGAAGTTCGAGTTCCTGTTGCGGCCGGCGATTTCACTCAAGAGGTTGCAGAAGAGGTTGCCGAAGCGTTCCACACAGCACACCGCGCGCTGTACGGATATGACTTCAAGGGTGATAAAGATCAGCAAGTTGAGTGGGTTAACTTGCGCTCGACCGGCATTGGTCCCATCAAGCGTCCCGAGCTCACCCCAGAGCCATTGGAAACCAACCCGACACTTACGCCCCAATCAACACGTCAAGTCGTGTTTGATGACGAAGACGGTTACATCGAAACTCCCGTTTATTGGCGCCTCGACCTTGCCCCTGGCTCGACCTTTACTGGACCAGCCATTGTGGAGGAATTCGGCGCCACAGTTCCCATCCATCCCGGTTTCGCTGTTCGTGTGGACGAATACCGCAACCTCATCGTGACCCGCGAAGGAGCAGACGCATGAGCACCGAGACCTCACGCCGCGCGCCAACACAGTTCCCATTCGAGTTCCTCACCGAAGACGCCGGTGCCAGCGCTGATCCTGTACTAGTCGAGATCATCCAAGGTAGTTTGGCCTCGGTTGAAATGGAAGTCGAGACCGCTATTGGTCGAACGTCACGTTCGCCCATGATCCGTGATGCGCACGACTTCCGTGCAGGCATTCACGACCGCAAGATGCGTAAGCTGACCGGCCGTTCCTACAGCGCCCTCGTTCATCCGGTGGCCCGTGACTTCCCATTGGAAGAAATGGTCCCCGGTGACGTGTTCTTCCATAACGACGTCTACAAGTCCGAAGGCGGTATCGGTCACCTTCCCGATTTATGTGTGACGGTTCCGGTTTTCCATAACAATCCCGAAACCGGCAAGCCAGAAGTCGTAGCTTTCGTGCAGGCCTTCGGTCACCATGACGACATTGGTGGCGCAGTACCGGGATCGATGCCTTCGGGTGCCACCTCGGTCTACGAAGAAGGCCTCATGGTTCCGCCGATCAAGCTGTGGGACGCCGGAGTGCCGGTGAAGTCCGCATTGGCGATCATGACGCGCAACTCGCGTATGCCAGAAGCGCTCGCAGCCGACCTCGACGCCGAATGTTCCGCCTGCCTCATGGGAGCACAGCGTTTGGGCGAAATGTTTGATCGTTACGGCAAGCAAGCCGTTGAGTCAGCATTTGACGCCATCATCGACAACTCAACCAAGACCTACCGTCGCGAGATTCTCTCGAAGATTCCTGTCGGAACATGGGTCTGGGAAGACTACGCCGAGCACGATGGCGTGGATGAGCCGCAACTTCACACGCAGCGCATCACGCTCACGCGTACGCCAGAGGACGATCCTGAAGGCGAACGCCTCATCATCGACTTCATGGGAACGTCGCCTCAGGCCAAGGGCCCCATCAACCACGTGGCCGACGCCTCCGATGGTGTGTTCATGAAGAAGTGGCTGGCACCGATTCTGCGTAACCTTGCCGACACCCCAGAACGTATGGGCGAACTGGACGTCAACGAAGGCATCGTGCCGCTCATCGAGATGCGCTTCCCGCCACCGGGCACTTTGTTGACACCGATCTTCCCAGCCCCGACAAATGCGCGAACCTTCGTGATTTTGCGCATGCTGGGTGTGCTGGCCGGTGTCATCGCCAAGGCAGTCGATGGTCAGATGCCCGCCGACCAAGAAACGATCCGTTATACGGGCGTTTATGGCGAAGATATGGAAGGCCGAAGCTACCTCATGCGTGAGGTGCTGGGTGGCGGTGCAGGTGGCCGTTACTACGCAGATGGCGAAGACACGATTCACGTCGTGCCAGAGTCACGTAACCTGCCGACGGAATTCACCGAATCGCGATTCCCCTTCGTCGTGGAGAAACTCAAGTTAGCTCCGGATTCGGGCGGCGCGGGTAAGTTCCGTGGCGGTCTGGGTTACGAGAAGCACTTCCGCATGTTGAAGGACGCCCACTTTATGTCAATCGCCGACCGGTCGATTCTGGCTTGCTGGGGTGTCAAGGGCGGTAAAGCTGGAGCTCCGTTCAGCGTGACAATCAATCCAGGTCAGCCAGATGAGCGGCATGTTGACGCCTTGGCCGATGCTGAGTTCGTTAAGGCTGGCGACGTCATTCGTGTCTGCACGACAGGTGGCGGTGGCTGGGGCGATCCGCTCGATCGTGATCCAGAGATGGTCGTTCGTGACATCACCTGGGACAAGGTCACCACGAAGTCGGCGCTTGCTGACTATGGCGTGGTCCTGACCGGATCAATGGAAACCGACGATCTTGGGTACGACGCGGAGGCTACGGCCGCCGAGCGTGACCGAATTCGTGCGTCGCGTCCCGAAGAGCCATTCTTCGATCGTGGACCAGGCTATGCCCGACTCAGTGGTGGCAAAGATGCTGCCGACGTCGATTGGCTCTGAGGAAACACCTTTGAAAGTGAGTAAGTGATGAGTGCCGAGATTGCCGTACTAGGTGGCCGAGGAAAGACAGGCCAAGCGGTGATCTCGGCACTCGACTTTTTGGGGGCTGATGCACAGCCTTTGGGCCGAGCTGAACTCCAAGCGCCGGTAGGAGCTTTGGCCGGGTTTTCAGCCGCCTACATTATGGCCCCGAATATGCATCCCGATGAACCAGAGTTTGTTTCTAAGATTCTGGCTGCCGCAAAAGAAGCGGGAGTATCGCGAGTGGTGTATCACTCGGTTGCAGCGCCATATATTCCAGAAATGCCTCACCACTTGGGCAAAGCCGAGTCCGAACGACTCGTGCGTACGAGCGGTTTGGACTGGACGATTGTGCAACCGTGTGCGTATGTGCAGAATTTCTTGCCACAACTGACAGGCCCAGAACCAAGTATTGTGGTTCCGTACAACGTGGATCGACTGTTTGGTCTGATCGATCTGCACGATGTTGGAGAAATTGCAGCGCGAGCGCTGCTTGAGCCGGATCTTATTGGTTCGACCCTCGAACTTGGTGGTCCAGATCTGGTGTCCGTTCGCGATCTCGCGCGTGTGGCCTCCGACGTATTAGACCAAGACGTTCAGCTGACTGTGATTTCTGCGCAAGAGTGGTCGGGTGGGGCGGGCGCTCGACTCGAACCGCGTGAACGTGAGTGGCTTTTGGCCATGTTCAATTATTACGAGCACTACGGTTTGCCCACCGGAAGTGAGGGCGCCGCGCAGGTGCTTGGTCGTCTACCGCACGGACTATCTGAGGTGCTCGTGCGTGAGTTCCGATAGTGGTAAATCGGAGGCCAAAAAGGGAGTTCTCTGCATTCTCGGTGGACGTTTTACATAAAACTGGCCGTAATGCCCGTACCTTTGTCAGTTATTGCCTAGGGTTTCTGAGAGGGTACGGAAATTTCTGCCCATGCTTGAGTGATGCAAGTCACCTAGCCTCGTAAGCATGCGGATAGTAATTGCTTTGGGCGGTAACGCCATGACTTCGCCCGACGGTCGAGCCACACCTGAAGACCAGCAGGCCGCGATCCGTGCCGCCGCCGAGCCTATTGCAGATTTGGTTGCTGCAGGTCACGACGTTCTTCTCACCCACGGCAACGGCCCTCAAGTCGGCAATCTCTTAGTGAAAAATGAACTGACTGCAGGCAAAGTCCCACCGGTGCCGCTCGACTGGTGTGGGGCGCAAACCCAAGGCACCATTGGTATGCTGTTGATCAACGCGCTCGACGACAGTTTCGCTAAACGTGGACTCGAACGCCACACGGCGGCACTCGTGTCGCGTACCCTCGTGGACTCAAATGATCCAGGCTTCACCAACCCCACAAAACCGATCGGCCGCTATTTGACTCCCGAAGAAACTCTTCCCCTCATCGAGCTGGGACAAAAGTTTGTCGAGGTTGATGATCGTGGTTGGCGTCGGGTGGTTGCTTCTCCGCAACCGGTCGACTGCTTGGATGCGCCAAGTGCCGATCGACTGATGGCTGCTGGGTTCGTGGTGGTCTGCTCGGGCGGCGGTGGAATACCGACAGCTCGGGACGCCAACGGTGCTCTCACCGGAGTTGAAGCCGTCATTGACAAAGACCTCACCGCCGCACTCATCGCGAAGCAAGTCAAGGCTGACGTGCTCGTGATTGCCACGGATGTTGATTCAGTCATCGCCGATTGGGGCACTGAGAACGAAAAGCCCATTGGTGATGTCAGTACTCAAGAAATGCGAGAGATCGCAGCCGAACAAGGTTTTGCCGCAGGATCGATGGGTCCGAAGGTCGAAGCCGTAACCTCCTTTGCCGAATCCGGAGCCGGAATCGGTGTCATCACCTCCCTTGCGAAGATCGCTGACGCGGTTGACGCTTCCGCGGGAACCCGTGTGGTTCCCAATGCCACGTAACACCCCGCCCGAAATGAAAGGACACGCCCGTGCCACCTGCAATTGAAGTACGTAAAGTACCGATTCACTCCGTCGCCGACGCTAGCGAACTCGCGAAACTCATCGACGAGGGAGTTTTTGAAGCGGACCGCATCATCGCGATCATTGGTAAGACCGAAGGCAACGGCGGTGTGAACGACTACACCCGCATCATCGCTGACCGCGCATTCCGTGAAGTTATTCAGTCCAAGGGCACTCGGTCCAAGGAAGATGTTGGCCAGATCCCGATCGTGTGGTCCGGTGGTACCGACGGCATCATCAGCCCTCACGCCACGATTTTCGCTACGTTGCCTGAAGACAAGACCGTCAAGACTGACGAGCCACGCATCAGCGTCGGCTTCGCCATGAGTGAGCACATTCTCCCTGAGGAGATTGGCTTTACTTCGATGATCACTAAGGTCGCTGACGCTGTAAAGGCCGCAATGGCTGAAGCCGGCATCACCGATCCGAAGGACGTTCACTACGTTCAGACCAAGACTCCATTGCTCACGATCCACACCATCCGTGACGCCAAGAGCCGCGGTCAGAAGGTTTGGACCGAGAACACCCACGAATCGATGGACCTTTCCAATGGTGTTACTGCTCTGGGTATCGCTGTTGCACTCGGTGAAATCGAGATGCCAACGGATGCAGACGTCATGCATTCCCGTGAGCTTTACTCGGCTGTTGCTTCCTGTTCCTCAGGCGTCGAACTCGATCAGGCGCAGGTTGTCGTGGTCGGCAACGTCCGTGGTGTTGGCGGCAAGTACCGCATCGGCCACTCGGTGATGAACGATGCACTTGATACTGACGGCATCTGGGAAGCTATTCGTGATGCTGGCCTCGATCTGCCAGAACGCCCACGTACGGAAGACATCGATGGCCGTTTGGTCAACGTGTTCCTCAAGTGTGAAGCCAGCCAGGACGGCATGGTTCGTGGCCGTCGTAACGCTATGCTCGACGACTCCGATGTGCACTGGCACCGCCAGATCAAGTCGGCTGTTGGCGGTGTTACCGCTTCGGTTACTGGCGATCCAGCAGTGTTCGTTTCGGTCTCGGCGGCCCACCAGGGCCCAGAGGGCGGCGGACCAGTTGCTGCCATCGTCGACATGAGCTGACGTGACAGTTCACGATTCTGCAGAAAGCCGCGACGCCGGGCTGTTGTCGGGGATGCTTGTCCTCGACCTCAGCCGGGCGTTGGCCGGCCCACAAGCCGCAATGATGCTCGGCGACATGGGCGCAAGAGTCATCAAGGTTGAGAACCCCGGTGGCGGCGATGACAGCCGCGGCTGGGGTCCGCCATTTTTAGGTGAAGGTGAGAACCGCGAATCCACCTATTTCATGGCGGCCAACCGTAACAAGGAATCAATTACGCTCAACTTGAAAGACGAAGCGGATTCCGAGATTCTTGCCCAACTCATTCGTCGTGCTGATGTGCTGATCGAGAACTTCCGTGTTGGAGTGCTTGATCGTCTTGGGTTCAGCGTCGAAAGAATGCATGACCTTAACCCGGGTCTTGTCGTCCTATCCATTACCGGATTCGGCCACGACGGACCAGAAGCACATCGGGCCGGCTATGACCAGATCGCTCAAGGCGAGGCTGGTCTGATGAGCGTGACCGGTATCAACGAACCGACGAAAGTCGGTGTGCCGATCGCCGACCTGTTGGCTGGCATGAATGGTGCCTTTGGTGCCGTTTCTGCCTTGGTAGAACGCGAAAAGACAGGCAAGGGTCGCGTAGTGCGGACCTCGCTTATCGCCAGTGTGGTTGGTATCCATGCCTTCCAAGGCACCCGCTGGACAATTGCCGGTGAATTACCGGGGCTCTCCGGTTCACATCATCCATCGATCGCACCGTATGGCTTGTTTTATACGGCCACTGCTCCGATTCAGTTGTCGTGTGGTTCTGAGGTGCTATGGCAGAAATTCGCTCCCGCTTTGGGTCTTGATCCCGATGAGCCTCGCTTCGCCACGAACGGTGATCGAGTGTCAAACCGCGAGGAGCTCATTGACCTGCTCAATGGGATTTTCGCTGCAGAGCCAGCCGAACACTGGTTGGACTTGTTGACCGAAGCCGGAATTCCCTCGGGCAAAGTGCGCAATATGCAAGAGGTGTACGAATGGGATCAAGTCAAGTCACAGAGTCTCTTGGTTGATATTGACCATGCCACGAAGGGTCGCTTGCAGATTCCTGGTCCAGTGATTCGGTTTGACGACAACGCTTACGGTGGAGCTAAACCAGATGTTATTGCTCCACCAGCATTAGGCCAGCACAATGAATCAGTACGTGCTTGGCTCAAAGAGTCGGACACATAAGGGACGTGATTCAGTGACGGTCGTCGGACTTCTGCTAGCCGCGGGCCGAGGTTCCAGGATGGGAATCCCGAAAGCTCTGGTTCGTAGCAAGTCCGGCGTGCCGTGGCTCGAATCAAGCCACGAAACCTTGGCGATGGGCGGTTGCGATTCGGTGCTCGTTGTATTGGGTGCTGAAGCCGAGGAAGCGCAATCGCTCATTCCTGAGGCAGAAACGATTCATTCTAAACATTGGACCGATGGCATGGGCGAATCGTTGGCCGACGGGCTGCGTGAAATCCCACGTCGTTTTCCCGATGCCGATACCGTTTTGGTCCACTTGGTGGACTTGCCTGATGTTGGCAGCGATGTGGTTCGCCGTTTACTTCCCCATGCTGAGGCTGAAGCATTGGTACGCGCCAGTTATGCCGGTAAGCCTGGGCATCCGGTTTTGATTGGTAAAGCGCATTGGAAGCCGCTTTTAGCTGAGTTGAGTGGTGACGAAGGCGCGCGACGTTATCTGAATCGCCATCAGGCCGCCACTATCGAATGTGGAGATTTGGCCAGCGGCCACGACGTGGACACGCGAGAAGGTATCTAAGGTGTTGTTATGAGAGCTCTTGCAGACCCACATGAGTTAGCCGAGCTTTTGACGAAGGTCGACTATATAGCCGATGAGGGCTTGGCGACGGTTGGCTATTTGGCTATCAACTTGCAACGGCCTCTGCTCGTGGAGGGCGAACCAGGAACAGGTAAGACTGCGCTCGCACTCGCGTTGTCTGAATCTTTGGACGTGCCGCTCATCAGGCTTCAGTGCTATGAAGGAATTGATGCGCAACAGGCGCTCTACGATTGGGACTTTGCGCGCCAGATTCTGCATCTGCGCACACTGGAAGCGACAGGTACAGCGGCCGACGCTGAAGAACTCGGTGGCGTGTTGCATAGCGAGAAGTTCCTGCTGGCCCGACCTATTTTGCGTGCGCTCCAAGAAGCCCCCGCGGTATTGCTGATTGATGAAGTTGATCGAGCAGATGACGAGTTTGAGGCGTTCTTGCTTGAAGTGCTTTCGCAGTATCAGGTTTCCATTCCGGAGTTGGGCACGATTAGAGCTGAAACTCCGCCGATTGTGATTTTGACATCAAATCGCACGCGTGATGTCCACGATGCATTGAAGCGTCGCTGTCTTTATCACTGGATTGATCACCCGAATCTCGATCGGGAAGTCGAGATCGTTAAAGCCAGACTTCCTGAAGTGAGCGAACGGTTGACGCGTCGGGTGGTGGAAGTTGTGCAGTTTCTGCGTTCGGAAAACCGGCTCATCAAATTGCCTGGTGTGGCGGAAACCATCGATTGGGCGCGGGCCGTTCATGAATTAGGTCGTGAGGACTTGGATCTTGACATCGCCGTAAAGACCCTCGGTGCGTTGAGCAAATATCGTGAAGACGCTGAACATGTGAAGACCGTCTTGGCGGAACAGTTGAGTGGTTGACATGACTGACGTCCGCACAGAAGTGGTGGCCGAGTTCGTGGGATTCGGTCAGGCACTTCGACGTGCGGGAGTCACTTCAGCGCGGGTTGAGGATTTTGTTGGCGCGCTCGATGCGCTCGATGTCATGGACACATCAGATGTCTACTGGGCTGGACGCTCAACGATGTGTTCTTCGCCTGACGACATCGACATTTACGATCGGCTATTTGCTGACTGGTTCAGCGGCATCAATGTCGGCCGAGTGCCAGCAAACGACACGGTAACGATTGGGCACAGTAATGCTGGCGATGGTCAGGTTGCTCAAGACGAGGACGTTGACGAACTGACAATGGTTGCTTCTGCGACCGAACGTTTGCGTCACCGCGACGTAGCTAAGTTGAATAAGCACGAAGCGTTGGAAATGAAGTGGTTGTTTTCACGGCTTGCGGTTCAACTTCCTAGGCAAGCAGTACGTCGCCGCGAACCACATCACCGTGGTGATCTGGATATTCCTGCGATGGTTCGCGCGGATATGCGTCATGCGGGTGAACCTACGGGGTTGCGTTTTCAACGCCGTCGCAAGAAACCTCGCCGAGTGGTGTTTTTTGTTGATGTGTCTAAATCAATGGCGCCTTATGCCGACCACATGTTGCGACTCGCGCATCGTGTCTACGCGAGTGCGCCAGCGCGAGTAGAGGTTTTCACAGCCGGCACTCGGCTGACGCGGATCACTCGTGCCATGAAGATCCGTGATTCCGAGTTGGCACTTGAGGCGGCGGGAAATGTCATCCCCGACTGGTCGGGTGGCACTCGTTTAGGTGAAAGTCTCGCCGCATTTATTGATCGTTTTGGGCGCAGAGGAATTGCGCGTGGAGCGATTGTCATCATTGCTAGTGATGGCTGGGAGCGTGGGGACGCCAGCCTTTTGGGCGAACAAGCTGCGCAATTGCGGCGGCTTGCAAAAACGATTGTTTGGGTAAATCCGCATCGCGGAAAGCCTGGTTTTGAACCAGTGCAACAAGGAATGGTCGCGGTATTACCTCATGTGGATCATGTGGTTGCTGGTCATACTTTCACGGCATTTGAAGAATTATTGGAGGTTGTGAGTCATGTTTGACGTCTTGCCGCACGCTCTTGAGCGGCTGAAGGCGGGGGAGCCTGTCGCTATAGCGACTGTTATCGATACGAACGGTTCGTCACCACGTGATCCAGGTGCGTCGATGGTGATTGGTGCCGATGGCGCCGTTTTTGGGTCTGTTTCTGGCGGGTGCGTTGAGGGTGCCGTCTATGAGAGTGCGCAAGAGGTACTTGAATCTGGGTCACCAAAAGTTGAGGTGTTTGGCTACTCGGATGCCGATGCTTTTGCTGTGGGCCTGACCTGCGGTGGCATTCTGACGATCTTTATTCAGCGTGTTGACCCGGGAGATGCCGAACTGGTTGATCGAGTGATTGCTGATGTCGAGGCTGACCGACCGGTTGCTTGGGCGTCGATTACCGGACATCCTGAACCAGAATGGCTGGGACGTAAAGTCATCGTGCGTCCTGATTCTCATGAGGGCACCTTGGGGACAGAGTTTGCTGATCACTCGGTACCGGCTGATGTGCGCGGAGTTTTGGCTGCTGGTGACAGCCGCATGATGCACTTTGGCCCTGGTGGTGAGCGGATGGGTAATGAGATGGCCGTTTTCGTCACGAGTTTTCAGCCCAAGCCTCGAATGTTGATTTTTGGTGCCGTTGATTTTGCTGCCGCACTTGCTGAACAGGGTGCAATTCTTGGTTTTGATGTCACGGTGTGTGATGCGCGTTCGGTGTTTGCCACCCCGCAACGTTTTCCGGCTGCGGATCGAGTTGTCGTGGATTGGCCGCACCGTTATTTCAACGCCGAAGTCGACGCGGGCCGTATTGACTCGCGCACAGTGGTGTGTGTGCTGACGCATGACGCCAAGTTCGACGTGCCAGCGCTGGTCGCGGTGACGTCACTTCCTGAGGAGACTCGCCCAAAATATATCGGGGTGATGGGTTCACGAAGAACGCATGATGATCGGGTCAAACGCATGCACGATGCTGGCATGACGGAGGCTCAGGTGGCAATGCTCGACAGTCCTATTGGCTTGGACCTACGCGGACGCACACCCCAAGAAACGGCGGTGTCCATTGCGGCACATATTGTGGCTCGGCGGTGGGGTGGCACTGGGCGGCCGCTCTCCGATATGGACGCACCTATCCATAATTGAGCAGGCTTTTTGGTCCACCTGGTTGACGGCTCGTTCGTTTGGCCGAGGCGGAAAGTGGACTTGTGAATTCTCTGGTGGAGTCAATGACTGATTGCTCCTAGCTCTTTGGGCCAATGTGACTAGTCGTTTAGAACTATCTTTGATGTTCTTTTGGTTTTGCGACTGTTTTTGCTACCACCTTCTGCCAAAGTGACATGAATCACAATTGACGCAACTGAACTGACTCAAACTGATGTGAATTTCGAATCCTAACGACGCGTTGATGGTGGGAACGTATTCTTTCAGCTTTGATTCTGGTCAGGCGGTTTGGCGATGTTGGGTTCGTGGTCTCAGTCTTTAGCACGACAGTTTGTTCGTTGGTTGATTGTCGGCGTATCGACGGTGCTGTTGATTGCGTTGGTGCCGGGGCCGGCGGTTGCCTCTCCGACTGTCGTCGAGTCGCCTGTGGCGTCTGCGAAGGCGGTGCCGGTGGTGTTGGCGCCGGATGTGGTGTCTGCTCAGGTTGCGGCTAGGGCGCAGGGTGTGCGGGTTGAGGTCGAGGATTTGCGTGACGAGTTTTCGTCGACGTGGGTTAATCCTGATGGGACGTTGACCACTGATGCGCATGGTGGCCAGATCAGGTTTCGTGATCTTGAGGGTGAGTGGACGGATGTTGATTTAACCGCGAAGGCTGCTAGCGATGGTTCGGTTCGGGCGGCAGCGCATCCTTTGGGCTTGTCGTTGGCTGGTGAGTCGAAGGGTGCGAAGGTCCGTGAGGTGGCTTTTGAATTCGAGTCTGATTCCACGAGCAAGAAGTCCAAGAAGTCCGATGACAAGAAGTCGTCGTTGAAGGTCACTGATGGTCGCCGTTCGCGTTCGGTGTCTGACTTGGTGGCGGTTAGCCAGAGTTCGGATAGTGCAGTGGTGTTGAGCTGGCCGGGCTTGTTGCCTGCTCCCACGTTGAAGGGTGTTGAGACTCGGTATCCGCAGGTGTCTGTTGGCACGGATGTGGTGGTCTCGAATCTGCGGTCGGGGTTCAGGTTTGATGTGCAGGTCATGACTGAGGAGGGCCGTGCGGCTGCTCTTGGTGTGAAACCTGCTGTTGTTGATGATCAACCTGAGACTGATGGTGAACCTGCAGGTGGTGAAACGGATCGTGAGGATCCACCTTCAGATGGTCGTTCAGATAGTGATGGCTCTTCTGATGGT
>JBEBSZ010000008.1:0-76570 GCA_040394025.1 Aeromicrobium sp.
GAGGTCGATCGGGCACTCCAACGCGTCAACCTGGAGGACCGGGCCGACCAACTCGTGAGTTCAATGTCTGGCGGACAACGTGCTCGAGTTGGCCTCGCTTCGGTTCTCGTCACGGGAGCCGAACTCTTACTTCTCGATGAACCGACAGTAGGACTAGACCCTGTTTTGCGCATGAATCTGTGGTCGTTATTTGCTCGGCTTGCAAGCGAAGGCGTGACGCTCGTGGTATCGAGTCATGTGATGGACGAGGCTGCGCACTGCGACAGGATCCTCTTGCTCCGCGATGGCACTTTGCTCGCCGACGCTACGCCCGCCGAATTACGAAGACAGGCCGACACCGAAGATCTAGACGAAGCATTCGTTCGACTCGCACAACGGAGTGAATCATGAAACGGGCGTGGGCCGTAGCCATCCGAGTGTGGCAGCAATTGTCACACGATCGGCGCAGTGTGGCTCTCATCGTCGTGATGCCAACCGTCTTGCTGACTGTCTTCTATTGGGTCTACGACTCCAGACCGGATATCTTTAACTTCGCGGGACCCGCTCTCATCGGGTTTTTCCCATTCACCATCTTTTTCCTCATCACTTCCGTCACGATGGTCCGAGAACGAACATCCGGCACACTCGAACGGCTCATGACTACTCCCCTAGCGCGCGGAGAATTGATCGGTGGTTATGCGCTTGCCCTTGGCGTGGCATCACTCGCGCAAGCTGCAGTGACGACAGCCGCAGCCATTTGGCTACTCGACTTGGATCTAGCTCAGCCGTGGACAGTACTACTTTTCGCTGTCGTAAGTTCGGTGGTGGGTACTGCCCTTGGCCTGTTGGCGTCGGCTTTCGCTCGCACCGAATTCCAAGCTGTGCAGTTCATGCCGTTAGCAATCATTCCGCAGTTTTTGCTGTGCGGATTGTTAGTTCCACGCGACCATATGCCCGACCCTTTGTATTGGCTCTCGGAGATTCTGCCTTTGAGCCATCTGACGGATGCTTTTGCCATCTTGGCGACTGAGTCAGAGTTCAGTTCCGAGTTGCTCATTGATCTCATTGTGTTGCTCGCGTTTGCGGCAGGTTTCTTGGCGCTGGCGTCGTTCACTTTGCGTCGCCGGACGCCCTAAACCTGCTAGCTGAGACTGCTAGTTCGCAATTGCGGCTACAAAGAGTAAGAACGTCGTGATCACCGAGATCGGCACCAGCCACATCATGGCGAGTGCAAGCACGATGGTGCGACCAATAGACGGCGGAAAAAACCATTTAGCGCGATCTAGGTCTTGAACTCTGCGAATCCAGACGGCATCTTTTGGCGTTTTCGACCACAGTTCACGAAGTCTGGTCCAGATACGTTGGCCGGTAGCTCGATTCAGGCTAGTCAGTTCACCGGTGATCTCTTGAGGTCGTCCGCTCATTTCGGCGGCTACCGCAATTTGGTTTGCAAGCACATCAGGTTCTGAAACAGCCCACAAAATCTGATAGCGACGCCAAGCAAACGCCATACAGACCGCGAGTTCGATAATAAAAACTATGGTGGCAATGACGGCAACAACGCCCTCGTTAAGTAGGGCGATGAGTCCCGTGGCGGCGACCAAGGGGACCACAAAAATCAGGAGAAAGAGTGTGGGCCAACGTAAAATTCGGACGGTTAACGACACGACCGCTGCGGCATCGCTAGCCGCCAATCCGGTCGGGCCATCAACCTTTGCAGCCCAAGCATTCACAGTCTGGTTTGTCCGTGATCCCCATTGAAATAAACCCATACTGTAACCCTAGAATCCTCACCCAAGCCTCCCCCAACTCCCAAGCCATCCCCGACTTTTGGTCGGTTTGCGCCGTGAAATCGCGGATTTCAGGGGACAAACCGACCAGAAGTTGGGGTTTCTTTGGCCTATAGCCGTCTAGTCATGGCAAAGTTTGTCAGCTCAACTCCACGAACAATGACGGAACGCTGCTCGCGCACATTAAACCCACGCGCCTCAAAAAATGGGCGTGCAGTAACACTGGCATACGTACTCATCTGTTCTGCGCCGACAGCACGTGCTGTGGTTTCAGCCCAAGACACTAACGCCGTTGCAAGCCCTCTTCGCATCTCACGAGGAGCAACGAAAAGCATGTCAATGTAACCATTCTGATCGACATCGATAAACCCTGAAATACCTCGGTCCGTCTGCACAACACAGGTGTTCACGGCCATCCGCGCACGGTTCCACACCTCCACATTGCTGGCATCACCTAACCAAGCATCAACCTGCGCGGGGGTGTAATCGTGGCTAGCTATTTCCCGAACCGCACTCTCAAATATCTCCAGAGTCCTTGCCGCGTCTGATGCGTTATAGGCCCGGAGTTTCATGGTGAAACGTTATCGCCAACCGAGACTTGGAGCCACGTACCTCAGGATCGACTCAAGCACATGCGCGTTGTAATCGACACCGAGCTGGTTCGGCACGGTCAACAGGAGCGTGTCAGCGGCCTTGATTGCTTCGTCTTCAGCCAACTGTTCGATGAGTTTGTCTGGCTCATCGGCGTAACTACGACCAAAGATTGCGGCTCCACCGTCGATATAACCGACCTGATCGCTCTTTTCGCGATTGACACCAAAGTAGCGCCGGTCAAGATCGTTCATCAATGGGAAGATCGAACGACTCACTGAAACCTGCGGCTCAAAGTCATGCCCAGATTCATCCCAAACATCCCTAAACCGTTGAATTTGCTCGGCCTGCAAGACATGGAATGGCACACCAGCATCCTCAGTAAGCAGAGTCGAACTCATCAAATTCATGCCCTGCTGGGCGGACCACTCGGCTGTGGCCCGCGATCCGGCTCCCCACCAAATGCGTTGGCGCAGGGTCGGCGAGTGGGGTTCAAGCCTCAACAAGCCCGGCGGGTTTGGAAACATCGGGCGCGGATTAGGTTCTGCGAAGCCCTCGCCACGCAATAAGTCGAGGAACCTTAAGGCGTGCCCACGTGCCATATCTGCCCCACCCGGATCGTCTTCGGCTGGATGGTGGCCGAAATGGCGATAGCCCTCAATTACTTGTTCGGGTGAGCCGCGGCTAATACCCAACTGCAGGCGACCGCCGGCAATCAAATCAGCGGCGCCAGCGTCCTCGACCATATATGCCGGATTTTCGTAACGCATATCGATGACGCCGGTACCAATGTCAATACAATTCGTGCGGGCACCCACGGCAGCAAGCAGCGGGAATGGCGATCCCAATTGCTGAGCAAAATGGTGCACTCGGAAGTAAGCGCCATCAGCACCCAACTCTTCTGCCGCAACCGCTAGATCTATCGATTGAAGCAAGGTGTCTGAAGCACTGCGTGTCGCTGAATGCGGCGAAGGCGTCCAATGCCCAAAAGACAGGAATCCAATCTTCTTCATATCTAAATCAAGCCCCTTTGCTTCGCTTTTGTTCCCGAGTCCTATTCTGGGCCGATGCTCGCAATCTCGCTCGCCCTATTTTCTGCAGCGATGTATGGTGTTGCGGATTTCTTGGGCGGAGTTTTTGCCAAGACCATCAGTCCTTGGCGAGTTGCTGCCTACGGTCAGGCTTCCTCGGCACTCTTGGTTGCGCTGCTCGCAGGCTTCTTTTCCGGAACCGCATCACTCACGGACCACCTTTGGGCAATAGCGGCTGGCTTCGGAAGCGGTGCGGGGGCAGCCGTGCTGTACCGCGGGCTAGCGAACGCGAAAATGAATGTCGTCGCACCGATCTCGGCAGTTGGGTCAGCTTTTCTCCCCGTGACGATCGGGTTCCTCCTCGGCGACCGACCAGCGCTTATCGTCACCGTCGGAATTATTCTGGCGTTCCCCGCAATTTGGTTGATTTCACTCGTCGAAGACAATGATCCCCAGCACAAAGGCGGCGTTGTCGACGGCATTATTGCCGGTCTCGGTTTTGGCGTGTTATTGGTGGCGCTCGCTCAAGTGGATTCAAAGGCTGGGCTGTGGCCCGTATTCAGCATGTATGCCACCTCGGCAACGGTCGTCGCGGTGATCGCTCTGGTCTTAGGTCATGGTTTGAAGCCAAAGAGCCGTTCTGACCTACGTCCGTTGACGATGGGCTTTGTTGGCGCTCCCGCACTCATGGCGTTTTATGTCGCCTCGCATCACGGCCTACTGTCGGTGGTTTCTGTTATTACTTCGCTATATCCTGCGGGAACTGTCATTCTTGCGGCCATCTTTTTAGACGAACGGGTACGCAAGATCCAAGGACTCGGTTTAGCCCTAGCAACGCTTGCTGTCGTTTTTGTGGCCCTCGGTTGATGTCATCTCTCCCCGCCCGCTAGGCGACGGAATCACGTACCAGTTAGTCCAGCCGCGTACGATTTCATCGGGGCCTTGACTCAATAACTCGCGTGTATCGCGGGAGCAGTGTCTATTTCTCGCCACTGCAGCCCACACACTCGCTTCCCATCGGTCGCTAGCCAGTGAAGTACATCGTCGTCTCGGATATGAAGCGCAGCACTCTCGCGAATCTCGGGTCGCAGATCCATCACCAACAACCGAATCCGTCGTTGTTTCGATTCGCTGGATGGCGGCGCCAAAAACTGGGCGACGGGCCTCGGATCGAGAGCCCACACGATGAGTTCGGGTCCAGAAACCACTCCAACGTTTGCCGCAATTGTGCCGTCATTAAGCACAGCCATGAGCCCAGTTCCAGCGATAAGTGGCGCAGTGAAGACGAGCGAGAATCACGTCGGCCAGCGCAAGATCTTCATGCTGAAAACGAGGACGCCGACGGCATCGCGAGGGGCGAGGCCGGTAGGACCATCGACCTTGGCTGCCCCAGCGCTGACGGTTTCGTTCGTTCGCGAATCCCAGCGGAAGAATGCCATATTTTTAGCCTAAAAATACTCTCCAAACAGCGTCTAGCTTTTCCGCACCCGATACCGGACACAAACGAAATCTCGATTGCGCACGTGGTGGAGGAGTTCGAGGTCTAGGTTTCGCGACAGCAACGGCTGCCCAGATCCGAGAGTGACGGGAGCGAACTGCACCCAAACTTCATCGAGCAGTCCGGCGTCCGCAAACTGCCCCGCGAGATCTCCCCCACCCATGACCCAGATGTCTTTGTCGCCAGCGGCAGCCACCATGTCGGCGTGGACTGGAGCCACATCGCCCTGCACAAGTCGGACGTCGGCACCTGCTGGCACAGCAAGTTCACGGTGAGTCATCACCCACGCGGGTTGCTCGTACTCCCACGTCTCCTGATTGCGCACCATCCACTCGTAGGTCGAGGCTCCCATGACCAGCGCCCCGACCCCCGCAAAGAACGCAGTCTCGGCTATCTCAGCTTCCCAATCGAAGTTCTGTTTAAACAGCCAGTCGAGGGAGTGATCCGCCGTGGCAATGAATCCATCAAGGCTGGATGCGGTGTAGAAGCGGGTAGTCATATTTCAGGGTATGCCACTGGGTACGTGACCAGGAACCGTCGACGCCCATCCGGCTGCTTACATCAGGCGTGCTGAGCAGCTGGTTTTCGCGTTACTCCGGCCAAGAGAACTAAACCGAGTCCCACAACGATCCAGGCAGTGAGCATCCACCACGATTCGACGAATCATCCAGCCGCGAACTATCTCACCACCATCATTCTGCGTACCAGTTAGCCCAGCCTCGTACGATTTCATCGGGGTCTTGGCTCAATAATTCGCGTGTATCGCGGGAGCAGTATCTGTTTCTCGCCACTGCGGCCCGCACACTCGCTTCCCCATCGGTTGCTAGCCGGTGAAGTACACCATCGTCTCGGGCATGAAGTGCAGCACTCTCACGAATCTCGGGTCGCGGGTCGAGAGAAAGCAATCGGATTCGCCGCTGTTTCGAATCGCTAGAGGGCGGGGACAAGAATCGCGAAACTGGCCGCGGATCGAGAGCCGCGAGGCGAAGCCGCCTGCGCTGGCTCTCGGTCCAAAAGCCCACACAACTCACGAGCCAGCCTTCGCATTCACCTCATATGAGGTGTTGATCGATTCAAAAAAGTTGACGAGTTCGAGTGTGTCGTTCGCAGCGGCCATCCATTTGGCCGGATTAGCAACGCCATAGTGGGCCCCGAAGCCGAGTTCTTCAAGACGCCGATCAGCTAAATACTGCACATACGTGTTGATGTAGTCAGCATTGAGCCCCAAGATGCCATTCGGTAAAAGGTCACGGTTGTACGCTTCTTCCATCGTCACCGCGTCGAGGATCATCTGCTTGATTTCCTCGGCGAATTCAGGAGTTGCCACATCAGGGTTTTCCTCCAATACGGTCAGGATCAGGTTGATACCGAATTTGAGATGCAGGCTCTCGTCACGGACGATCCAGTCGATCAGCGAACCGAAATTGCGTAACAGGTTCCTTTGTCTGAAACTCAGGGCCACCATAAAACCGGAGTAGAACCAGATCCCTTCCAAAATCACGTTATAAGCGACGAGGTTACGGACAAAGTCTTGTTTGCCTTCGGTGGTAGTGATGTCGAGCGACTGCTCAGTCATCCGGGTGATGAACTTGACCTCAAAAGCTTCCTTGGCTGCCATCGACGGAACTGTCACGTGCGATTCATAAGCAGCTTCCCGGTCGATCGGAAACGTTTCAAGGACGTACTCGAAACTCATGCAGTGATTAGCTTCTTCCCACATTTGCTTTGCCAAATACAGGTGGCACTCAGCTGCATTGACATAGGGGTAAACACCGAAAGCCAATGCCTTATTGACGAGCAATTCGTTCGGATTAAAGTAGCTCATCAAGTGGGTGAGAGCATGGCGTTCGTCGTCGCTCATCTTCTCGAAATCACTCAGGTCCTCCCCCAACTGGACTTCGTTGGGGAACCAGGTGTTGGCGACAGCTTGGTCATATAGATCCATTGCCCACTGGTAGGTGACGGGTTTCAGCAGGAGTCCTTCTTGGATTCCAGTTCCTAAAATTGGCATGACAGTTTTCTCTTTCCTGGGTCTATTTAGGCGGCAGGTTCAAAGGCCGCGAATAGGGTTCGAACGGTTCTGGTCACTGGCAGGAGTCGCATTGCAGGCGCTCCATCGGATCAATGGGACACGCTGCTCCATCAACCATCTCTACCTCGCCAAGGACTGTGAGTTCCTCGACGTCAGTTGGCACGACTTCTGCTGCTGGCGCTGCAATCTCGGCTTTTGTCTCGACTGCAACTGCACCAAAACCGCGAGCAACGGGTGTCGGTTTCGCTACCACCGCACCAAAGCCCTTACGACTCGCACCTTGGGATCCAAGTGCCTCAGCTTTATTGACCTTGACTGTCGACTGTTCCGCTTGATGGCGCGGTTTCATATGCAGGTAGTAGGTGGTCTTGACACCCATGCGCCAGGCAAGGTCGTAAAGCTCAACCATGGAACCAATATCACGGTTTTCGAGATATATGTTCCGGCTGATTGCTTGATCAATCCACTTCTGCGCCCGTGCCGCAATATGGAGGAACGCGGCAGGGTCCAGTTGGAAACTCGTTTTATAGACATTGATGAGGTCAGCCGGGGCCTTCTCCACCAGTGAGAGATCGCCTTGATGACGCAAGAGTTCCTCACGCACGTCTTCCCACAAACCACGTTCTTGCAGGTCCGCGACCAAGTTGCGGTTTACTTCAAGGAATTTGCCGGAGCTCGTGTTGCGGCTAAAAATTTGGCTGAATTGTGGATCAAGACCGGGCGTAGTTCCAGCAACTAAACCGATCGAAGCAGTGGGCGCTATCGCCATCAGAGTCGAATTCCGAATGCCACCGGCAACTTTCTTACGCAAAGAATCCCAGTCAAGGCGCTCGGTCCGGTTGACGTCAACTGCCACACCACGATCGGCTGCCAGTGCATCCAAGGTGTCAATAGGAACCATGCCACGGCTCCAACCCGAACCGTCAAAGTTCGGATAGGAGCCCCGCTCACGAGCTAGATCTGCCGAGGCGTCGATAGCGTGCCAGCTAATGAACTCGGTGAGTTCGTCAATAAGCTCATACGCCGCTTCACTGTCATAGGCCAAGCCCATACGTTCGGCAACCTCAGTAAATCCCATAATCCCAAGGCCCAGCGCCCGGTTGAGATCATTCGAGTGCTCCGACTCGGCAACAGAACTAATAGTGATGTCAATAAGGTTGTCGAGTTGGCGCACTGCGAGCCGCGCAGATTCGGCTAACCGTTCCCACGCAATCGTCGCAGCCCCACCACGGCCATCGACGTGTGTCGAGAGGTTAATCGACGCCAAGTTACACACCGAAACGTTGTCACGATCCTGAGGAAGCGTGATTTCAGTGCACAAGTTAGACAGATGGATCGTGCCCGTATTGTCGTTAAGTGCGCGTGTATTGATGGTGTCTTTCCAGGTCAACCACGGGTGCGAAGTAGTCTGCAAACTCGTGAGAATGGCACGGAATTGTTCGCGAGCTTTCATTTTCTTGAATCGAATTTCACCACGGTCAGCCGCCGCCGCATATTGCGCATAGCGCTGACTAAACGCTTGTCCCGTCAATTCCACCAAATCGGGGACCTCCAGCGGATCGAACAAATACCACGGCTGGTCGTCACGGACTCGCTTCATGAACTCGTCGCTAATCCATACAGCAGTGTTCGCTGTCCGGGTACGACGGTAGGGATCCCCGGAGTTTTGGCGTAAGTCGAGGAATTGTGCAAAGTCGAGGTGCCAATTCTCCATATAGAAACACAAGGCACCGAACTTTTTGCCGCCACGACTTACGGCTCGAAGGGTCGAATCGATCGTGTGCATGAACGGAATTGGGCCCGTGCTGGTGGTGTTATTTGACCTGATCGGGGAGCCTTCACTGCGCAGCTTCGTGACCGACAGTCCGATACCACCAGTACCCTTGGTGAGCCACATGACATCTCGAATTGTCTTCGCGATGTGTTCGATTTCGTCCTCGGTCTGCATCACGAAACAGTTAGATAATTGTGCATAGGACGTGCCTGCATTGACAAGGGTTGAACCAGCAGCAAGGTATTCCAAACGGCTCATTTTGTTATAGAAATCAATGGCCGCACGAGTCGCTGCCTGCGGATCCTCGCTCCAATGCTGTTCATTGAGCGCGAGCCCCATGGCAACACGCATCCAGAAGAACTGCGGCGTTTCTAGTGGCGTGCCATCAGGCGCGGTAATCATGTATCGCGATTTCATGGTTTGAACGCCGATGCATTTTAACAAGTCGTCACGATCAGGATCGATCGCCGAGCCCAAGGTTTGCAGGTCAAACACATCAGTAAGCCGGGTATCCAACAGCCCATAGGAAACGCCACGATTGATGGAATCCACAAACGCCGGCCCACACATAGTGAGCACCTCATCACGCGTGACACCTTCACCAAAGATCTTTTTATACATGCTCTTCACGAGCAACCGCGAGGCAATCATGTCGAAGGCGGGATCGTCTTTGACGTTTTGTAATGCGACCTGGATGACCGCTTCGTCAAGCTGTTCGCTAGTGATGCCGTCGAAGAGCGTAATCTCTAATTCTGCTCGAAGTTGGGTGGCGCGAGTGACGGGATCAGGCAGTCCTGAAGCGGCTTCCTCAATTGAACGTGCAATTTCGTAACCGTCGTATGGGACTCGGCTACCGTCGCGCTTGATAACGGTGATTGTGGACAACTGTTCACCCCTCGTGAACGAAGTAAGTGCCGTCCACGACCTCAACTGAGGTGAACCACTGGTCTTCCCACGAGACCGCGGACGCCCGCGACAATTGGTGTCGCGGTGCACTGGCAGGTCTTCGGACTCATGGGCTTCGCAATGTCTTGCGTCCTACTGGGTGTCGCTTCCCGGGCCGTCTCTGTGGACAGAACCCAGTGCCTTTGACACCGTTCGTTCCCATTCACCGCTGCGGGGCAGTTCCGGTCTTTCACCGGATTCCCTCTTAGCGACTCACCTTGACAGGATTATCGAACCAGCTGCGAGAACCACTATATACACAACCAGAGAAAGCGCAACCCCCTAGATCTAGTATCTAGGGGGTTGCGCTGTGTTGAAGCAATCAGATTGCAAATCGGCTACGAATCTTCCGAGCGAGCTCGATTGATTCCTGCTTTCACCAGAGCGACTGGCAACAAAAGCGTCGCAACTGCAGTAAATAACCACGTCAGAACTGTGGCCGCAATCCACACCAATGGGCCACCTGAAATAGTCAGCGCATTGCCGAACAGGGTCGCCACGAGTAACGCCACGAACGTCGAGACTAGGCCGACGCCGCCAAGAAATGCGCGCGCATTCTGGCTCACAACTTTCGCAATGAATGGCGTGAGTATCGATTGGACAATAGCGAAGATGCCGACTGTGATGAGATATCCACTCGCCGTCACCTCAACTCCGTCGACGATCAATGAGGTAACCCATAAACCGATCGCGGCAGAACCAAGAAACACCAACACGCGAATCAAGAACCGAATCATCGCGTTACCTCCTTAGTTGATCTGTGGGGTCTTGCCGAAGCTAACAAACTCAGCCCAGAACGCGAGCTTTAAGCGAATCGAACTCTTCCTGAGTAATTGCACCAGCATCCAACAGGCTTTTTGCGGTAGCTATTTCGGATGCTGGGTTCGAGCCCGCAACGTCACGAATATAGGCATCAGCCTGCGCCTTAGCTTGGGAATGCGCCGCCAAGGAACGTTCGGCCATACCTTGTCCACGGAAAATCAGGTAAGCGAGCGCGGTCAATACAGGAATGAATAACAGGAAGATCAGCCAAATTGCCTTTACCAATCCACCGGAATCCCGGTCTCGGAACAGATCCGAAACAATATTGAACAAGACGATCAGGTAGGCAAAAAGGAAGAAGACTTGAAGAATCCACCAAAAAACTTGCCAGAATTCGCTCATGACGTGCACTCCAACTTTCAGTTCGTGACGGTCGAGTCACCGCCTTCGACGCCATCAAGACATCGGTTTAGAGTAGCACCGAAAACGGACATTCTTTAAGTGGCAGAAGCAAAATTTCCGTAACTTGGCGCACAAGCATCCTCCTCGCCCGAAAGCTATTCAGGCGACGAGATCTCCATAGGCTGGGTTCTTTTCAATGAAACTCACAATGTATGGGCAACGCGGAGCGATCATTTTTCCGCGTGTCCGAATGTCGTCCAGTGCTGCACCAACCAGTATTCCGGCTACACCGCGGCCGCCAAACTTTTCTAACACGACGGTATGAGGCATTTTGATGATGCCACCATGTTCGATGGCATCGACATGCCCGGCGAACTCGCCATCGACCGTAATCTCGTAACGCTCTTTCTCGGCGTTGAACGTGACCTCAGTGTTCATGCCGATACCAAGGACTGCAACACGGAAGTGAAGAAGCGAAGTCCGTCAGTGCCAGGCCCGGTGAGATCACTAATCGCATGTTCCGGATGAGGCATGAGACCCACAACATTGCCGCGCTCGTTCGTGATTCCCGCAATTGCATTAATCGAACCGTTCGGGTTCACATCCGCATAACGTGCCACCACGCGACCTTCCCCCTCCAATCTGGCGACCGTCTCAGCATCGGCTACGAAACCACCTTCACCGTTCTTCAACGGGATGATGATTCGTTCACCCTCGGCATATTCGTTTGTCCAGGCGGTGCGATTGTTCTCGATCACAAGAGCTTGATCGCGGCACAAGAAGGTGCGGTGATCGTTACGGATCAGTGCACCGGGTAACAGGTGAGATTCACACAAAATCTGAAAGCCGTTACAGATGCCGAGAACTGGCATTCCCGCCTTCGCAGCTTCAATCACGTGCTCCATGACCGGAGCGAAACGAGCAATCGCTCCACAGCGCAGATAATCGCCATAGGAGAAACCACCCGGCAGCACAATCGCATCGACGCCACGCAAATCAGCATCCCCATGCCACAGAGCAATGCTCGTGGCGCCCGCAGCTTCAACCGCGGTCCGGGCATCCCGGTCGTCAAGCGAACCTGGGAACGTGACAACACCGATCGCGGTCATGCGTCCACCCGGACGACGAAGTCTTCAATCACGGGATTCGAGAGCAAAGTCTCGGCAACCTTGGCAATCTCGGCGAGCGTTGCCTCATCGGCATTCTCAACGTCAAGCTCAAAACGCTTACCTTGACGAACGTCACTAATACCGCTGAAACCTAGTCGAGGCAGGGCGCCAAGCACCGCTTTGCCTTGAGGATCCAAGATTTCTGGCTTTGGCATAACATCTACGATCACGCGGACCACAGTGTGCTCCCTACTAAATATTGGCTACTCCGCCACATAGTCTAGCGAGGGTCGGTACGGTGTCTGCATGAACATCAGTGTCATTGGCTGCGGATATTTAGGTGCCGTACATGCGGCAAGCATGGCGGAATTGGGCCACCGGGTGGTTGGCATCGACACCGACCCTTGGAAAGTGGAAAGCTTATCGGCCGGCAAGGCCCCCTTTTATGAGCCCGGTTTACCCGAATTACTCACCA
Source organism: Aeromicrobium sp. (assembly GCA_040394025.1). Taxonomy (GTDB): domain Bacteria; phylum Actinomycetota; class Actinomycetes; order Propionibacteriales; family Nocardioidaceae; genus Aeromicrobium. The sequence goes on from JBEBSZ010000008.1 coordinate 12,389, forward strand.
GCACCGGTGAAACCGGACGCTTAATGTTCAGCACCAATATCAAAGATGCTGCCGAGGCTACAGTGCATTTTCTATGCGTCGGTACACCGCAAAAAACGGGTGAATACTCCGCCGACATGCAATACGTCGAAGCTGGTTTCGCCTCCATTTTGAGCATTATCAAACCGGGTGACATTGTTGTCGGCAAATCTACCGTGCCGGTCGGAACAGCCGAACAGTTGGCGGAGCGTCTAGCTCTCGCGGAACCCGAGGCGACGCTGATTTGGAATCCAGAATTCTTACGTGAAGGCTTCGCTGTGCAAGACACCCTGCATCCGGACCGCTTGGTGTATGGCATCGATGACGGCCCACGCGCTCAAGCAGCAATAGCTCAACTCGATGCAGTGTACGAACAAATTTTGGCTGATGACACTCCCCGCTTGATCATGGATCCTGCCACCGCACAATTGGTTAAAGTCGCAGCCAACTCATTCCTTGCCACCAAGATTTCATTCATTAACGCGATGGCTGAATTGTGTGAGCGTACTGGCGCCGACGTCACGATGCTCGCCGATGCCATTGGCATGGATGATCGTATTGGTCGAAAATTTCTCAATGCTGGACTCGGATTCGGTGGCGGTTGCCTGCCGAAAGACATCCGCGCCTTTATGGCCCGTGCTGGTGAACTCGGTGCAGATCAAACGTTGAGTTTCCTTGCAGAGGTCGACGCGATCAACACTCGCCGTCGAGTGCGCACAGTTGACTTGGCTCGCGAGGAACTTGGCGGGTCACTGCTCGGACGCAAAGTGACCGTACTGGGCGCAGCGTTCAAACCAAACTCCGACGACATTCGCGATTCCCCTGCGCTCAACGTGGCTGAACAAATGCGTCTTCAGGGTGCGACCGTCACCGTTACTGATCCTGCTGCGCTTCGCAGTGCTCGCGCTGAGTATCCGAATTTGAGGTACGTCGAAGACACTGAAGACGCGCTACGCGGTGCCGAACTCATACTCCTACTCACCGAGTGGGCTGAGTTTGCCGGTCTCGATCCGGAACACGTTGGCGCACTCGTTACGGAGCGTCGCGTTGTTGACGGCCGCAATGTGCTCGATCCGACCAAGTGGCGGTCTGCCGGTTGGCAGTACCGCGCACTCGGCCGTCACTGAGGAATCAGGAAAGTTCGCGCTTGAGGATCTTGCCAGTGGCAGTCATCGGCAAAGCAGCCGCAAACTCAATAATGCGTGGATACTTATAGGCCGCGAGTTGATCCTTGGCCCAATCTCGAAGGTCATCTTCAGAGACTGTGGCGTTCGGTTCGAGCACGACAACGGCCTTGACTTCTTCGCCATGCGAATCATGCGGCACACCGATCACAGCAACGAGTGAAACTGCCGGGTGAGTCATCAAGACTTCTTCAATCTCGCGGGGATACACGTTGTAGCCACCGCGAATGATCATGTCTTTACTGCGATCCACAATAAAGTAGTTACCTGCTTCATCCTTCCGCGCAAGATCACCGGTGCGGAACCACTCGCCTTGGATGGCTTCAGCGGTCGCGGCTGGACGGTTGTAGTAGCCCTTCATGATGCCGTGTCCCTTGATGGCTATTTCACCTATGGCTTCTGGATCGTCTGGCAAGTCTGACCAGTCGTCGTTAATGAGTTTCATTTCGACGCCCTCAACAGGACGGCCGATGGATCCAACGACCGGGTCCTCGCCCCAAACCGAGAAGGAAGCTACCGGAGAGGTTTCTGAAAGCCCGTATCCTTCGAGGATCACAACACCAAACTTTTCCTTGAACTGGCGGTGAATATCGCCGGGCAAGGCCGAACCACCGGAGACAGCAACCCGAATGTTCTCCGCGATAGGTGAGATATCGCGACCATCGGCTGCCGCTTGGAGCAGACCCCAATACATTGTTGGCACACCCGCAAAGAAGGTGACCTTCTCCTTAAGCATGAGCCCGAGCGCTGCTTCGGCCTCAAAGCGAGGCAATAGGACCATGGTGCCGCCATAAAGTAACGCGCCGTTCTGCACCACCGTCTGACCAAAAATGTGGAAGAGCGGCAGGACCACAAGGTACGTGTCCGGGTTACTTTCGTCGGCATCAAAACATGGCACGCCTAAAGCCGCATTCGCGATGAGGTTGCTATGGCTCAACTCGGCACCTTTCGGTTGGCCTGTGGTGCCGGAGGTATAAAGCACGACTGCCGTGTCGTCGTCGCTGGTAGCTACCGTCTCAAAAACTGGGGATTGTTCTGCAACCAGCGGACCGTAATACTCGGGCGCTTCCAAGGGGGCCGGCGCAGCTGAATCTAGTTTGATGAGGAAGAAGTCTTTGCAGTCGTCAACCTGTTGGAAGCCTTCCCACGCGACATCCCCGATCGGCAGATCGGCGGTGCCTTCAAAGGCAAAATAGGCAACTGAATCAGAATCGTCGAGGTGGTAGGCAACTTCACGCGCTGTTAGCAACACGTTGAGTGGCACAACGGTGGCTCCTGCTTTCAGAATGCCAAAATAGATAATGGTGAAATAGGGGACGTTCGGAATCGAAATAGCGACTTTATCGCCCGGTTTAATCCCTCGGGAAACCAAAAGATTGGCCACTTGGTTAGCGGCGCCATTGACCTGCGCATAGGTCAATCGCAAGTCACCAAAAACGATCGCAGTGCGGTCAGAATATTTGGCTACGGAGTCTTCCAAGACAGACGCAAGATTTCCCACAGTATTTCTCCTCCACATTGTGATTCATGACACTGTACATGTCACGTTCAATCTAGCGGAGTTTCACCACGTCTCGCCCGTCAACCGTTCATAAGCCTCGATATAACGTGCGCGCGTCCGTTCAACGACAGCTTCAGGCAATACCGGGGGCTGGGAATTCGATGAACGATCCCAGCCTGATTCAGCAGATGTCAGCCAATCTCGGACTATTTGCTTGTCGAAGGATGGTTGCGCACGCCCCGGTTCGTAATCTTCGACTGGCCAGAATCGCGAGGAGTCCGGGGTCAGCACTTCATCCGCCAGCACGATAATTCCATCATCCCGGCTACCGAACTCGAACTTTGTGTCGGCGAGAATTATGCCTTGTTCACGGGCGATGCTCTCAGCGAGTTCATAAATGGAGAGCGTGAGTTCACGAAGGGCTGCTGCCGTCGGCTCACCCACTGCAGCTTCAACATCGGCAAAGGTGATGTTCTCATCGTGTTCACCGAACTCGGCTTTTGATGCAGGCGTGAAAATGGGCTCTGGCAGCTTCGAACCGTCAACTAAGCCAGCTGGCAATCCGATCCCACATACTTGACCGGTATCGCGATAGTCGTTCAGCCCCGAACCAGTGAGATAACCACGAGCGACACACTCGACCGGGAACATACTGAGCGGCTCGACGATGAGTGCTCGACCTGCGACGATGTCGGGAACATCGTCACTCACGACGTGATTTGGGATAACTGCTGATAGTTGATCGAACCACCACAGACTCATCCGGGTGAGGATTGCACCCTTATCTGGGATGGCAGGCTCCAAGATGAAGTCATAAGCACTGATCCGGTCTGAAGCAACCATGAGCAGGTTGCCATCATCGAGCGTGTAAAGGTCGCGAACCTTGCCCGAATGCAGATGTGTGGCACCGGGAATTTCCAGAGGCGCAGGGAGTTCGTTCACGGCTCCAGCCTAGACCCAATTGACGGTCGCGAGCATGGCAACCGACGAGCAGGAGTCCTTCGCTGACGTGGTTTAAAGGATGTCGCCAGGACTGTAGGCAGCAGCAACCGGATTCTGTGCACTAATCTCATCGATACGTGCAACCACCCGATTCGTTTGTGAAACGGCAGCACCCGTGAACTCTAGCGGCTCAGCCACAAGCGCGGCTAAATCGTCACTCGTGAGACCCAAACGTGAATCAGCAGCTAGGCGATCAAACAAATTGTTATCGCTCGTGCCTTTTTCGCGCATTTCTAGGGCGACCGCGACAGCATGTTCCTTAATCGCTTCGTGCGCTTCCTCGCGGCCCACCCCGTGACGCACAGCTGCCATGAGCACCTTGGTCGTTGCCAAGAACGGTAGATACCTGTCGAGTTCACGCTGCACAACAGCCGGGAACACGCCGAACTCATCAAGCACTGTAAGGAACGTTTCAAAGAGACCGTCAGCGGCGTAGAAGGCATCGGGAAGTGCCACCCGGCGCACGACTGAGCAAGAAACGTCGCCTTCATTCCACTGATCACCAGCAAGTTCGCCCAACATCGACACATAGCCGCGGATAATGACGGCCAAGCCATTTACGCGCTCACAACTGCGGGTATTCATCTTGTGCGGCATGGCACTCGAACCGACTTGGCCCGGTTTAAAACCTTCGGTAACGAGTTCGTTCCCGGCCATCAGCCGAACCGTCGTGGCGAGATTGCTGGGGGCTGCCACCAATTGTGCCAACGCGGTGACTGCGTCGTAATCGAGACTGCGTGGATACACTTGTCCGACGCTGTCGAACGTTGCCTCAAACCCAAGATGATGCGCCACACGACGTTCCAATTCGAGTAAGGCTGTTTCATCGCCACCCAGCAAATCGAGCATGTCCTGACCCGTCCCAACTGGGCCCTTTATCCCGCGAATGCGATAGCGCTCGACGAGATTCTCGATACGTTCAATGCCGACCATTAGTTCGTCGGCGACCGTGGCGAAACGCTTGCCCATCGTCGTAGTCTGCGCGGCAACATTGTGACTACGCCCGGCCATGACGAGTTCGACGTTCTCTGCCGCGAGGCGACCCAAACGGGCAAGTGCAGCAATCGCGCGATTCCGTAAAACCTGGAGCGAAGCATGTACTTGAAGCTGCTCCACATTCTCAGTCAAGTCACGACTCGTCATGCCCTTATGAATGTGTTCGCTCCCTGCCAACGCGGCGAACTCTTCAATCCGAGCTTTCACATCGTGACGTGTTACCCGCTCGCGGGCAGCAATCGAGTCAAGATCAACCTGATCAATGACTGCCTCATAGGCCTCAATCACACCTTCAGGGGTCTCAATTCCCAGATCCTTTTGTGCTTTAAGCACAGCGATCCACAACTGCCGTTCTAAAACGATCTTGTGCTCTGGTGACCAGATCTTGGCCAGTTCAGCCGAGGCATACCGCGAAGCTAGAACGTTTGGGGTGCTCATAGAAGAATCCTTTGCTGTTCGGCTGCTAGCGCAATGTCAGTGCGATGGTGCCCACCTTCAATATCAATACGGCCAACCGCTTCGTAGGCACGAGCCCGAGCCTGCGCGAGGTCTGCTCCGAACGCCGTCACCGCTAAAACCCGGCCCCCCGCAGTAACAAGTTGACCTTGGTCGTTACGCGATGTTCCAGCGTGGATCACATCAACACCGTCGACATCGTTTGCTTCTGGGATACCAAGAATGACATCCCCAGTCTTAGGCTTGGCCGGATAGCCCTGCGAAGAAATGACGACCGTGACGGCGGCTCCGGGCTTCCACTCAGGAGCTTCAAAACTATCGAGCGTGCCGGTGGCGGCTCCCCACAACAGATCGCCAATCGACGAATCAAGCAAGGCAAGTAAGACTTGTGTCTCAGGATCACCAAATCGCGCATTGAACTCGACGACTTCGATACCTTTCTTCGTCAACGCGAGACCCGCATAAAGCAGGCCCTGGAATGGTGTGCCTCGTTCCGCCATCTGATCAATGGTCGGCTGCAACACTGTTCGTACCACGTCATCAACAAGAGACTCCGGTGCCCAATCGAGTGGGCTGTAGGCACCCATACCGCCCGTGTTCGGGCCTTCATCATTATCGAGCGCACGTTTGAAGTCTTGAGCCGGCTGCAAGGGCACAACCGTGACACCATCGGTAATAGCAAAAAGTGAAACCTCGGGACCATCCAGGAACGCTTCGATCACGACACGTTCGCAGGAGTTTGCGTGCGCAAGAGCTACCGCACGATCACTCGTCACGACAACGCCTTTACCGGCCGCAAGAGCATCATCTTTGACCACATAGGGCGGTCCAAAGAAATCTAGTGCTTCTTCGACTTCGGCTTCCGTCGTGCAAACTCGCGGCTCGGCTGTGGGCACTCGGGCCTCGGCCATGATCTGCTTCGCGAAGGCCTTAGAACCTTCTAGTTGAGCGGCCTCACGGCTGGGCCCAAAACAAGCCACACCTGCCTCACGCACCGCATCAGCCACTCCCGCCACTAACGGAGCTTCTGGGCCGATAACCACGAGATCGACACCCAAACGCACCGCCAACGCCGCAACGTCGGCGCCATCGTTGGCATCAACCTCGTGAAGCGAGGCGAATGTGCCGATTCCTGGGTTGCCGGGTGCCGCATGAACTTCAGTGATTTGGGGATCACGCGATAGCGCCAAAGCTAGGGCATGTTCGCGGCCGCCAGTGCCGATGACAAGTACCTTCACTCGTGGCAGTCTACTTGGCCGCATGGGGTAATGAGTTTCGGTAGTAATTCGAGCGAGTTCCCATGAACCCCCACGAGCAAGCACCTTGACATGCATATTGGCGACGACCGGGTTTTAATTAAGAGATGAGCATCGCACTCAATCCCTATCTAGGTTTCGCTGGCCAAGCTCGCGAAGCATTCACCTTTTACCAAACAGTCCTCGGGGGCGAGCTCGAACTCAGTACCTTTGCCGATGGGAATACGGAGGCTGAATTTCCCGACTACATCATGCATGCGGATTTGCGCACAACTGACGGGTTCAGACTCATGGGAGCCGATATGCATTCAGATGTGCAACCCGGCCATGGCATCACCGTTAATGGTGATTCAACGAACGCGAATCGGATCCGAGAGATCTGGACAGGGTTGAGCCAAGAAGCAGACATTCATCAACCGCTTGAGGCAGCACCTTGGGGCGGTGAGTTCGGTCAACTGACGGATAAGTTCGGTATCGCTTGGCTCATCGCAATCGAAGATTCGTTCGCTTGATGCCTCAGTCCAGTAAATCGTGAGCGACGATAGTTTCTTCACGATCTGGGCCCACGCCAATGGCCGAGATTCGGGCACCGCTCATCTGTTCTAGAGCTGTCACATAGTCGCGTGCGTTCTTCGGCAGATCCTCAAGCGTGCGTGCATCGCTGATGTCTTCGCTCCAACCTGGGAAGTACTCATAGATCGGCTTCGCGTGGTGGAAATCTGTTTGCGTCATAGGCATTTCGTCAACCCGTTCGCCGTCGACGTCGTACGCGACACATACTGGGATCTGCTCCCAACCAGTCAAAACATCAAGCTTCGTGAGCACGAAATCTGTGACACCGTTGATGCGGGCCGCATAACGAGCGATTGGGGCGTCATACCAGCCACAGCGACGTGGGCGGCCGGTCGTAGTTCCAAATTCGCCGCCATTAATGCGGAGCTGTTCGCCGTCTTCATCGAAAAGTTCCGTAGGGAACGGGCCCTCACCCACCCGCGTTGCGTACGCTTTCACGATGCCGATCACGCGCGAAATACGCGTTGGCGGAATACCCGAACCGGTGCAAGCGCCACCTGTCGTAGCTGAGGAGCTTGTCACAAACGGGTAGGTGCCATGGTCAACATCAAGCAGGGTTGCTTGGCCTGCCTCAAGCAATACCGTCTTGTTCTCAGTTAATGCTTGGTCGAGCACAAGCGCAGTATCTGCCACCATCGGGCGCAAACGGTCAGCATGCACGAGAAGCGATTCGACAATCTCGTCAACTTCGACCGCACGACGGTTGTAGACCTTGGTGAGGATCTGGTTCTTCAGGTCAAGAGCGCCCTCGACCTTCTCCCGCAGAATCTTCTCGTCGAAAATGTCTTGAATGCGAACACCGAGACGGTTCATCTTGTCGGCGTAGGTGGGGCCGATTCCGCGTCCGGTGGTGCCGATCTTTCGGCTACCGAGGAAACGCTCGTTGACCTTGTCGAGGGTGCGGTTGTAGTCGGCGATGACGTGGGCGTTGGCGCTCACGAGGAGGGCCGAGGTGTCAATGCCACGCTCTTCGAGACCGTCGATCTCGTGGAAGAGCACGTCGAGGTCAATCACCACACCGTTGCCGATGATCGGCACGCAGCCCGGGCTCAGGATTCCGCTGGGCAGCAGGTGCAAGGCGTACTTTTGGTCGCCGATAACGACCGTGTGGCCAGCATTGTTGCCGCCATTGAATTTGACGACGTAATCGACTCGGCTTCCGAGTAGATCTGTTGCTTTTCCTTTGCCCTCGTCGCCCCATTGGGCTCCGACGATCACGACTGCGGGCATGCGGTTGCACCACCTATGACATGAGAATGCCCCAAAATCTGGGGCTCGTACTGGAACAGTCTACCGAAAGCAGACTGGGCTGTAACCGGGACGAAGCTACTCGCGGGGAGATGACTCTTCCTACGAGAAGTTACCCGTGGGCCGCGAGTCAGTTATCCGACGAGTTCGTCGTAGGCCTCCCGGCTCGATTCGCGCAGGAACTCCCGGCAGCGATGTGCCTCTTCGACATCGCGCAAGCGTTCGCTGGCGGTGGCGAGCGTCGCGAGCGCGCGCAGAAACCCGCGGTTAGGAACGTGCGACCACGGCACTGGTCCGTGTCCGCGCCAGCCGTTGCGGCGAAGGGCGTCGAGCGAGCGGTGGTAGGCGGTGCGGGCAAAGGCATAGCCCTCGAGGTCTTTGTTTTCTGCCAAGGCGGATTCCGCCAGAAGCGCCCAAGCCAAGGTGTTGGCCGGCTCTTGCTCGGCAATTTCCTCGGCTTCGAGTCCGTCGTCCCATAGTTCGGATCCGGGCTCGGCGGGCAGGAGAGTCTCGGCTGGTTCACCTAACAAATTGGTCACGCCCCGACCCTAGCAAGGGGAGACCAATCGAGCGTTCCAATGCTCCTTCGGATACTTGAGCTTCGTTGTCGGCAACCCGATGACACTCGTTTAGAATCGACTCTGTGACTCACGACGCCGCACAGCCGCCCGTTATCGTTCGACATTCCTTGGGCTACCACGTATTTCTGTGGACCGCGCTGGTGCTACTCGGGGTTCTCGGTGGATGGATTCTCTCGCTGATTCCAGGCTGGGTAGAACGGCTGGCTTGGTTTCCATTCCAAGGTCCGCTCTCGCTCATTGGTCAGATAACCTCGAGTTGGGGCCTAGTTGTCTTGCTGGTCTTGGGCGGACTTGTTGGCGCATTCTTCGCGTTCTCGGCCTACGGCGAGATTCTCACTCTTGAGGTTCGAGACGCTGAGGTGAAGGTGATCGGTCCTGGCTCTGCCTCCGCGCAGTTTGCACGTGCGGACATTTCTTCCGTTTTTGCGGATCGGAATGAACTGGTGCTGCTCGATGCGAACAGCGCAGAGCTTCTGCGCCAAGCAAACGATCATGAGGTGCGCCGCATTAAGTCAGCGTTTGAAACCATGTCGTACCCGTGGACAGATGAAGACCCCTTCGCCGACGAGTACAAACGTTGGGTGCCGGGGATGCCCGGTCTGCCTGCAGGTGCTGATGCTTACCTCACGGAACGCCAAGAAGCGCTGAAAAAAGACGACACTGAAAGTGCGACCGAACTGCGGCGAGAGTTAGCCAAACTGGGACTCGTGGTCCGCGAGGAGAAGAAACGGCAGTACTGGCGCTTGAGCAAACCACCAACTGCTGAGAGTTGAAATTACTCCTCCCCCGTGATGGGGGAAAATGACACAGGGCCACAAACTCGGTGAGTCTGTGGCCCTGAATCGGAATAGTTAAGCGATCAGAGACGCTTTCCAACCGAACGCAGATCCTGGCAGGCTTCGAGCACGCGCGCGGCCATATTGGCTTCGGCGGCCTTGCCCCAAGAGCGCGGGTCGTACATCTTCTTATTGCCGACTTCGCCGTCAATCTTGAGCACCCCGTCATAGTTCTGGAACATATGCGTCACGACAGGACGAGTAAAGGCGTACTGAGTGTCCGTGTCGATATTCATCTTCACGACTCCGTAATCCACTGCATCCGAGATTTCCTGCTCACTGGAGCCAGAACCGCCGTGGAAAACAAAGTCGAAAGGACGATCCTTGCCGTATTTCGCTGCCACGGTGTCTTGCGCCGTCTTCAGCACTTCCGGACGGAGTTTGACATTACCCGGCTTATAAACGCCATGCACATTACCGAAGGTCAGCGCGGTCAAGTAACGGCCGTTCTCACCCAAGCCGAGGGCCTCAACAGTGGCCAAGGCGTCTTCAGGAGTGGTGTAGAGCTTGTCGTTGATTTCGGCTTCGATACCGTCTTCTTCGCCACCGACAACGCCAATTTCCACTTCGAGAATGATATTCGCGGCCACACAACGGGCGAGAAGTTCTTTCGCAATGTCTAGGTTCTCACCCAATGGAACTGCGGAACCATCCCACATATGGGACTGGAAAATCGGTAGCCGACCCGCCTTGACTTCCTCGAGTGAAGCCGCAATCAAGGGATTGACGAAGCCGTCAAGCTTTTCTTTCGGACAATGATCCGTATGCAGCGCAACGTTAATCGGATAGTTTTTCGCAACTTCACGCGCGTAGGCAGCGAAAGCGAATGAACCCGCAACCATATCTTTTACGGTTGGGCCGGAGAAGTATTCAGCACCTCCGGTGGATATCTGGATGATGCCGTCGCTTTCGGCCTCAGCGAAGCCTGCAAGTGCCGCATTTAATGTTTGTGACGAGGTGACATTAATAGCTGGGAAAGCAAAAGATTCATTCTTTGCCTTGTCCAGCATTGCAGCATAAACCTCGGGTGTTGCGACGGGCATTAGTCCTCCTGTGTCGTGGTCGCAGAATTGTGCCCATTATCCCATCGACGGCAGTTCAGCGTGGTCCCGTATCCAAGAATGCATCGCAATCGCTGCTGCTGCACCGGCGTTGATCGATCGGGTAGACCCAAATTGCGCAATGGAGACTGTCATATCGCAAGCCGCTTGCATCTCGGGCGACAGACCCGGCCCCTCTTGCCCAAAGACCATCACACAATTTTTAGGCAAGTTTGTCGTTTCAATGGGTTTCGATCCCGGCACGTTGTCTACCGCGATCACAGTGAGGTTCTCGCTCTTCGCCCAAGCCACCAAGTCGGTCGCGGTGGGGTGATGACGAATATGTTGATAGCGGTCGGTCACCATCGCACCACGGCGATTCCACCGTCGCTTGCCTACGATGTGAACTTCTGCGGCGAGAAAAGCGTTTGCTGTTCGGACGATCGAACCGATGTTGAAGTCGTGCTGCAAATTTTCGATTGCCACGTGAAAACTGTGCCGTTTTGTGTCGAGGTCAGCGATGATCGCTTCCATCGTCCAATATCGGTAATCGTCGATAACATTTCGTCGGTCGCCATGCGATAGAAGTTCTGGATCCCACTGGTCACCTTCGGGCCACTCTCCCTGCCAGGGGCCGAGTCCAACCTCGTGTTCGTTGCTTTCCTCGTATGTCATGCAACACCGTAATTAGCACGGTAGGCCTGTACAGCAGGCAGGTGTTCAGCAAACCGGCCCGACATTTCAAGATATTTGATGATGTCAGTCAGCGAAACGATGGAATGGACGGCGATGCCGAACGTGGTTTCCAATTCTTGGATCGCCGAGGTTTCACCACTTCCACGCTCTTGCCGATCGACAGAAACAACAACGGCTGCGACTTCTGCATTAGTGCTTGCCAACAGATTCATCACTTCACCGATTGCGGTTCCTGCCGTGATGACGTCATCGATGACGAGTATGCGGCCGTGAGGTTCCGCACCTACGAAGAGTCCGCCTTCTCCATGATCTTTGGCTTCTTTTCGGTTGAAGGACCATGGCACATCACGGTCGAATTCATCAGCCAATTTGATTGAAGCTGCCGCTGCAAGCGGGATCCCTTTGTAGGCAGGGCCAAGCACCATGTCGAAGTCGAGATTGGCTGCATCAATCGCGGCGGCATAGAAACCACCGAGAGCAGAAAGAGCTGCACCTGTCTTGAAGAGACCCGCGTTAAAGAAGTAGGGCGACTGGCGGCCGGACTTCAACGTGAACTCACCAAACCTCAAAACATCTTGGCTTATGGCAAATTCGATGAAGTCGGTCTTGTAATCGCGCATAAGACTAAGCCTAATCTGGACGGCATTCAGGGCTGACCGGTCCACCTCATGCAACTCAATGGTGTACCTCGGTCGTACGTCACTCTCGTTAACATTAGCCCCGCGGGTATCAGTTGTTGCGTTGGTGTCGCTATGCTTCCTCATGCAGGTCCAGTGAGCCTCGAGCCGCTCGGTCTGTTGTCGGCCCGTCGTTTCACCCCCCCCGAGAGCGACGGGCCGACCCTATTCAGCCTCATACCAAAATGTTCACAGTCATATGGGCACATTGAGTCATTTATCATCAGGACGATTCATTTATCCCGCTAAGCCCGTCAAACTTAGGTTGTGCCTCAAATCGCCGTGATCCTCGCCGTCGCGTTGGCGGTCCTCGGGATCGCTGCGTTATTTCAAGGCGCTCGTGTCAAACTCCGACTTCCCACGGCATTCGTGTGTTTCGGCATGTCGATGTGGGTCGTCGGCGGATCCTTCCTCAGTGCCGAAGGCCCAGAAAGCTATGCGACCTTAGCAATTCTCCTCCTTGGCGTCTCCACCACGGCCGGCTCCTCGTATGTGCTGATGCGCAAGTTACTAGAAAACGATGTCCCCACGCCTCTTCCACATTTGATTGTGATCGTACTTTTCCCAATCTTGATCGCGATCGCAACATTGTTTGGGATAGGTATTCCGGTGCTCGAAAATTGGCGAACCAGTCCCACCTACATTTTCCAAGTCATCTTCATTTACGGACATTTCAGCGCAATGTTCCTCGTGGCGACAAAGCGCCAACGCGATCCTTCTCGACGCATCCGCACCGCACTCTTCGTGACAGAGATCGTCGTCCTCGCTGCGGTCGTGATTGAAACAATCGCGCCGCACTACACCCATTTCGCGGCAGCACCGCTAGGTTTCCTTGCAGCATGGGCTGCCCGTTGGCCTGCCGCTTGGTGGCAAGCGCCAGTCGACGCTGATGAGCTCCTTGAATCCATCGGTGTTTTCCTGTTCGTCGTAGACGATCAGGGACGCCTGCGAAAGTGGAACGCAACGGCAGCAAATCTTGTTGAAGCAATCGCCCCGCGTACCGCCCTCCAACGCGGACTCTATGTTGAAAAACTTCTCGGTGTCACGCTGCCCACACACGATGGCACCATTCTGGAATTCACCCTTGGCGGTGGCGTTTTACGCACTGAATGCCAGACACATGAAATCCCCATGGGCCCCGGTCAAAGCACAATCGAACGAGTACTGATGTTGCGGCCACTTAAATCCCGACTCACCTCGACAAGTCTCACCACCCCGTCAGGTGAATTGGCCGGCTACGACCCTGAAACTCAAACGTTGAGCCGCCGGTCAATCTTGGACAAGCTCGAAGCAGCGAACGTCGCCGTCCGACTAGAAATCCAGCCCAACATCAAATCTGTCTTAGTCGATGAAGTGATGTTCGTTATCGCACGTCGCTTGGAGTCGGCATTCGAGTACGTCGAATGGGGCCGACTAGACTCTTGGACGTTTGCGGCTGCTGCGCCCTCACCTGAGGACGCCGATCATTTAGCCGACGCACTCTCAAGCATCGAAGGGCAACCCATCGATTACGGCTTGGCTGTCACAAGCAAAGTCTCGATCGAATTGCGGTTTCCGCAGGAAAACGGCGACTCTTTTGCACTTCGAGTAGCTCGAACACGCACGCATGAAGACGACGGTTCGTGGGAACGCAAAAGCGGAGGCTAAGCCACATACGTGCAGTAACGGGTTCAACGGAAAGCTAAACCAGTACCTTTTGCGATGCTTCAGGTTTCAGCGGGGCTTCGTGGGAATACAGGAAAGCGTGCCCCAACTCTTTTGGTCTGGTTTCGTTAAGCCTGTCTTCGGGTCGTGTGGGGTCTTGTACGCATCTGGTCGCGCGCCCTAGGTGACTGTAGTTTCTTCAGAGTAATGTCACTGTCTGATCCCGCTCGTGCTCGTTCGAATCCGGCCAAAATCAAGCTTCACCCACGTTTTTGGGTTCACGCGTACCTAATAGGTGTTCTTGACTCACAATTCCGACGGTCTCGTGGGAATCGGGAGGTGGGAGTGAATGTGAGGGTAGGTGAGGTGGGTGGGACGGTAGGGAGGGACCTGAGTTGGGCAATACGAACGCACGCTGAACACCGCAACCCGAGAAAAACAACTACAGCTTCGTTCCTAAACCCAGCCCGCATCCGAACAGCCATTTTCCGCTGGGGTTCTGGGAGCCGCCTATCGGAATCGAACCGATGACCTTTTCATTACGAGTGAAACGCTCTACCGACTGAGCTAAGGCGGCGAAGGTCCAACGAGGATCGCCCGTCGAACCAAAAAGCGAGTCTACCGCCTGCAAAGGTAACAACTGTGAACAGGTACCACTTGAGAACGTATGATCACACCGTGGACGAAAACACTCCAAGTTCCGTGATGGCCGAACTCGAAGAAATCAGATCTAGCATCGATAATATCGATGCCGCGCTCGTCCATCTTCTGGCTGAACGGTTCAAGTGCACGAAACGAGTCGGCCGATTGAAGGCCGAACACACCCTCCCGCCAGCAGACCCGGCGCGCGAAGCTCGGCAGATATCCCGGCTACGCGAAAAGGCACTGGAGGCTGACCTCGATCCGGCGTTCGCCGAGAAATTCCTCACCTTCATCATTGAGGAAGTCATTCGGCACCACGTCGAACTCCGCGAAGACTAAACCGGCCACACCTCACATCAGCCGCAAGCCGCAAGATCACTCCAAACAGACCGTGCCCGGCTTTGGCACGACTCCCTCAAGGTAAAACGCGTCGATCGCTTCTTCAATACATTCATTGCCCATGAGGTAAGCAGTATGTCCATCACCCTCACGAGTGAGCAACACTCCAGAGTCAAGCAAGTCCGCGAGCGCTTCAGCCCACTCGTATGGAGTGGCAGAGTCACGAGTCGTGCCAACAACGAGAATCTCGGGCGCTCCCTTCGCAACCGTCTTCTGTTGTGGCGTATCAGACGTCAACGGCCAGTCTGTACAACCGGCAGTGCCCCACGCCAAGAACCGTCCGAATACGGGTGAAACGTCTTCGAACTCAGGAATAATGTCGTGCACTTCCTCGACCGTCAAACCACCGGGCCAATCGAGGCAATTGATGACGGTGATCACCTGATTAGAGTTATTCGGAAACGTGCCATCTTCTTGTCGTTCAAAATAACTGTCAGCCAAGAACATCATCATTTGCGCATCGTCGTTAAATACACCGTCAAGCGCCATCGTTAAAATTGGCCAAGAGTCTTTCGAGTACAAAGCCACGGCAACACCAAAGAGTCCGTGAGTTTCTGTCAGCAGACGACCACCTGAAACCTTCATCGGATTTTGGTCGAGTGATTCGAGAAAGTCTGAAATATTCGCAACGCCTTCATCCACCGAATCACCAGCCGGACAGTCACCCTCGGCAATACACGATTCCAAATACGCAACGAGGGCCCGGTGGAAACCTTCAGCCTGACCCTTGGATTGTTCGACCGGCCCCATCGCTGTATCAACCGCACCATCCAAGACCATTCGGCCTACCTTCTGCGGAAACAGATCCGCATAAGTCGCACCTAACTGGGTGCCGTAGGAAGCGCCATACCAATGCAATTTCTCTTGACCAAGCAGCGCGCGTACGATGTCTTGATCCTTCGCGGCACTCTGAGTATCCACGTTCTCAGCTAAGGCTCCCGAATTCCGTAGACATGCTTCGGCCATGTCTACCGATGCGGCAGCATTCTCCGCGAGTTCAGTTTCCGTATCAGGCGTCGGGTCCAAGGCTAAGCTCGCATCGAACTCTTTATCGCTCAAACACTCAACCGGAGTCGACTCTCCTACCCCTCGCGGGTCAACCCCAACCACGTCAAAGGCAGCACGCATCTGGGGCGAGATAGACGAGGCAACCATGCGAGCAAACTGAGTTCCAGAGCCGCCGGGCCCACCGGGGTTGACGAACAGAACTTGCTCAGAGTCAGCCGTGGACGCCACTCTCTGCACCTTGATTTTAAAAGTGTCGCCAGACGGATCCGCATAATCTACCGGAACCTCAATAAATGCACAGGTGTGTTGTCCGCAACGATCCCAATGCAGATCCTGACTATAAAACTTCTCAAGTCCAGCGGGAGCTTCCTCACCAGTTGGCTCATATGCAACCGGCACATCGGGACGCAACTGCATTGCCACGAAAATGAATAC
This sequence comes from Aeromicrobium sp., assembly GCA_040394025.1. Taxonomy (GTDB): domain Bacteria; phylum Actinomycetota; class Actinomycetes; order Propionibacteriales; family Nocardioidaceae; genus Aeromicrobium. The sequence continues at coordinate 28,581 of JBEBSZ010000008.1, forward strand.
GGTAGCGACCAAAGCAAGGGCCGCCACGATGACGAGGATTTTCTTCACGAAACCATCCTTAGAAACATTCTTTCCATAGCAATTTGCGGTGCAGCGTTTGCCAGTAAAGCATCTCGGCACTGGGTTATGGCATCAAGTGACTCCAGGGTCTTATCTGCTGTCGTACGAGCAGCGAGCGAAGCGGTCCCTTCGGCCATATCTGGATTAATGAGGTCTGACTGCGAACCTAGCTGAACCGTCAAAACATCGCGCAAGACAGACATTAGTTCCAATAGAACCCGGTCAATTTCGTCGCGTGCGATTCGTTTGCGTCGAGACTTTTGCTCGTCGGTAAGCGCAGAAAGTGCGCCCGCATAGCCTGCGGGCCGCTTGCCCTTGTCTTCAACGCCCCACGAACGTTGCAGACTCTCGAGTTCTTTGGCGTCTAGGACATCACATTGGGTATCTGCTCGAAGTTGCGCCTCAGCAACGATCTTTTCGGCCGCTGCCATCACATCACCTAGTGAACGCAAGTCCAAAGGAATGCGTGCGATATCGAAACGACGCTCCCGCGTCTGGGGATCACGAGCAAGAGCACGGGCACGACCGATGTGGCCTTGGGTCGCGGCGGCAATCACGCGAGCCGTTTCATCATCAATCTGTTCTTTCCGAACTAAAAACTCTGCTACTTCTGAAACAGGTGGAGTGGTTAACACTACTTGCCGACAGCGCGAGCGGATCGTCACCAATACGTCTTCAGCAAATGGGGCACACAATAGCCAGACCGTATTGGGCGACGGTTCCTCAATCGACTTCAACAAGGCATTAGCAGCTTGATCGGTAAGTCGGTCAGCGTCCTCGACAATAATGATCTGCCAACCGCCAACAGCCGGATACATCGCCGCCTTGCGGACGATTTGCCTAGCCTTGTCAACGCCAATACTCAAACCTTCGGTGTCGATGACTGTCACATCAGAGTGCGTCCCGGCCAGAACCATCTGACAATCTTTGCACTCACCGCAGCCTTGCGACTGACACTGAAGCGCGGCAGCAAACGCGACAGCAGCAGTCGATCGTCCTGAACCGGGCGGACCAGTGACGAGCCAAGCATGGGTCATGGCACCATTGACGGCACGGTCGAAAACCTCAGCAACACGATCTTGACCGACTAAGTCGGCCCACACGCCGGTCCTCATACGTGACTCCGGAAAAACTCCGCAACGGCGGTCACAATGCGATCATGGATCTCAGCTGGTGTTCCGTCAGCCATGATCACGACATGGGAGTCGGAGTCGGCTGCTGAATCAAGGAAGTACTGCCGCACTCGTTCATGAAAATCGAGGGGTTCTGCTTCAATTCGATCGTGATCACCGGCACGAGCCAAACCAATGTCAGGTGCCACATCCAACACGATCGTGAGATCCGGATTCAAACCCCCCGTCGACCACTGGGCGATTGGTTCAAGCTCTTCAGCACGCAAAGCCCGACCCGCCCCTTGATACGCCAGCATCGACTCAACATAACGGTCGGTGATGACAACCGTTCCTCGTTCCAAGGCTGGCCGTAAAACCGTATCCGCATGTTCAGCCTTATCGGCCATATAGATCAATGCTTCGGTGCGGGGCGACAAATCACCCGTGGCAGGGTTGAGCAAAATCTCTCGCAAACTCTTGCCGACCTCGGTACCGCCAGGTTGCCGTGTGAGTAGCACTCTGCTGCCTTGACCCTCGAACCAATCGGCCAATAATCGCGCCTGAGTTGACTTACCGGATCCTTCGCCACCTTCAAAAGCAATGAACAGGCCATCGGTGGCTGCAGTGGGCTCCATAAGAGTAGAGCCTAATGGTCAACGCATGGAGTTCATCCAACTAATCCAGAAAGCAGCACTCAGAACGCCAAACTAGTCTTTTGAAGCAGCCTTCTTCGTTGCCTTTTTTGCGGTAGCTTTTTTCGCCGTTGACTTCTTGGTCGTCTTTTTCGCTGCCTTTTTCGCAGTCTTCTTGGCTGCCTTTTTCGCCGGGCCTTTGGCTCGTCGTTCAGCCAAAAGTTCCACCGCTCGCTCGTGAGTCAGTGTCGCAATGTCATCGTCCTTGCGCAGCGTCGCGTTGTATTCACCATCAGTGACATACGCACCAAAGCGACCGTCCTTAACCACGATCGGTTTACCGCTCGTAGGGTCCTCGCCCAGTTCCTTCAACGGCGCAGCAGCCCGACGGCCATAAGTCTTCGGTTGTGCATAGATCGCCAAGGCTTCTGCCTCAGTGAGCGACAGCAACTGCTCCTCAGACTCAAGCGAACGCGAATCTGTTCCCTTCTTCAGATAGGGGCCGTAGCGACCATTCTGGGCCGTGATTTCTTGGCCCTCAGCGTCCTTCCCGACCACACGCGGCAAAGTCAACAACTGTAGCGCCTCGTCAAGGGTGACCGAGTCGAGAGACATCGTTTTAAACAAGCTCGACGTGCGAGGTTTAGCACCCTTCTTAGCGTCTGCAGGCAGTTCTTCAACCACATAAGGGCCGAAGCGACCATTCTTCGCCACAATATTGAGGCCCGTTTCAGGGTGGGTACCCAGAATCTTTTCGGCACCCGCAGGATTCTTAAGAAGTTCCTTGGCTGCGTCAAGCGACAGTTCATCGGGTGCCAAATCTTCAGGGATGTTGGCGCGAGTGGGAACTTCAGTCCCGTCCTTACCAGGAACCATCGGCGGACCCTCGACATAAGGTCCGTAACGTCCCACTCGAACTGCGACACCTTCGCCAAGGTCAAACGTCGACAGTTCCCGGGCATCAATATCTGGCAAATTGTCGATCAGATGCTTGAGGCCCGTGTTGCCGTCACCTTCACCAGACCAGAATCCCTGCAGCACTGCTACCCGGTCTTCGTTACCGTGCGAAATCTCGTCCAAGACGCTTTCCAGTTCGGCGGTGAACTCGTATTGCACGAGGCGTCCGAAATGTTGTTCTAGGAGGCGGATAACACTGAAAGCGATCCACGCCGGCACCAAAGCTGTGCCGCGCTTATAGACATACCCGCGCTGCTGGATTGTGTTGATGATGGAGGCGTATGTCGATGGGCGACCAATCTCACGCTCTTCAAGTTCTTTGATCAGCGACGCTTCGGTATAGCGAGCCGGCGGTTTAGTTTGGTGTCCAACAGCATTGAGCTCCGACGGCGCTAGCAACTCGCCTTCAGCCAAATTCGGCAACTTGGTCTGCTGGTCGTCACCGACGTCATCACCTTCGGTTGACTCCACATACGCCTTCAAAAATCCGTGGAAGGTAATGGTGCGGCCCGAAGCAGAAAACTCAACTTCTTCGTCTTGGCTCGTCGTGGCCGCAATACGAACCGACACTTGGTTACCCTTAGCATCGGCCATTTGTGAAGCAATCGTGCGCTTCCAAATGAGTTCGTATAGCCGGTACTCATCACCACTCAAACCCGTTTGAGCTGGCGTACGAAAGGTCTCACCCGCTGGGCGAATAGCTTCGTGGGCTTCCTGAGCATTCTTGACTTTCGAGGTGTAAACGCGCGGCTTTTCGGGGAGGTACTGGTCACCGAAAAGCTCTTTAACTTGGGCACGTGCTGCCGAAAGTGCTGTTTGAGAGAGCGTAATCGAGTCGGTACGCATGTAGGTAATGAAGCCGCCTTCGTAGAGACGCTGAGCCACCGACATCGTGCGCTGTGCTCCAAAACCAAACTTCCGTGACGCATCCTGCTGCAATGTGGTCGTCCGGAAGGGCGCATAGGGACGGCGGGTAAAGGGCTTGGACTCAATCGAGCTGACCGCAAACTGACGATCAGTCAATCCAGCGACGAGGGCTTCGGCTCGAGCCTCATCAATGTGAATCGACTTACCCTGGTGTTTACCTTCATTGTCAAAGTTCGAGCCGTTGGCAATGCGCTGGCCGTTGACCGAGAAAAGTTTGGCACCAAAAATACGTGGTTCATCAGCATCGGCGCGTTCACCAGCATCGAACTGCGCTTCAAGATCCCAGTAACCAACGGAAACAAATGCCATCCGCTCACGTTCGCGTTCCACCACAAGGCGAGTGGCAACGGACTGTACCCGACCAGCCGAAAGTTTCGGCATCACCTTTTTCCACAGAACCGGGCTGACCTCATAGCCGTAAAGGCGGTCGAGAATGCGGCGTGTTTCTTGGGCATCTACTAAGTCAATGTCGATGTCACGTGGATTCTGGATTGCCCGTTGGATCGCCTCTGCGGTGATCTCATTAAAAGCGATGCGCTTAACTGGAACCTTGGGTTTCAGCTCGTCATACAGGTGCCAAGCGATAGCTTCGCCTTCGCGATCCTCATCGGTCGCGAGAATGAGTTCGTCGGCTTCCTTCAAGAGGTTCTTGAGTTTGGTGATCTGCGACTTCTTGTCGGCTGGCACGACATAGATTGGCTCAAAATCATTGTCAATATTGACTCCGAGCCGTGACCACGCCTCAGATTTATATTTCGCAGGGATCTGTTCTGCGCGTTGCGGAAGGTCGCGAATATGGCCGACGGATGAGTCGACCACATAACCGTCACCCAAATAGGCTTGGATGCTCCGCACCTTATTTGGAGACTCAACGATGACGAGACTTCTCACTGCACACTCCTGTTTCGGTTCAGCAGGAACCTGATACAAGCGCTAACGGTAGCGCGAACTCACAAGGATTATGTGACCCGGTCACCCCAAAACCAGAAATCCGTCGTTCACGAGATCTCTTACGGTCGGTTCATGCTGCCGGTTAGTTTCGTCCGGGTCAAGCTCCAAGATCGTGGCGATGCTCCCCAGAATCTGTCGTGCAGAGAGGTCACCGTCACAAGCGGAAACGAATCCTGCAGTCACAGTATCGAGGTGTACCAAGCGAGCCAATCCACTCGTACGTCGCAAGGAAATGCTGGTGGGATGCTCCGCTCCGGGTCTCGAGATTGTTTCTTGAATGACGTCAGAAGCGACAAGCCAGTGCTGATCCAGAATATTGTCGTAAGCGCGTTCGTTGAGTCTCTGCGACCAAGCCGCAAACTCGGTACCAACCGGTTCACGGACAGGGCCAGGGTAGTCCTCAATTCTCACCTCGGGCTCGGTCCGGCCCGACTTGCGCAGATTGAGCCAGCCGAAGCCCATCGATTCGATGCCTTGGCTCTCAAACCACGTCAGCCAATGGTCATAACGCCGATTGAACTCTTCTCCTCTTGGTACACCCGCATCAGCCAGCCACATTTCGGCGTATTCGGGCAAGTCGACTGATTCACGCCGAATCACCCAAGCATCTAGACCGGTGGGTTTGATCCACTCCGCAAGTCGTTCATCCCAAGCTTGGTCTGCCGGTTCTATCCAGGCGCCTAAGATTTGGCACAAGCCACCATCGGAAAGATGCGCGGCCGCTCCGGTCACCACATGTTTGACGATGTCATCTGCGTGGAATCCGGTTTCTCGATAGACGAGCCGCTCCCCTTCGACTGGAGAAACGACGAATGGCGGATTGGTCACAATCAGATCAAACGTTCCGTTTACGGGTTCATAAAGACTACCGTTCACAAATTCAATGTCGGCTTCATTGAGGGCAGCGGTGAGGCTGGCCAAAGCAAGTGCCCGCTCGTTAACATCCGTGGCCACAATGTGGTCCGCATGCGTCGCCAGATGAAGTGCCTGTACCCCACACCCGGTGCCAAGATCGAGAGCTCGACCAACCGGTGTGCGCGAGGTGAGTCGAGCTAGGGAGGACGAGGCTTCGCTAATTCCGAGCACATAATTGGGTTTCACAACCGACGGGACGCCGTTGAGCCCGGGAGTGAGGTCGCTGACAACCCACCAATCGTGAGTGTCGTCGCCATACGGCCGGATATCAACGAGTGCTTTCAGTTGCCCATTGTTTTCGGCAAGTATCCGCGCGGCCAGTAGCGGCTCCAATACCCGTCCGAAAACCTGACGAGCCAGACTCTTAGAAACGTTGCCTTGCAAAGTAAATAAGCGAGTGAGCACGGCAATCTTTGTGTCGCCTTCGGTGGCCCGCAATCCGGGCGTGACTTCGTTACGAGCCAGCGCACGCCAAGCGGGAAGCCCTAACGTCTCAAGGACCGTGTCCGCGGTGAACCCATCGAGGACATCTCGCAGTTGCGTGATGTGGTCTCGCGACAAAATCACGACATTACTTCGTCAACCGAGCGATGCAACTCAAATACTCGGTCGAGGCCAGTGATATCGAAAATTCGAAGTAGACGATCACTCGTGCAAATGATGTCGAGTGAACCGTTGTCGGCTCGAACCCGCTTCAGTGCACCAACGAGCACTCCAAGGCCAGTCGAATCGAGGAATGCGACTTTCTCAATATCAATAATGAGTCGCGTATTGCCACGGTCGACGGCAGCTACGATGACTTCCCGCAGTTTAGGTGCGGTGTAAACATCGATTTCTCCGGAGACCTCAATGATGTGAAACCCTTGAAGATCTCTTTCCAACAGCGACAGATCCATGCCTGCATTCAACCAGCAAAACCCCACTTGACGCCACAGATACCCAATCTTGGGGCCTGTCGACACACATTTCTTATCGCCAAGACGGCTGGGCTTTGCTCCAATGAGCCAAACTTGACTCTATGAATCCGATCGCTGCTCTTGCTGAGTTTCACGACCGGATCGTCCACCTTGAAGAACGTGAGTACCAGCCTGGCGTGGTGGAGCCGTGGCCCAAATGGGTATCTGCCCCGGTTCGCGAAATCTTCGAACAACAGGGAATTTTCAGCTTATGGGGGCATCAGGCCGAGGCGTTGAATCTGTTGCGCACGGGACACAATGTGGTGGTTTCGACGGGAACCTCGTCCGGCAAGTCGTTGATCTATCAAGTTCATGCATTAGAGGCCTTGGCCGCGGGCCGCACAGGTTCGGCGTTAGACGGTCACCGCAGACCGACGGTCTTGTACTTGTCTCCGACAAAAGCTCTGGCTGCCGATCAGTGGAGCCGCCTACCGAAAAATCTGCCTTGGTTGCGGGCCGCGACGGTCGACGGAGATAACACGGCAGAAGAACGCACGTGGGCCCGCGATCACGCCAACCTGATCTTGGCTAACCCAGACGTGTTGCACCATTCTTTGCTCCCTCGTCATCGGAACTGGAGCCGGTTTTGGTCCGGTCTAACGCTCGTCATCGTCGACGAGGCACACCATTACCGGGGCGTGTTTGGCAGCCATGTGGCACAGGTGATGCGCCGAGTGCGCCGTATTTGTGCTGAGTACGGAGCACAACCGTTGTTCGTTTTGTCGTCGGCCACGATGGCTAATCCCGAGATTTCTTGCTCACAGCTGTTGGGAGTCAAGGTTTCCCCTGTGACAGACGACGGTTCAGAGCGAGGAGAGTTTACGATCGCCTTTTGGCAACCACCGGTGTTGCCTGGGCCAGCAGGCGAGATCAATAAGGTTCGGCGCAGCCCTCTTCGCGAAGCTGCAGAACTCTTAGCCGAGCTCGTGGCCGCAAAACAACAAACGTTGGTATTTGTGAACTCACGCGCTGGCGCAGAACGAATTGCCCGGCTGGCACGCGAGCATTTAGGCGAACATTACCCTCAATCTGAACATCTGGTGGCCTCCTACCGGGGCGGATATTTGCCAGAAGAACGTCGCGAACTCGAAGAAGGGCTGCGCTCCGGAAATATCCGCGGAATCGTCTCGACATCGGCTCTGGAGTTGGGGATCGATATCGCGGGTCTTGATGCCGTAATCACTGTTGGCTTTCCTGGCACACGAGCCGCAATGTGGCAACGCTTCGGTCGAGCAGGGAGGTCGGGGAGCCGCGGCTTAGGCATTCTTATTGCACGCGATGAGCCACTCGACGCACACATTATGGAGCATCCTGAGTCTGTCTTAGCGGCTGGGAGTGAAGCCGTCGTTTTTGATCCAAACAATCCTTACGTCTTGGGTCCACATTTAGCTGCAGCCGCTCAAGAAATACCCATCACTGAACGTGACTTCGCGGTTTTTGGGCCGCGCTCTCGTGAAGGTGTAGCTGCTCTCACTGCAGCGGGCCTGCTCCGCGCCCGACGAAATGGCTGGTTTTGGACTCACCCGGAGCGGGCCAGCAATTTGGCTGACTTACGTTCTTCAGGCGGCCAAGAGGTGCAGATCGTGGATGTTGACACGGGCCGTGTGGTGGGAACGGTAGATGCTGGCTCAGCTGATCGCGATGTGCACACGGACGCCGTTTACGTTCACCGTGGTGAAGATTTTGTCATCACGGAGTACCAGATTCAGGATCGTCTCGCACTCGCACGTCGAGCCGACGTGTCTCATTCAACACAAGCCCATAGCGATACGTCGATCTCAATTCTGAACGAGCATGACCAACAGTTATGGGCTGACGCCACAGTGTCTTGGGGTCCTGTCAAGGTCATGAGCCAGGTAACAGGGTTCGACATTCACGACCGAGAGTCAGGTCGCTCGTTAGGTGAACAGACCTTAGAACTACCTCAACGCTCTTATGATTCGGTTGCCGTCTGGTGGACACTGCCCGCATTACGTGTTTCTCAAGTATTGAGCGAAGATCGTCTCGCGGGAGCGGCGCACGCGGCAGAGCATGCAGCAATTGGTTTGCTGCCGTTGTTCGCTGAATGTGACCGCTGGGATATTGGCGGTGTTTCAACTGTCCACCACGTCGATACTGGCCAGTTGACCGTCTTTGTTCATGACGGTTATCCCGGAGGAGCCGGCTTTGCTGAACGGGGTTTTGCCGTCATGCAATCGTGGCTGCAAGCAACGTTAGAAACGATTCGTGATTGTGATTGTGTCGACGGATGCCCCCGCTGCATCGTCTCGCCTAAGTGCGGAAATCGAAATGAGCCACTCGATAAAGCTGGCGCAGTGATTTTGCTCGAGACCTTGCTCGATGACGCCCCTCGTCATTCGAAATAGAAATCAGGCGCAGCGCGGGCACGAGCTTTAACGCCCCAATCGCCGAAGAGCGTGTGCACGGTGGCCTTGACCTTGATCGTGGCCACGTCATGATCCATACGGCAACTCAGCAAATGAACCTTATTTTCCATCGCCAACCTCTCGGCTGCTACACAACCGGATTCACCCTCAACACTGGCCTTCGATGCGGCCAAAGCAGCAAAATCGGCCGCATTGCTGGCCTGCTGGTTAAGCGAAAACATGAGCACTGCAACCAACGCCAATGCACTAACTACCATGAGCACCAGAGCCAGAAAAACGACATGCACCGAAGCAACTCCCGCCTCTGAACGTCTCTTCACTCCTTGGCCGCCACCGATGAGCCACTCAACGTAACACCAAGCCTCGGGAAGGTCGGGACGGCAACCCGCGTGGACACGCGAACAGTGACGACGTCACCGGACTCTTTCACGGTGACCTGTAGGTGATCTGCATTGTCACCGAGTCGACGTTTTGCTTCGGCTTTGCTGTCACCTTGACTGATACTCCGGGCCAGAAATCTCCCAGATTCATTCAGTTTTGCTTGAGCAGCGCCTAGCCAAATCACCCCTAACAAAAGGCAAGCCACCACGAAAAGCGTCGGAATCACCATCGCTGTTTCGGCTGTCACCATGCCAGATTCGTTCCGCCGACGTTTGGGTGAAAATCCCCGGGCTTGATACATGAGTTTTCCTTTCAATGGCCGACGCCCCGGCCATTACTGACCGGGGCATCCGAGTTACTAGAACGGCAACGTTGCAACGATTCGTTCGAACACACTTTGCACGAGGTTCTGGAACCATTCGGAGGTGCCAACCTTGTAGAGAATTCCACCGACACCACACGCGCCTACAGTTCCCACGGCATATTCGGCCGTTGCCATGCCCTGTTCCTTACGATTCTTCTTATTGACGAGCTTCTGGATCATGTCCATGTCCTTTCGTAGTAGTTATCCAGAACATGGATTGCTGTGCAGGACTTTTGCGGGTGCCGACTGTTGCTGTGGATAACTCCGACGGCGATCGATCCTGAGGATGAACAACCTCAGAATCCGAAAAGCCCCTCGGAGATCCCGAGCACCATGGGCACAATCCCGACGAGCAAGAATGCTGGCAAAAAGCACAGCCCTAAAGGGGCAGCAGTCCTCACGGCGACCTGACTAGCAGCCACACGCTTGTGCTCCTCACGTTCACGTCGAACATCGGCCGCCGACTGACGCACGACCGCCACTACTCCACTTCCTGACTCGGCAGAGCGAGCAAACCCACGCGCTGCTTTCCCAAAAAACGAATCACCTAGACCCAGCCATACCTTGCTGGGGTCTGAGCTTTGCGCGAGTTGTCTGGCGACATCAACCAGCTCAGTGCCCAATGGTCCATGCGTGTGGCGAGCAACTATCGCAAGGGCCGACTCTGTTGATTGGCCAGACGCCACGACTGCCGCAAGTAGGTTCAGCGCCACCGGTAGATCCGCAGCCAATCGTTTAGCCTTTTTCCGCTGAGCCGCGCTCTCTAGCTTGGAAACCCCAGATCGCACTAGCGGAATCGTCACTAATGCCACCAGTAAGCCAATGAAACCAAAGAACACCGCCGCAGCTAGCGGCCACAGGAGGGTAATAAGAGTCTTCGGACTGGGACGTCCTTTGGCTGGACGGCGTGAATGCGCACGGTCGAGACGCGTCAAAGCAGATGGACTCTGTAGCGACCAACACAGTGCCATCGTCCATAGAACGACAGTCATTCCTTCTCGGCCCGTTCAGCGATCCGATCAACCCATAGGATGCCGATCATTGCCAGCACAACTCCCGAAGTCACAGACCCGGCACCCACTAGAGACTGAGTAATCGTGGCCCGCGGTTCCGCTCCCATACCTGCCCCCATGCCTAACGCCAATATGGGTAGAAGCGCCATCATTAGAGCGGTGGAACGTGCGGGGGCAACCGCTGCGGCTACATCTTTGTGTAAATCCAGTTCACTGCGAATATCTTCGGCAAGGCATTCCAACACATCCGCCAAAGGCGCGCCCGATTCAAACGCGACAGCCCAAGCAGAAGCGACCCAAGCACACGCCTCGTAACCCGGCACCTCGGCCGCTTTGAGCCAGGCCTCTTTGGCGTCTTGACCGTTCACGATCGCATTCTGTACTGGGATCACGACATCAAATTCGCGAGCAAGACGCTCAACAGCGACGTGCGGCAATGCTCCAGCACGCAAATCTGCTGCGAGCGTATCGATAATTTCAACACAATGCTTCTGATTAGTGAGACGACATTTTCGAGCGTGGAACGACCGCCAATGCAGCCACATGCCCACGGCAACAACTACTGCCGCTAGCACCAACGTGGCATAAGAAGCGCCAAACAGCACAGCCGACACCAGCCAAAGGCCGACCACTCCTGTTACCTGTACGAGCCGCGACACCTTGAATGTCCACGTCATCCCTAACCTGCCCGAAACCAAAATCCACGGCCCGCCTGCGAGCCATACGCACGAGATCGTCGCAAACGCTGCGACGAATGGATAAAGAGATACAGCCGTCATCTCACTTCAGTCTTCGTTCGCTCGCATGTAGGTGTGTACTCGTAACTCGCCGTGAGAGTCCTGCGACATCTCAGCGAGTTCTAGGACTCCTCGTCGACCTTGCTGATCGCGACCGACATGAACAATGACGTCAATCGCGGACGCGGCTTGCAACCAAGTCGCTTCTCGATCCAGGCCAGCACTCGCTCCCAAAGCAGCCAATCGGGCAGGCACTGCATGTGGACTATTTGCGTGGACAGTCGCAGCTCCACCCTCGTGGCCCGTATTCATCGCCGCCAACATGTCTGCCACCTCAGGCCCACGAACTTCTCCCACGATCAGCCGGTCAGGGCGCATTCGTAGCGATTGCCTAATCAAGTCGCGCATCGTCACTAGGCCGACACCTTCGACGTTGGCCGGGCGACCTTCGAGGCTCACGACATGAGAATGCGCAGGGTAAAGTTCAGCGGAATCCTCCACGATAACTATTCGTTCTGAGGAAGGAACCTCTGCAAGCAGGGCAGAAAGCATTGTTGTTTTTCCTGAGCCGGTAGCACCAGTGACGAGGAAGGATCTCCGCTGTTTGATGATCGACCGGAGTTCGGTAGCCATTGCTTTACTGAGATCACCCTTTTGCTCAAAGTCAGCTAAACGCAGTGTTAGGCGGCTTGGGCGTCGCAAGGAAATGAGAGTCCCGGGTTTAGCTAGCGGCGACAACACCGCGTGCAAACGCGTGCCGTCAGGCAAGCGACCATCGACCCAACAAGTCGCATCGTCAAGTCTTCGGCCCGCCAACGAGGCCAACCGTTGGGCAAGTCGCCGCACTTCAGCTTCGTCACTAAACACGGTGGGCTGACGTTCTAACCCGGTACCCGAGTCAATCCACAAAGACTCGGCTCCGTTGACTAAAACGTCGGTTACGTCCGCTTGGTTCAGAAACGGCTGTAAGACCCCCGCCCCTTGGGAGTCAAGTTGTAGGCGTTCCACGACCGAAAGCACAGTGTCGGCACCGACGAGACGGTGCTGACGACGAACAGCAAGAGCCATTGCGGCTGGCTCTTGTCCAAGACCGTCACGCTGAATCCGGTCTCGAACCTGAGTCAATAATTCCGTGGAAGGACTCTGGTTAGGAGATCGCTTCATGCCACGCCCACCGTTTCAAGCAGCACTTGAGCGACGTGACGGGGCGCCCCTCGACGTGGGCCGATTCCATGTTCCACATCAATGAACGTGCGCTGTCGTCGAGGCAGATGCGCAACAACTGGTAGCCCCAATCTCTTGGCAAGGTCATGACGATGGCAACCGCCACGAACCTCATGTGAAACCACCAGTACGTGCCCGCTGAGATGAAGGATCTTCGGAATAAGTCGTTCAGCGGCAACGACACCGGCGAGTCGCAAGGGCACGACGAGGACGGTCGCGACTGACTGACTCAGAAGCTGCCGTCCGAGCGCATCCAAGTGTCGAGGCACATCGGCCACAACGACGTCATAGCCTCGAACCATGGTGGACAAAACTCCACCTGCGGTGTGAACTGGTTCGTCGTCACGGGCAAACGACACCACATCGACCCCATGCTTGGAAGGCAAAACCGAACGGAGTTCTGTTAGCCCGACCGAACCAGAGCTCGTTTGCAGTTCAGACCATCTCAACCCGGATTCTCGTTCGGCACCCAGAATCAGTTCTATGCCGCCTGCAGCTACGTCTCCATCGATAAGTGCCGCGGTACTGCCTGCATCTGCAGCAGCACAAGCAATGGCAGTGGCGAGCGTGGAAGCACCAACACCACCGCACGCTCCCATGACGCTAATGACGCAGGCCTCGCCTTGGCCGTCGAGCACTTCCGTCAGGAGTGTGACAACAGTTCCGTCATCTGCCGGCAGGATCTTTTCGACACCGAGCTCAACCGCAGCTTCTAGACTCGTTCGTGTTGATGGGCCAATAAGAAAAACGAATTCTCGCCTACCGAGATGCTCGCCGAGAACGAGATCGACATATTCTTCGTCGATGAGCACAAACCGGGCTTCACGCCACGCCCTGCGCAAGCCATCACTTTGAGCATGTGCGACGAATCCTGCCCCCACCGCTGCACACCAGTTCTGGGCGCGAGCGATAAATTGCGGATCGGCGGAAACGACGAGGGGTAAAGATGTGGGTGGGGCGGTGGTAGTCATCTTTGACACGATCGCGGAGAACCACTGCGGGTTCCAGCACCACGATTAGATCTGTGGATAACCGTCGGCCAAAACTGGGCTGTGAATAACTCTTATGCCTCGTGTTTATCCAGCCAAGCGAGAAATGTCGGATCATCGCTTGCGAGCGAATCAACGCGTTCTCCACCATCGCAACGCAAGAGGTCAATCTCAGCGTGAGCAGAATCGCGTTTCCGAACCTGCCAGGCGCCTCCGAAAAGTTCCCAACGTTCGAGCGTATTGATTGGATCGTCAACCAGCACCTCAGGCACCGGATCCGCACCTAAGTATTCAACCAGAATAGGGACGTGACTCAAGGCCAAATCACGAGTCGCTGTCACGACAACGCACTCAGGGTTCTGAGCCAGAGCTCGTAATCTCACCATCTCTTCGTCATCTGATTTGGCATCCAGTTCAGCCGCATAGCGCTGAGCAAACTCGTCGTGCCGGGCCTCGTCGTGCTGATACCAGGACCGAAGCTCTTGGCTCGGCGCCACATGGGGTAACCACGTGCCAACACGATCATCCGCTTTTGATATTCCTCGTGGCCATAGCCGATCAACCAATACGCGCTGCTCCCCAGTTTGGGTTTCGTCATAAACCCGCGCAATCCTCATTTTTCTATCTCACCGCAGAATCACTAAACTGACAAGGATTGTGGGTCCACCCCGTTAGAGTGGTAAACATGCGGGTGAATAATGCACGCCCGGCCGCTTTTTTCGATCTTGATAAGACGATCATTGCGAAATCGAGCGCGCTAGCTTTTAGTAGGCCCTTCTACGCTAAGGGTTTGCTCAATCGACGGACGGTCCTACGAAGTGGGATCGCCCAGTTTATGTTTGCCCTCAACGGTGCCGACCAAGATCGCTTGGCAGCAATTCGGGACGAAATATCTCGGATGGTAACGGGCTGGGACGTAGGAATCGTCCGCCAGACAATCGACGAAACACTGCACGAAATCATTGATCCGATGATTCACGCAGAAGCCGTGGAACTCATTGAGAAACATCGCGCCGAGGGCACGCCCATCGTCATTGTTTCTGCTTCTGGTCAGCCAATGGTCGAACCCATTGGCGTACGGCTTGGTGTCGATCATGTCATCGCAACTCAAATGTCCGTTATTGACAATAAGTTCTCTGGTGAGATCACTTTTTACGCTTACGGGCCAAACAAGGCCAAAGCTATGCGTGAACTTGCCGAGCGTGAAGGCTGGGATCTGGCCGCAAGTTTTGCCTATTCAGACTCGATCACCGATGTGCCCATGTTGGAAGCCGTTGGTCATCCTCGTGCGGTGAATCCAGATAAGGCGCTCCGTAAGCGAGCTGACGAAGAAGGCTGGCCGATTCTTGAGTTCAAACGTCCAGTGGCCTTAAGCAGTCAAACCAATTACCGACCCACACTCAGTCAAGTGGCGGTCGGCGGAGCGCTGTTGGGAACCGCTGCTATCGCTGGTGTGGTGCGTTATAAATTACGCAGCAAACTGAGCCGCGAGGTCTAACCGAACTTCACGATCAGCGAACACCCCATTGGATTTAGCGGGCATTCTTAACTGAGGTACCGAGCGTGTTTCGCGGGCATTTTTCGTGAGTCTCGTCGACCGGTTGCCAATGACCCACTTATGGGGCATGCTGGAGACAGAATTCAAAAGCGGCTCGCATTTCGGAACTCACGCGGCGATCTCCCGTCCCACAGGGCAATCGCACGCGGGACAACTACGAGGGAAGTTCGACACCGTGGCCCCGCGGCGATGATTTTGACGAAGGCACGCTTGTTAACCGAAACAGCGGGCAGCGGCGGCGTCCCAGTGGCGCCGCCGTTTTTTGCGCCGCTAAGTTATTCCAACCCTCTGTGCAATGGCGAAGCTTCGGCCGCGCGGGCGTAAGAATCTGCACACCACAACAGCCACTGGTGTACCCCAGTCGCCTTACTTTCATACGCATTTAGTGCCGCGAAATATCCGGCCGAATCCATCACATGGCCCACCTCGGGGACCGTGACTGACGCTGGATCGATACCGCGTTCGACGAACATTAACCGTTCAGCTGCCCGAGCCACCACAGAATTGTGTGAAATGAATGCACCGGCAGCGATAATCTCGGCGTGGGCAAGAGCCGCGACGACCAAAGCAGGGGCTTCAGTCTTTTGTTTGAGCATGTCGCCAAGCCCTTGAAGGCGCGTCACTCCTGCCGGGTTCACCGGGCGGCCCAAATCATCATTTGCAACTGAACCTGCGGCCGCAATCGAATGAATTTTGGCTAGAGCCTGCACCGGCGACGTTCGCCACATGGGCAAGAGCCCCAAGAGCTGCGTTGACAGCCGGACTGCAGCTTTCGCCGTGGCATCGCCCCCACCTTCGGCCAACTCGTCGACCTCGTAGGAACTGCCCTCAAGGGTCGCGGACGCCCAAGCACCCAAAAGCAGTGACCGTGCTGTGTGTTCGGGAGTGCTCTGCCGAAGGCCACGATCACGCAAAACAGCGTCAATACTGTCGCGAGTGGATTGATAACTCGAGGGAACACCCTCTAAGAGTGCTGCGGAAATGAACGGATCAGACACGCCTGCAGACTACCGACCACCGGTGCCATCAGACGAGTAACCTCGAATTGTGAGCACAAACGCCCTTGATGCGGCCCCCAAGTGGTTGGTCGGAGATCGCTTGTCAACGATCTTGCACATTGGCGACGGCACTCTTGCTTACAGTCTCAGCGAGCAGGGCCATGACGTCACCATCGTCGGCATCGACGTGACTCAAGTGCGAAATGATGAAGTGTCCTACGTGAAGGCAAATCCTGAGGCCCTCCCCTTCACGTCCAATAGTTTCGATGCGGTGATTGCCCCGCAGTTGAACGCTTCACCGAGTGTTCTCGCGCAATATGCGCGAGTGTTGGTGCCTCACGGTTTCCTTTCGGCGATGAGCCGCCGCTATGACGATTCACTTCCGTGGGTCAAGAAACTACGCGCAATCACGGGCGATGCCGGATCAGCGGCCTTGTTGCACGACGTTTTCGATGCATCTGGCCTTTTCGCAGACGCAGAGGTGCGAGAGTTCAACGAATGGCAGAATCTCGATCTACCGACCCTAATGCAGTTCGCTGAACAGACCCGGGCAAACGATGTGCCCATCGAACGACTGTCGAGCGTGCACCACCTGTGGCGTGAGTACTCGCAAGCATCGGGATCGCTCCGGCTGCGTCACGAAACCACCTGCATGCGAGCCCGCGTCATCAAATCGGCCTTAGCAAGTGAGCCGGATCCGCCCGACGCAATCCTTTTATCGCTTGAGTAACCCTCTACCTTGGCGTGCCACAAGAGCACAGAGCTTTGCGCTGACAGCCTAGAATGCAGCATGTGAAGTTTTATGAGGGCAATGTCCCGAGCCATGACCTGACCTATAGCGATGTCTTTTTGGTGCCGCAATCTTCCGAGGTGAGTTCACGCTTCGATGTCGACCTGTCCACGAGCGATGGCACCCGCACCACAATCCCGATTGTGGTTTCGAATATGACCGCCATCGCAGGCCGACGAATGGCCGAAACCGTGGCACGTCGCGGCGGCATTGTCATCATTCCGCAAGATATTCCTGCTGACGTCGTGGCATCTACCGTGGCACGGGTCAAAGCCGCACATCCTGTGTATGACACTCCTGTGACAGTAAGCCCTCATACGACCGTCGGCGAAGCCCTCAGCCTGCTGCCGAAGCGCGCCCATGGTTTCGCCGTTGTCATTGACGATGATCAGACTATTCGTGGCATCTTCAGCGCAAAGTCTGCGGTCGAAATTGACCGTTTCGCACAGGTACACGAGGTCGCAGATCCAGAGCCGCTGATTGTGCCGCCAGGATTGACCGGCGAAGAGTATTTCAGTCGCCTCGAGGCAGCCCACGCAGATTTTGCGGCTGTTGGCGAAAACGGCAAACTCGTCGGCGCAATAACGCTGAAAGGTGCCGTCCGGTCCACGATCTACCAGCCGGCTCTCGATGAAGATGGCGCATTGGTGATTGGTGCCGCTGTGGGGATCAACGGCGATGTTAAGAGCAAGGCTGAGGCGCTCTTAGCGCTCGGTATTGACGTGATCGTGGTAGATACCGCTCATGGCCATCAGGTCCGTATGGTCGAAGCCCTCAAGATTGTCGTTGAGGTGCGTAACCAGCATGAGGCTGCGACTGGCCGCCGTATTCCGATCGCGGCGGGGAACATCGTGACCGCTCAAGGCACACGTGAACTTATTGAGTTGGGTGCAGATATCGTCAAAGTCGGTGTCGGTCCGGGAGCAATGTGTACGACGCGCATGATGACGGGTGTTGGCCGTCCACAATTCTCGGCAGTGCTTGACTGCGCGCTTGCCGCCAAAGCTGCGGGTGGACACATTTGGGCAGACGGCGGCGTGCGCCATCCGCGGGACGTAGCTCTCGCGCTCGCTGCGGGTGCCAGCTCCGTGATGATCGGTTCGTGGTTTGCCGGGACACTCGAAAGCCCCGGTGATTTGATGACGGATACCGATGGCCGACAGTTCAAGAACTCCTTCGGCATGGCCTCCTCACGAGCCGTCACGAACAGGACTCGTGACAACGCTGGTTTCCAGCGGGCTCGGATGGCGCTCTTCGAGGAAGGCATCTCAAGTTCACGCATGTATCTCGATCCAGATCGCCCTGGTGTTGAAGATCAACTCGACCAAATCACTGCTGGCGTGCGTTCAAGTTTCACTTACGCCGGCGCACGCAATGTGGCCGAGTTCGCTGACCGCGCCACGGTCGGGATCCAGTCACTAGCGGGCTACGAAGAAGGCCGTCCTCTGCATTCCAGCTGGTAAATATCCTGCTCTTGTTTAGCTGAGAGCAGCACTTCCCGCAAGGATGATGTCGATCCCGCGCTCAAAAGTGCTCTTGAGTGTCGGGTCTTCAGTTATGACCCCGGCGGACACGGCCTGTTGCTGAGTTTGGGTCGCTTGCGTGTGTCCGAGCACGTAAATCAGGAGCGCCTGCGCGCCTTCGTTACTGCCCACGCTCTGGGCTAAAGCACTCGGAAGTTCGGTGACGCCGAGGCCAAAAGCTGATGCGGTGGCAACCACTTCGGCACCGTCGCGGATCTTCAACATGGCTTCGCGCAAAGCTAAACAACTAGCGCGGGGATCATCGGTGATGTTGACCGGGGAGATGATGCGGTCCGCCATGAGGGCCAAAAGTGTTTGTTTATTTTCGACGTGGTGGTACAGCGCCGAAGGCTGGACGTCGAGTTCGCTTGCGATGCGTCGCATCGAGCAAAACTCAAGGCCAAAAGAGTCGAGGACTCGTAGCGCTCCGTCGATCACGTCGTCAAGGCTGTGTGCCATAGTGCCACCCTAGCGTGGTAGCCTGAACGCCGTTCAGGTGAACAGTGTTCAGGAGGCGTTATGTCCGCGAGTAAAACCCGTCCATCCACCACCACAGACCTTGCGCTCGTCGCATCATTTGCTGCGCTCATCGTCGTGGCTGCGCTCATTCCGGCAATCGCGATCCCGGGGCCCGTACCGCTCACTCTGCAAACTCTCGCCGTCCTACTCGCGGGCGCCGTTCTCGGCGCACGACGCGGCTTTCTCGCCGTCGCTCTATATATCGCCCTCGGACTCATCGGCTTGCCCGTATTCGCTCAAGGTGCTTCCGGATTCGGCGTGGTCTTGGGGCCGAGCGGTGGTTACTTGCTTGGATTCCTTCCCGCAGCCGCCATGTGCGGTTTCATCGTTGAACGATTCCTGGGTAAACGTGCGGCAACAAACGTACCGCTCGTTTTCGCAGCCGGCCTCGTCAGCAGTTTCCTTTTTATTCACACCATGGGAATCACCGGATTAATGATCAACGCTGGGATGGATTTCTCGGCAGCATGGAAAGTCGATATCGCTTTCTGGCCTGGTGACGTCATTAAAAACATCATCATGGCCTTTGTCGCAACAGGAGTCCACCGGGCCTTCCCCAACATTCTGGTAGAGCGTACTTCGTGATCGAGTTCGACCAAGCCACCTGTGACTCACGACTGAAGTCCACCACCCTGACCCTGAGCGAACATCGCATCGGGGTCATTGGACTGAATGGGTCCGGAAAGTCGACCCTTGCTCGAATGATCAATGGGTTGATCGAACCTGACTCGGGCCAGGTTCGCGTCAATGGTCTCGACACTCAACGTCAAGGTCGACAGGTGCGTCGCAAAGTGGGGTTCCTGTTCACCGATCCGGGCGCTCAACTCGTAATGCCTACCGTGATTGAAGACATCAGCTTGTCGCTTCGTCATCGTTACCAGAACAAGAAGGAACGACACGCGGCCGCAATCGCCGCCCTCGAACGTTTCGATTTGGTGGATCTTGCTGAACGTAGTGTCCACCAACTATCGGGAGGCCAACGACAACTCGTTGCCCTCATCTCGGTTTTGGCCGCCGAGCCTGAAATCATCGTGGCCGACGAACCCACCACCCTGCTGGATTTACGGAATGCGCGTCTCGTTGGCGATGTACTGTTCTCACTCGAACAGCAACTTGTGCTCATCACTCACGATCTGGAGTTGGTCGAGCGATCTGAGCGGGTCTTGATCATCACAGACGGGGTCGTCACCTTCGACGGCGATCCGTTCAAAGCAGTTCGACAGTATCGAGCAAGCATATGAGCCAGCTAAGCCTGCTCGGGCTCTATCGACCAGATTCCACATTCCTGCATCGGACGCGCCCAGGGCCGAAGCTTCTCGCCCTTTTCGTTTTGAGCCTTGCCGTCGTATTGATCCGCGAAGCATGGTTCAGCATCACCGCATTGGCCTTGGTGCTCGGTCTCGTTCAGTTCTCGCGCATGTCATGGCTTGCCCTCTGGCGTAGCCTGCGCATGTTACTGATCATTCTCGGTTTTCTTGCCGCTTACCACGCCTGGCAGAACGGCCTATGGCATGCGATCGCGGTAGTTATCGGCATCCTCGCGTTGATTATCGCGGCCGCTGTCCTCACCGCGACCACTGCCGTTGACGATCTGCTCGACACGATTGTGTGTGGTCTGGGTCCGTTTCGACGCATAGGAGTAAATCCAGAAGCTGTCGCTTTGAGTTTTTCGCTGTTACTTCGATTCATCCCCGATGTGGCCGAGCGTGCTTATGAAACACGTGACGCGGCAAGAGCACGCGGTCTTGATCGGGACCTCCGTGCCTATCTCACCCCACTCACGATTCGAGTGGTCGCACGCGCTCAACTCATTGGCGAGGCACTCTATGCCAGAGGCGTAGGAGAAACGCTGCATGCCAAGGGCGTAGAAGATAACGAAAAAGCTGAGTCCACCTAAGCGAACTCAGCTTCTTGATGCGTTTGACTTCAGGCCGAACGAGCGCAGTCGAGACGATCGAATGCGTCGAGCACTTCAGAGACGGTCGGAGTGGGGCGGGTTTCAATCTGGACGGGCGCTTCCTGTTGCGCCCGCTCACGTTCTTGGCGCAGATGACGTTTGACGGTAGATGCGGAGCACCCTAAACGGTCAGCCAACTGCTTATTGGTGTCGTCTGGATATGCGCGGCGAACGGCAATGACGGTCTCGTGATCAACAGGTCCGCCGCCGACACGTGCCATTCCGTACGGGCTGGAATCCAGTTCCACTTCAATACCAAGATCACGGCGCATGCGACGACGATCTGCTTCACTCGTGCAGGCGAGGAAGCCAGCGACATCTACTTCAACAACGGCACGGTGCAAGCATTCAGCGAATACTTCACATCCTGCACAACGACGGTGTGCGGCGGCTTTCTTTGCTTGATAGTTTCGCCATTCTTCTGCGGTGACTTCACGGCGCGACGGCGGGGAATAAAGCACTTCGTCCTGATACATCTCGGGATTTAGTGCACATGGTGGCAGCGTTGCTTTCATGAGCTTCTCATCCTCCTCGGATACCACTACTCCCTACCCTAAAGGTACATGCCCGAACTCTCACCATCAGATTGCGAATTATTAGTGTCAGATTGGCCACTTTCGTCACCAAGTGGCAGCGCTAAGCGCATATTTCGCAGTTGACCTTGAGCTTGGAGTTGTTGGGCGTGCAAGGAAGCTTGGATTCCGTGGAAGAGGCCTTCAAGCCAGCCCACGAGTTGCGCTTGGACCACGCGTAGCTCGGCTTCGCTCGGCGCGTCGTCATCGAACGACCGATTAAGTCGATCCAATTCTTCGACGAGTTCAGGCGCGAGCCCGTCTTTGAGTTCCGAAATCGCGACCTCGAAAACTTCACGCAAACGCACTCGACTCGCCACGTCTAAGGGTGCGGCTTTGACCTCGTCCAGCAATTGACGAATCATGCCGCCAATACGCATGACCTTTGCTGGCTGCTCCACCAGCTCAAACACTTCCGTGTGTGTTTTCTCTGGAGGAGTCTCGACTGGTCTGCCGCTGCTATCAATGATTTGATCGGATGACGTCATAGATACCAGACTAGTTTGCCCAGCAACAGCCTCGCCAACTCTCACGAGTTCTAGGCCCCCAAAGAACGTAGTCGTTGCCTTAATGCTTCCCGAAGTTCTTGCACCATCACGACCACGCTTTCGTTGACGAGGCGATCAGCAACCATCTGCATCTAGATTTATGCGACAAGACGCAATGCGCGTCTAGACTGACTTACGCGCACTGTCTGACCCCACGTGAGCACTATCGCATCAGATTCCATTCCGTCACCAAAGGCTACGAGCCGATCCGATTTAACGGTCAAAATCAATTCGCTACCCATAAGCTGGCCCTCCGTGAGTGCAGCACCGGTCGTCGGGGACGGCCAAGCCTCGCGCACGAACCAGACCAAACGAGATTCACTCGCGTTAGGGAGTTGGAGCCGACTCTGTCGTTCAAGTGCGATGGAGCTTCCCCAACCCGTAGCTCCCGTTCCGGTGAGAACGATAACCCCAGACGAGGCTTGTGATTCTGCCCCTTGGTCTGGCGTGTAGAGATCGTAGCGCGCTGTTTGATGACTTGAATGGCCGATGAAGATTTCATTCAAGGCACGCAAAGTTTGGCCATCGTCGAGCTGCGCATCAACCATCGTGCACTCCCTGATCTGATCAGTTGCGTGCAATAACTCCCCCACATCTTCTGCAGTGTGGGTAACTAGAACACCTGCGTTCCGACCAGGCTCAGGGTCAATGCCGATTACAGGCTGACCGTCAAGATACTTGGCAACGTTCGCGACCAAACCGTCTTGACCAACAATGATGACAATGTCGTCTGGCGAGAAAAGATACCTCGACACATCCTTTCGCTCTACCGTTCCACGCCGCCAATCGACTGGAATGGTTGAGGTGACCGTTTGGATTGCCGCTTGCGTCTGTCGGTGTCGCTCCTCTAATTCGACAATGTCGCGGCCACGGGAGCTGAGAAAGAACGCAGCTTGACCACGAGTTCCGTGCATGTCAAGCATCTCTTCGTATTCGGTCCGTCTCGTCACGATAACGACTCGCGGCGCTAGGCTCATGTCGACCATTTCCCAGCATTAAATTGTGCCAATGCTTTGGTCAACAGGTCGGGACTCAACACAAGAGTTTCAATTGCGGGCAAGTTCTTAGCCAACTCTTTGACTGCCATGGCAAGCAATACCGCATCTGTAGCATTACGGAAAGCCTCAACTCGTGCTGCCTCGGAATCTGCTTCAGCAACTCCCGCTAGTCGAGTGCCTTCTGCGCGAGCTTCGGCAATTGCTACCGCACGTTGCGCTTCAGCATCCGCCGCAATGGCGTCAGCAGCGGCAGCTTCTTGAGCTTCACGTCGAGCGTTAGCTCCTCGTTGCACGACAAGTTGTTCTTCCCTGCGCGCGAGTTCAATTTGGGTCTGCAACTCGTTTTCGCCAATCGCACGTTCCTGTTCAACGGCAACCGCCCGCCGCTCGAATGTTGCCCTATCTGCCTCTTGCTGCACCTGTTCACGGGTGGGGGTACGCAATGCTTTTTCCACCTCAGGCTCGGGTCTTACTGCCACCACTCGAACCCCAACGACAGTAATTCCGGTTTCAGCGAGGCGTGAGTCGTTTTCAAGGCCTTCTGCGATCACAACACGAATGGGTCCGACACCATCTGCCATCGCTGTCGATAGTTCCACCGTGGCAAGTTGATCGATTGCGTACTGTTGTGCCGATTCGATAAGCAGACTGGCCAGCTGGTCAAGCGGGGTACTTCTCCAGAAACCCGTACCGGGGTCGATTGAGAAATCAATGCGTCCGGCAGCAGTGCTCGGATCAGTTACCCGGTAAGTAATTGTTGCCTGAACGGTGACGTCTTGGAAGTCACTGGTGCGGGCGTGAAACAAAAGCGGCAATTCTCGGTCGTCAACAGGAACTTCGTTCAGAACTGCAGTGAGTGGGCGAAACCAAAACGAAGCACCAACGCCACCTCGAATGATTCTCCCATTTCGGATTTGCTCAACGTGTGTCGTCGCCGACCCGCGGAGGTGGCGGATCAGTGGGTAACGGGCAATGTCAGCCATAAGGATGCTCCTTAGATATTTGGGACTTTCATTAGCGTCACTATGACGATAAATGATAAATGGCCTAATCGTCAAGTTGACGCTAAGAGGCTATGCTGGGGACATGCCTCGCGACACGAAGAGTTACCCGCCCGTTGCCGTGACCGTCGATCTCATCGTCTTGACCGTACGTGACGACACCTTGCAAGTGTTGACGGTTCGCCGAGGTGAAGAACCGTACATCAATAGGTGGGCGCTGCCTGGCGGATTTCTCCAACCCGATGAGGACCTAGCCGAAGCTGCCGCACGCGAGTTGCATGAAGAAACATCACTCACCGCAGACGACGTACACCTTGAACAACTCTCGACCTACGGGACTCCCGATCGTGATCCCCGGATGAGGACCGTCACCGTTGCATTTATTGCACTGGCTTCCGACCTACCCGCACCAAAAGCAGGCACAGATGCGGCAGAAGCGCAATGGCGGCCAGTCGACGAATTACTGAAAAGCAACGAACTCGCGTTCGACCACAAACGTATTTTGCACGACGGCGTCGAACGTGCTCGATCCAAACTTGAGTACACGCCCCTTGCTACCGCCTTCTGTCCTCCCGAATTCACTATTCGCGAACTACGCCACGTCTACGAAGTCGTCTGGGGCACGCAACTTGACGCCCGGAACTTTCACCGAAAAGTCACGAAGACCGAGGGATTTCTCAAACCAACAGAAAACACAACAAGCCGAGATGGTGGACGACCTGCTCGTCTATATCGCGCCGGAGAAGTAACCACGCTATACCCTCCGCTACTCCGGTAACGCGCGAGAATAACGGGTAAATTCGGCTCTACGACAGGGTTGAATCAATCTGGAGAATCACTTTGCCAATATGGGCTGAAGCAGCAAGGTGTTCGTGCGCCGCTGTTACCTCGTCGAGAGTGAAGCTTGTGTCAATGACGGGACTCAGTTCGCCCGAAGCGAAGAGCGGCAGCACCTGCTCGGCCAACTCACTCACAATCGCAGACTTTTCCTCAATCGATCGGAAACGCAACGACGTCGCCGTGACACTTGCACGTTTCGATAGCAAGACACCGAGGTTAAGTTCAGCTTTCACGCCACCTTGAAGACCAATCACGACCAGATGTCCACCGGTCTTAAGTGCAGAAACATTTTGCGCCAAATATTTCGCTCCGATGATGTCGAGAATGACGTCCGCGCCACCAAAAGCCTTCACCTGCTCAACGAAATCTTCTTCGCGATAGTTGATCACTAAATCAGCACCAAGCTCGCGGGAAGCCTGCGCCTTACGCTCCGATCCCACAGTCGTGACAACCTTGGCCCCACGCTGTTTCGCCAATGCCGTCGCCATCGTGCCAATGCCACTGCCGCCACCGTGAATCAAGAGGGTTTGCCCGGCTTCGAGCCCCGCGAGCATAAACACATTCGACCAAACAGTCGCGAGAGTTTCCATTATTCCTGCGGCCTCAATAAAGCTGAGACCTTCAGGAACCGGAGCCACCTGACCTGCCGGAACTACCACGAAGTCGGCGTAACCACCCCCGCTCAACAAGGCCATGACTCGGTCACCGACCTGCCACCGGTCCACGTCTGGTCCACAAGCTTCGATGACACCGGAGACTTCAAGCCCTAGAACATTCGTCACCCCCTGAGGAGGCGGATAGTGACCGGCAGCTTGTAGCAGGTCCGCTCGGTTCACACCGGCTGCCGCGACTCGGATGAGCACTTCACCCGCTTGCGGAACCGGCACATCGACTTCAGTAACCGCCAACGAGTTGGCGCCACCAGATTCAGGAGTTAACACTGCACGCATACCGCAACGCTATCGAAAATCAGCGACACTGGTGGTATGCGTGTAGCCCTGATCCAGTTTGCGGCCAGTCTTGATCCCGAATCCAATATCGAGAAGATCCGTGATCTGATGCAACCTCTAGTTCCCGAGGAAGTCGATCTCGTAGTCCTGCCCGAAGCTGCCATGTGTGATTTCGGGCCACCCCATTTTGATGTCGCCACCGTTGCTGAACCACTCGACGGACGGTTTGTGCAGTTCCTCGCTGAGGAGGCCCATCGGCTCAACTGCTACGTAATCGCTGGGATGTTTGAAACCAACGGTGACAAACCTTTTAACACGCTCGTGGCGCTCGGTCCGACAGGTGAACTGCGTTCCACCTACCGCAAAATTCATCTCTTTGACTCGTTCGGTTACCGCGAATCTGATCGTTTCACTCCTGGCCCACTTGAACCAGCGACGATCAACATCGGTGGGCGCATATGGGGATTGATCACCTGCTACGACTTGCGTTTCCCTGAACTGACTCGACGGCTTTCTCAAGCCGGTGCAGAAGGCATCGTGTTGCCAGCCGCGTGGCTTGCTGGACCAAACAAGACAATGCAGTGGGACACCTTGGTGCGCGCTCGGGCGATCGAAAACGTCTGGCCCGTTATTGCAGTCGGCCAGCACGGGCCCACTTATTGTGGCCATTCACAAGTCGTCGGGCCGCTCGGAGAGTATCTGGGGCAACTTGAGAACGACGAAGGTGTGCTGCGTATCGAACTCGACAGCGCTTTGACAAACGACGCCCGTGTCACGAATCCGGCACTCGAACACCGCCGACTGTGACGGCACACAGATCGACCGAGCAAAGTCTGTCCAATACTAGGAGCGCACCCATTGGCCAGATTAGACCTGAGGTAATGAGAGAATCACCAGAGTCCACTTTCGCCTTGGCGCAAGCGGACTTTGGAGGGGTGCCAGAGCGGCCGAATGGAATCGCCTTGAAAGCGATCGCTGGTGAAGAGCCAGCCGCGGGTTCGAATCCCGCCCCCTCTGCGTGACCCAATACCGACTCAGCCGCGCCTACGGCATGCTCACCACGGGGATGTGCTTCATCGCCGCCGCCGTCGTCGTAGCGGCATGGTTTGTGCTCAAAAGCATGCTCGCGAATACGATGGCCCTCTCAATCGTCACAATTCTCATTCTCGCTTTCCTCGCAACAATTGCCTTAGTCATCACGCTTCGCCCGCCAGTTGTATTAACCCTCGATCCGGTGGGATATCGCACTCGACGCGATAACGGACGCTGGAAAGACGTCCAAGATGTCGGCCTCGGGGACGGAATCTTGACATTCGCTGACGCCTCGGGAAACACCGTAGGCATTCCGCTCAATGTCATCGACGAGAAACGTCATGTTGCCCTTGTAGAAGACGTGTACGAACGGCTAAATAAAGCACACGGCTACCAGCGGTTTGGCACGACAGATTGACTACCGTCACCGAGGGTCCCACAGACGACTGGATGATCGAGGAAGTCCAACTCGTTCGCCTGCGACCCGACGGTTCGCGTATTGCTGTGCGAGAGGTCGCCGAATATTTAGAACGTCTACGAGTTCCGGCAAACATCACTGAGGGATCCGCATTCGGCAACGACGCAATGATTATCCTGCACTTTGCCGTGGAGGAAAACGATTACCAGATCGTACGCGCCGACGACACGTTGACCGCACCACTCGAAGCCCGCGACTTGGTGCGCTCAGTTCTGCATCACTTCAACACGATCGCCCTCGTCGACAACGAGTCGATGCTCATCGACATGCTGGGTCACGTCCACGAACTCGACGAGATTCCCGAAGAGTTGGTCCCCCGCTGGAAACTCGTTCCGGAGCGGTTCGGTCCGCCGGTCGTTCACGTGGTGAGTTCTCTGGACCCGATGAATCACGGCATGACGGCAAACGCCGCTCGGTCTGTTGTCGAGGTAGTCCAGGTCGACCAGGTCAGCGTCATACGCGATGCCTCCGGGCGAAGCGACTCGAGCGTCACTGAGTTGACACTCAAGAGTGAGTTGCCCGCAGCGTCGTTCAGCCGATCAGGCGGTATCCAGTTCAACGGCGCACTGAAAGTCGGACGCAAGAAGGTCACGTTCACGGCCATCGCCGGGGAGCACAGTGGCATCAGCGTGGGCACCGAAAACAACGAAACCCTTCACGCTTTCCTGTCTCTGGAGCCCCAAGTATTCTGCACATCCCGCCGTGCCCTGCCTGCTGATCTTGAAGCCGAGCTCAATGCCGCCGTTCGGGATCCAGAGCACATGATCGAGCGAGTGCTGCGTGCGCTCGGACTTCCGGTTGAGGCGGCTGCTTGGCTGGAACCTGATCAAGCACCGGGTGACATCACCGTCGTGGAACCGCAGAGCATGATGAAGGTGATGGGCTCAACGTTCAACGATCCCGAGTTCTATAAAGATCTTGAGGACATGCCGTTCTATGGGAGGATGTGGACCTTCTTCAGAAAACACCCCTGGGTCGGTCTGGCATTCGGCCTTTTTGAGATCATCATTGCCGTCGCTTTGGCCACGATTGGGCACGACTGGGACATCAATGTTTGGATTCGATGGATCGTTGCAATCCTTTCGGGCTCAGACGGCATCATGAATGGCGGCATGGCAATCATTCGCCTTCTTCACCGGAAACGCCAATAGGGTTCAGAACCCACGTTTTAGGGCTTCCTCGCTTTAAAGGCATAAAAACAAAAACTCCCGAAACGCGGAGTTCCGGGAGTTTTCTGCTCGTTTCCGAGCGCTGCGGAGATGGCGGGATTTGAACCCGCGAGAGGTTTAACCCTCAACCCGCTTAGCAGGCGGGCGCACTAGGCCACTATGCGACATCTCCTAGGCCAAGTCAGGATACCGACTCGATTCACCGAATGGGCAAGTGGGGCTGCACCGGCGCAAGGAATTGAAATGATTTCAAAAATCTGATGACCCCACAGGCAACTCAGTCGCCTCGTGCGGGTGCGCACGCATGCCATCAAGCATGAGCGTCACCATTCGGGCAGCAATCTGGACCCGGTCTTCAACTCTGAAATTTTGCAGTGATCCCAATGCAAGGGGCGCGGCAGAAAGATCTCGACCGGTCAAGTCTGGACGCGCTGCACCTTCGTTTTGAGCCTGCTTCACGAAAACCTCCAGCGGCTCAACCCAGGCACGAGCCGCTCGACCCCCTGGATCATTCTCAGCATGCCGACGCATGATTTCGCTCGTGGCTGGATTCTCGACAAGATATGCAACGCTTTCTCGCAGGAAAGTTTCTAAAGACGCCCAACCAGATTCTTGGGCGGCCGCATAGGTCTCGACCTCAACAAACCTCCCCCGGAGTCGCTCAAATAGAGATTCGATTAACTCTTCATGTGAAGCAAAATTGCGATACAGAGTGCCCACCCCGACACCCGCAGCTTCCGCAATCCCTTGCAGGGGTGCATCCAAACCATTCTTCGCGAAATACTCCTCGGCAGCTGCGAGGAGCTTTTCTCGGTTCGCAAGCCCATCTGCTCTAGATGGGATCCGGCGATTAGAAGGCATAAGCACAAGAATAGGAGCCCAAAGCAGACTGGTCTTTGGGATTCAGTGAATATTCAGGAGCTTGGCCCCAGATTCTGCATTTGCTCCGAGACGATGTAGAGTAGTCGAGGTTCTCAACGCTATGAGAACTGGGCGCCCGTAGCTCAACGGATAGAGCACTTGACTACGGATCAAGAGGTTTGGGGTTCGAATCCCTACGGGCGCGCCACAGTCAAGGCCCACTTCGCGGTGGGCCTTCGTCATTTCCTCGAACTGTGATCGTTTCGCAGCCCAAACCACTCTCCCCCACTTCGGCGTTCTCGTGAAAGCTAGCTTCACCCACGTTTTTGGGTTCACGCGTACCTAATAGGTGTTCTTGACTCCAACTTCCGACGGTCTCGTGGGAATTGGGGGAGGGGGCGAGAGGAAATCGACGACTAATGTAAATCGTTTGGCCGAACCGACCAAGGCGGTCTATCGTTATCTTTATGACGAGGAACAGCCATATCTTGCTAGCGCCGTACACCCAGCGTGTGCGGGCGCTCAATGCTGCCCTCGAATCCATGCAACAGCGCAAACTCACGTGCCCTGGAGCCGGCTAATGGTCTAACTTTCGAACTTTTTGAAAGGGCCACTCCAGCGCGATTGCGCAGGGGCGGTCCTTTTTCTTTACCCCAACAGCCAACCACCACCAACCACGTGACCAGCCACAAGCCTTGCGAAAGGAGGCGACGATGGAAACCCAGATCATGACGAAGATCCTGACCAGTCACGGAGTCAACGTCGCTTACGAGATCCCTTTGCCGTCATTGCCGGCGCAGGAATGGGCCTGCGCCGGCGCAGACCCGGATCTGTTCTTCCCCGAGAACGATCAAGGTCTGACCCAAGCGCGTGAGATCTGTGAAGGCTGCCAACTAATCGACTCTTGCTTAACTCTGGCAATCGCCCGTACTGAGTCAGGAGTCTGGGGCGGAGTCCTACTGGACGCAGGCAAACCACTTGCACGTGTTCCGACGCGAGGCAGGCCCAAGCGGCTAAAGCAGGAGGAACTGCTCCTCGCCTAATCCTCCCGCCCTTACAGAACAAAGTCCTTGTAGGCGATCTGCGAGGACTCCCTCTCCGTACTTCAATTGGACAGAAGGCCCGGCTACGAACCGGAAAGTTGGACGTTCGAGTCGTCCCGGAGAGACCACCCAAAACACCACCAGAAATAGAAACAAACGTAAGACGCAGAAAGAAATGAGACCACCATGACCACAAAGTTTCCGGTCGCGCTCGAAGGCGCACGCGCCTCGACCCTGATGTGGGCTGACCCCAACGAGGTTGAGCCTGCAGCACTGGCACAACTGCGCAACATCGCAGCTTTGCCATGGGTTGAAGGCGTGCGTGTTATGCCAGACGTCCATCTGGGTAAAGGCGCAACTGTCGGTTCTGTCGTCGCGATGCGTGACGCCGTCTCGCCCTCGGCAGTCGGCGTCGATATCGGCTGCGGGATGACTGCCGTTCGCACCGATCTGACCACCGCTGACTTGCCGGAAGATTTAGGTAATCTGCGTGCGGCTATCGAACGTGATGTACCGGTCGGATTCAACGCCCACGACGACGTTGTTGATGTTGATCGTCTTGGACTAGGCCATGCCGATTGGGGCCCGTTTTGGGCCGGTTTCCGCGATCTGCACGACGCAGTCCAAGACCGCGAACGCAAGGCAATGAAGCAGATGGGGTCGCTCGGCGGCGGTAACCACTTCATCGAGCTGACATCAGACGACAGCGGAATCATCTGGCTCATGTTGCACTCAGGTTCACGCAACATTGGTAAGGAGATCGCAGAGCGTCACATTGCCACAGCCAAGGGCCTCGACCACAACCTCGATCTACCTGACCGCGACCTCGCGGTGTTTCTCGCGGGAACCGCACAAATGGATGCCTACCTGCGCGACCTGTACTGGGCACAGGACTACGCGGCACGCAACCGGGCCGTCATGATGGCAATCGTGCGCGATGTCGTGGGGCGCTATTTCGCTCGGTTAGGTCGCACGGTCGGCTTCGCGTCTGAGATCTCATGTCACCACAACTATGTGGCAACTGAAACCTACGACGGGATGGATTTGATCGTCACGCGCAAGGGAGCCATTCGTGCGGGTTCGGGTGACTATGGCCTGATTCCCGGCTCTATGGGTACCGGCTCGTATGTCGTGCGCGGCCTCGGCAATGAAGCCAGTTACTGTTCCGCCTCGCACGGAGCGGGCCGTCGCATGTCTCGCACCAAGGCCAAGAAGACCTTCACGGTAGAGGATCTGGCGAGCCAGACCCAGGGCGTTGAATGCCGCAAGGATGCAGGGGTCCTCGACGAGATTCCCTCGGCGTACAAGGACCTCCGTTCGGTCATCGAAGCACAGACAGATCTAGTCACAGTCGAGGCTCGACTGACGACGTTGCTGTGCGTCAAGGGATGAGCCTTGAGCAGCATCGAATGGTCGGTTGAATCCAACTGGGGTCTCGTACCTATCAACGCACGGATAGGTACGAGACTCCCGCGCCCACGGCTGTGATTGATGCGCGAAAAAGGGCATCGAATCTGTCACCTATGTGGGACAGTTGCCATCACTCGGTTAACTCAACTGAAGACCGCAAACTCCTTCATGGAATAGCCGTACTTTGTGGCGCGCTTGACGCCTTGCATCCGTACAAAACGCCCAGTTGCATCCTTCAGGTTGAGAGTGTCGAGCGCCCCGTTTCCGTTTGTCACTTCGTGGACTGTCGTCCAACTCTTTCCGTCGTGAGAGGTCTGGATCTGGTAGCCCTTGGCGTACGCGGTTTCCCATTCAATCGTGACCTTTGATATCTGGCGGGTCGCACCTAGATCAACCTGCCACCACTGGTTGTCGCTCCAGCCGCTGGCCCAACGCGTCTTAACGTTGCCGTCGTTTGCACGATCTGGCTTGTAGTTGACGAGCAAGTTCTTCTCGTACGAACTCGCAGACGCCTTAGCCGTACGCGCAAGGTTTTCACCCTTCACATACGACGTAGTGGCACGCCAGGTCTTTACGTACGAGGCGGGTCCAGCGTTGAGGTCCGCAATGATCTCTGCCCCGCCGACCTTCTTGATCGACTCAATCCAGTCCGGCAGCATGCCGTAATGCGAAACACCCTCATGGTTGTAGTCCCAGGTACGCTCGCCCGTCTTTTGGCGATCGAGCGTAGAGCCACCATCCGTGGATTTAAACGGGTAGGAGATCTTAGCTTTGTCGGATGGCGGCGGTGCCGTGCCACCGAAACCATTCATATCGCTTCCGAAGCCATACCCGATGTCGTACTTGTTGAGTAGGTCCTTGGTCTGGTTCCAGTTGTTCACAAAGTGTTCTGCACCGTTGCCATATTGAGCAGCAAATCCGCCGAGGGCAAACATCCGGTCCATGTAGGCGTCGTTCATCCAACTGTGGCTGGAGACGGCCCCGGGGTAGCCTTCGGATTCGAGGATATCGAGTGCTCGGCCCGCAGCTTTTGCACTCATGTGATCAAGTTCGACGATCATCCCCCGCTTGATCATGCCACGCAGCGCATACTCGCCTAAGTCGGTAAGTCCACGCGGATTACAGTGCGGTCCTTTCGGATACAGCGGTGCCACTGCTGGCAGTGCTGTTTTGAGCGTGATCTCCTTGGGGAGTACACCACCGATGACTTCGTTGTCTGCGATCTCGCCGGCTTTGCAGGTTTGCGGGTTCCACCACGTACCAGTCGTAATGAATTGGCCCGCATTCACTAGGAGACCCGTCACGTCGCTGTCATAGCGCACACCACAAAGTGCGTTATCGAACTTGTGGCAAAGGAACATGCTAGTGACGCCTTTGGCTTTAAGTTCGTCGAGGCCTTTGTCGATGTCGGACTTCGAACAACCTGGTACGCCGAGCACTTGCTTGCAGCCAAAAGGTTCAGAAACTTCTACACCGAGCACAACTGCGAGCTTGCCGTCCGCGATCACTTTCTCTGCTTCGTCTGGAGTCTTGACGATTCGATACCAGCCCTTGCCTTTACCGCCGTACTGCTTGTCGATGAATGCTTCGAGGTCGTAGGTGGCTTGGATTTGACGGCGCACGGTGTCCATGTCGTTGCAGTTGTACTTATTTGGTCCGGCAATGATCCCGATGATGGGGCATAGTCCCGGGTTGGACACCATGTCGTTGACCATGATGCGTTGTCCGCCGCGCCATGCTCGTTCGACCCATTTGTAGTACATCTGCTGGTGGGTGAGCGAGGAATAGGTTGGCCACTCGTTGAATGTCGGCCAGCCGGTTGTGTCGTGCTTGTCGAGGATGCCTCGTTCAGCTGCCCCGTTCGTCAGATTTTCGAGGACCGATGTTTCGTGGTTGCGACAGTCTTTAAGTGCATCGGCAATACCCTTTTCGCTATAGGTTGAACCGCATACGGCATTCCCGCCCATACCCAAATCCATGAACATGTGTGTGTGGGCGTCGATGAAACCGGTGATGTCACCGTGGGTGTTTGTGCCTTTATGTGGTTGGCCGGTGACGTTGACTTCAGAATCGGGGTTCTGGTTATTTTGCGGCACCCACCAGCCGGATTCTGCTGATGCTGGGGGCGCAAGTCCTGCAATGAGTAGTGCTGTGAAAACTATGGATAAGAATGCTGACTTGCGACCGACCATGGGACCACTCCTTCGCAATGCCTAAGGCTTAGGCATTGCGACTGAGTATGACGTAACTCACGTTTACGTTTCAAGCGGTTTGCAAACATTAGTTTTAATCGCTGAATCAGCTTGTGTTCAGATGCTCAGCGAAGAAACTGGGCTGTGCGCTCGCGGAGCCGAACATCCGCTTCGGCAAACTCTTCACTAAGTCGGGCAACGAGTTCGGCTACCGACTGCACGGATTTTACGGCTCCAACCCCTTGCCCCGCACCCCATATGTCTTTCCACGCCTTTGAGTCGCTGGCTCCACCCGACCCAAAGTCCATCACGGACGGATCGGACTCAGGCAAGTTATCTGGATCCATGCCTGCGGCTTCAATGCTGCCGCGCAGGTAGTTGCCGTGCACGCCGGTAAAGAGATTCGAATACACGATGTCTGCTGCCGCACTGCGCACGATCATGTCTTTGTATTCTGCCTGGGCATTTGCCTCGTGCGTAGCCAAGAAAGCAGAACCGATATACGCGAAATCAGCGCCTGCTGATAACGCGGCTAAAACCGATTGTCCGTGTGAAATTGCACCTGACATGAGCAAGGGTCCGTCGAACCATTCACGAATTTCCCGCACGAGCGCGAATGGTGACTGAGTGCCCGCGTGACCTCCTGCTCCCGCCGCCACCGCAACGATCCCATCAGCACCCTTTTCGATTGCTTTGCGGGCGAAGCGATCATTAATGACGTCATGCAGCACGATTCCGCCATAGGAATGAACGGCATCATTGATCTCTGTTCGAGCGCCAAGGGAAGTGATGACAATCGGAACCTTGAAATCGACGATGACCTGCATGTCTTGTTCTAAGCGATCATTGGAACGGTGCACGATTTGGTTTACGGCAAGTGGGCCCACGGGCTTGCCTGGATTCGCCGCAGCAAAGCTTGCATTCGACTCGGTTATCTCGCTAAGCCAATCCTTGAGCAATTCTGCTGGGCGAGCGTTTAGCGCGGGGAACGATCCAACAATTCCAGCTTGACACTGAGCCTTAACAAGGTCGGGTCCTGATGCAATAAACATCGGTGATGCGACGACGGGGAGGGCGAGTGGTTGTGCGAGAACTGCTGGCAAAGCCATGACCTTTAATCCTTCTAACGAATTTTCTTAAGCATCTTGCACACCTTGACTATATGCAATAAGTTGCATATTACGTGATCCGACAGATCGCGTCTAGACCCCAAGGAGAATGTGTAATGAACCCATTCCGTCAAGCCGTGGAGACCCGCGACTTACAAGCAATCTCAGATTTGCTTGCCGATGATGTTGAATTCACCAGTCCTGTCGTATTCAAGCCTTACCAAGGCAAAGCCATCACTCAGGCAATCTTGGCGAACGTCATCGAAGTTTTTCAGAATTTTCGTTACGTCAACGAGATCGGCCACGAAAGCGATTCAGATCATGCACTCATTTTCGAAGCTGAAGTCAACGGAAAAACGCTCACTGGCTGCGACTTCCTCCACTTCAATAGTGAAGGCAAGATCGATAAGTTCATGGTCATGGTGCGACCCCTCAACGGTGCTCAAGAACTGCGGGACGAGATGGGTGCTCGCTTCGACAAAATCGTGGAGCAAGCTTCCGCATATATGGCAGAGAACAACTAAGGGGCTCCCCCAGCCACTCCGTGCAAAGCTGCTGGATCCTCACGTTCGTACGATTGTTGTGAGTGGATACGTCCACATTCGGGCACCGCAAAAGATTTAGGACCTGCGGCGAGCATTGTCATGAACATCAGGGCAGTCAGCGTGGCAGCAGCCGCATATGTCGAAACCGTGCTCAGCAAGATCGGCAATACCGTCACAATGGCAGCCTTCGACTAGGCACCGGCATTTGGGCTCATTCGTCATCGCGGTGGCACTTCCTTGAAGAGCGCTTCATTCACCATGACGCGGGCAGCATGGCTGATCGTCCGATCCGAACGACGACTTTCCTCAACTTCGCCGATGTTTCCAAGTACATCCCAAAGTTCGTTCCAGACTTCGTAGACCTCCTGCTGCCCAACCGGGCTGCCATCTTGGCACCTCCAGCCCAGCGCGGTCAGCGTTTCCGCGAGTGCTCCGACGTCAATCCTGTCTTCCGTGGTCGCCATGTGCACGAGGACAACAACGGTCGCATCCGCGTAGAAGGACTGCTCGTCGGGCGCAAGGGTGTCAGCAAGGTACTCCCAAAGAAAGGCTGGATCGTTCAATGCGACTCGCCCGAACCTCGTGACTCGCAACGTCCCCTTGTACTTGCGTAACAACCCGATAGATTTCACATACTCCCGGAAGAAAAGCACCGGCTGCAGGTCGATCTCACGCGCCATTTTGTGTGGCCAGTCGCGCATCGTCGGCATCACCGCTGCGAGTGCTC
Organism: Aeromicrobium sp.; assembly: GCA_040394025.1. Lineage (GTDB taxonomy): Bacteria > Actinomycetota > Actinomycetes > Propionibacteriales > Nocardioidaceae > Aeromicrobium. Next base: position 65,006 of record JBEBSZ010000008.1, read on the forward strand.
GCACATCGGCGGGCTTCAGATAACCTGCGGCAGTCAGCGGCAGTCCATCACCGTCCGCTCGCTCGAGCAAGTGACGATATGCCACCAAGGCTTCGGCGTGATCAACCGGGTCGCTAAGCACTTTCAGCATCGAAACGTCCACCGCTCGGTCTCTGAATGACTGGCCCAACCGGGTCTCGCCGAGGTTGTTCAACACATCAGTGAGCACCGGGTGCAGGTTCCAAGCCACACGGCGGCGGTGCAGTGGTCCGACAGCCGAAGGCGGATCTGTGGGGCGGTGAAATGGTGAAGTCATAGTGCCTCGCCCATCTTGAGCTTCTTAAGTCGACCGTCGGGAACCATCACATTCTTGGCCCCAGTGTACTGGCGGGTCAGTTACCTATTGCGCAGCGCGACAGGCCGCAGCAAACATGTTCGTAAGTCACTTCCGCAGGGGCGCTAAAGCACCGTGTAGTTCGACCAGTTCGTCAAGCGCAGCAACCACGCTGTCATTCATGACGCCTGTCGGCTGGAAACGGCCATCGTCGATATGGGTCGCCACGAACGGAATCGGCACCGCATTCATCCCGGGCACCATCCCCAAGGTGGTGACCACTTGCTTCAACATTTGTGCCGCTCGCAATCCAGCCGAAATCCCGCCATAACTCACAAAGGTCACCGGTTTACGCTGCCATTCTCGATTGAGATAGTCGATCGCGTTCTTCAACGGCGCACTAAACCCGAAGTTATACTCCGGATGCACGAACACAAACGCGTCCGCCCGGCTGATGGTTTCACTCCAGCGGATCGTGTGTTCATGCACATAGTTCCCCGTCCGCGGATGGTGCGGCTCGTCATGGAACGGTAGGTTCACATCGCGCAAATCCACAAGTTCGACATCGAATGCCCCATGTTTGCGTGCCTCCTCAACAAACCAATCGGCCACATGGCGGCCCACCCGGACGGTCCTCACCGAAGCAACAATGACTTGAAGTAATGGTTTCGACACACGATCTCCTCACAAAAAGAGCAGGGCTGACATTGTGATCATGTCAGCCCTGCTTCTGGCTCGCATGTCGATCATGCGAGCAACACTTCACATCGTCGATTGACGGAACTTAAACACCGCGAAGCCAATACCGGCGAGAACACCGAGAAACAGTACCTTCTTTAAGAAGGAGCCCTTCTTCTCTTCAGTGTCTTCGACCAAAGTTGCTTCTACTGCTTCGGCGGCTGCGGCTGCAGCCTCTGCTGCCTTCTTCTTACGACGTCCCACGTGAACTCCTTCAGTAGAAAAAACTATTTCTTCTTTCCAGTCTCCCCCAGAACTGGTTCCTTTCGCTATCGCTATACCCAAATTCACCACAGTCGACGCTTTTTCGCCGGAGACTTCGCCGCCGGTTTGACAACGGCTTCAAATTCGGGCTCACGAGGAGTCAGTTCGGGGATGCGTTCCTTCAGCTGTTCGATCGCAAGCGCCACATCATCAAATGCGATTCCGCTCAACTGGTTCGGAGTGAACCTCCACCATTCGAGTTCCAGAAGTTCATCACGTTGCTCAGGCGTCACTCGGAGTTTGATGGTTTTGGCTGGAACACCGCCAACGATTTCGTAAGGCTCAACATCACGGTTCACGACCGCGTTTGCAGCAACCACTGCCCCGTCACCAATGTTCACACCGCGCAAAATCACCGCTCCCGAACCGATCCACGCGTCGTTGCCGATCTGCACGGGCGCGCCTCGAAAAGAGACCCGACCATCAGCTTCCGGGTCGACCACTTCCACATCGCTCGCCGAATCGTGCCACCCGAAAGCACCCGCTTTGTATTGGAACGGGCTAACACTCAACCATGACAGTGGGTGACCGGTGGCGGACAACAACGCACCAGGCCCAACCTCGCAATAACGCCCCATGATCATGCCTTGCGATTCGCAGCCGTCAGCGATATCGCAATAGGCACCGACTCGCGTCTCACCACCGCGCACGAGGAACCTGCCCAGTAAATGCACCGGTGCCTCAGCCATGAATGTCGAAGCGCCCACGATTCGTAAGCCACCGAGTCCTCGCACACCATTCGTCATGAACGACAGCCTAATGAGTCAAACCAGACAGCAAGCAATGAAAACTCAGTGCCACGCAGAAACATTCCTGACACATTCGTTCGTCACAATGAAGATATGCCTTTTTTGCTTCGTATCGAACTGCCAGACGTGCCGGGCTCTCTCGGCGGTGTCGCGACCGCGCTAGGTGCTGTCGGGGCCGACATCGAAGCCATCCAGATCGTCGAACACCGGCCTGACGGTGTTGCGGTCGACGATGTACTCCTAGAGCTTCCGGCCAACGTCTTACCTGACGCACTCCTCACTGCCTGCCATGCCGTTGAAGGTGTTCGCGTCACGTGGATCAGCCACTACCACGCAGGTGCCAGTCTCAGTTTGGATCTTGAAACGATCGAATCGTTCACAACCGATCCGCGGCACGCACTGCAACACCTCGTGGACGCAACGCCCATGACTTTCCGCACTGACTGGGCACTTTTACTGGAACTCGGAGAAACTCTTGATGTTTCATATGCCACTCCCGCCGCACCACAACTCAGCGAACGCATGCTCTCAACGATCGATCTCGAGCAACTCGACTCTTTAACCATGTTTGACGAGATTCCCACCACGCTAATAGCCGCGGTGACTTGTGAAACCGACGATGGTCAACGATTTGCCCTACTCACAGGACGGCCAGGTGGGCCCGAATTCATCACCTCAGAGGTGGCTCGTCTCAAACACATGGCGAATCTGGCAGCCTCGGTACAGATTCCCAAAGCTCGCTTGGCGTGACGTTCTCACTGGCTCCGGTCACTCGGTCTCAAGCGCTGGCGCTTCCTCGTGACTCAACGGCACGTGTGCGTGATGGAAACGGCCGAGTGCTGCCACTTCACGTTCTAAGCCTGGAACGCTCTGGCCTGCAATACGTTTGATGTACCACCAGACAGCGGGCGAAGCCACCAGAGCTTTGCCCCAGTTTGAAACCACGACGCCCTTCGGTACATACACACGCGACTTACGCTTTTTGAAACCGTTGAGGATCTGTGCGGCACACTCTTCAACACTCGTCGTCGAGTTGGCGGGATAGGGAAGCTTGGAGCGAGTTTCTTTAAACGTAGGCAAATCGTCTTCTGCACCCCGCACGATATCGGTATCGATCCAGCTGGGGTGGCACACTCCCACACCTACTTTGAGGTGAGCGACTTCTTGTTTGAATGCCAGCGCCAATGCTTCACATCCTGCTTTGCTGGCGTTATATGGGGCCAGACCGGCTAGCGGCGTGAACGCGGCCATTGACGATACTGCAAGCAAATAGCCCTTGCTGCGCTCTAAATGCGGGATGGAGTGTTTCATGGTTCGGAAAACGCCGCCGAGATTGATATCAACCACTCGGTCGAATGCTTCATCTTCAAGTTGCCGGACAGTGCCATAAGACGCGATACCGGCATTAGCGAGAACATGGTCGATTCGACCGAAATGTACAGCGGCAGCGTCAATAGCAGCTTTTAGGGCGGCCGAGTCACGCACATCAGCTTCCCACCACTTGGCCGCGGGGCCTAAATCGTCGCACAGCTGAGCCATGAGATCTGGTTCTAAGCCGATGAGTGCCACTCGTCCGCCTTCAGCGACATAACTCCGGGCCACTTCCGCGCCAATTCCTCGAGCAGCACCGGTGAGGACTGCGACTTTGCCTTTGAAACGATTCTTTGAATGTGACATCACGAATGACACATTAGTTCATTGAGCGTGACCTTCGTCACGAAGTGCGGGAAATTACCGTGTTTCACGTTCTGGCAACACGCCCACTTGGGTCTCAGAATATGCCCATCCGATCAAGAGCCGCTGGCCACCGGTTATTGTTCGAGACGTGAATAGCACTCCAGAACTGGGTTCCATGCGGATCGGCATCGTCGCCGAATCTTCCGCAGGCGAAACCCGAGTTGCGGCAACTCCCGCAACCGTCAAGCAATTGATTCAGTTGGGCTACCTCGTCTCAGTCGAGACGAACGCTGGCGCTCTTTCAAGCTTCGCCGATGCAGCCTACACCGAAGCGGGGGCCACAATCGGCTCTCGTGACGAGGTGTGGGCAAGCGACATCGTCATGAAGGTCAACGCCCCCAACGATGAAGAAATCGACAAGCTCCTCGAAGGTGCGACACTCATCAGTTTGTTGAGTCCAAATTTGAACCCTGATCTCGTAGAGAAGGTTTCGGCTCGTCCCATCACCGTCCTTGCCATGGACGCTGTCCCGCGTATTTCGCGCGCGCAGTCGATGGATGTCTTGAGTTCGATGGCCAATATCGCCGGTTACCGTGCCGTGATTGAAGCAGCTAATGAGTTTGGCCGCTTCTTCACGGGTCAGGTCACGGCGGCAGGAAAGGTGCCGCCAGCCAAGGTCCTCGTCGCGGGCGCAGGCGTCGCTGGTTTGGCTGCCATTGGTGCAGCAAGCAGCCTAGGTGCCATTGTCCGTGCCACCGATCCACGTCCTGAGGTCGCAGATCAGGTGCAGTCCATTGGTGGCGAATATCTTGAGGTCGTTGTCGAAGACGAAGTCAAAGAGGTATCCTCCGACGGCTACGCGAAAGCTACCAGCGAGGCCTACGACAAGCGTGCTGCTGAGATCTACACCGAGCAGGCCGCTGATGTAGACATCATCATTACGACGGCACTCATTCCCGGGCGCGCAGCACCACGTCTCATCACTGCTGCCGACGTAGCTGCAATGAAGCCAGGCAGTGTCATCGTCGACATGGCCGCATCTCAAGGCGGCAACGTCGAAGGTTCTGTCGCTGGCGAACGCATCGTCACCGATAACGGCGTCATTATTCTCGGCTACACCGATCTGGCCGGACGTCTGCCAAACCAAGCTTCCCAGCTGTATGGCACCAACCTCGTCAACTTAATGAAACTGTTGACGCCAGGAAAAGACGGTCAGGTTGTCCTCGATTTCGAAGACGTCATTCAGCGTGGCGTCACCGTTGTTCGCGATGGCGAAAAGACATGGCCGCCACCGCCAGTACAGGTTTCAGCAGCTCCTGCCCCAGCAGCAACACCGGCCGAGCCACCAGCTCCGAAAGAGCCTTGGCTTACGCCTAGCCGCAAGTGGGGCCTCATCATCGTTGGCATCGTGGCGTACTTCGCTCTGCTCGCCGTGTCCCCCGGCAAGCTGCCGCAACACTTCATGGTCCTCACGCTGGCGATCGTTATCGGCTACTACGTCATCGGCAAAGTGCATCACGCACTGCACACACCACTGATGAGTGTCACCAATGCGATCAGCGGCATCATCGTGACCGGTGCACTGCTGCAACTAGCAATCGATGATCCGGTCATCCGGGCGATCGCATTCGTTGCCGTGCTCGTTGCCAGTATCAACGTCTTCGGTGGCTTCGCCGTGACCCGACGCATGCTCAGCATGTTCTCGAAAGGCTGATCATCAATGACTGCATACAGTATTGCTACTGCGGCATACATCATTGCCGCACTACTCTTTATTCTCAGCCTCGCAGGATTGTCGAAGCACGAGACTGCCCGTAACGGCGTGAACTACGGCATCGTCGGCATGGCAATTGCGCTTGGTGCGACGATCATTTTGGTGGTCGACAACTCTGACGCCATTGGTATTGCTTTGCTCGTCGTCGCGATGGTGATCGGTGCCCTGATTGGTTTCTGGAAGGCCAAGAAGGTCGAAATGACCGAAATGCCAGAACTTATTGCTTTGCTCCACAGCTTTGTGGGCTTGGCAGCGGTTTTGGTCGGCTGGAACGGCTACTTTGACGCTCACGGACTGACGGGCACGCTGCTCGGAATTCACCATGCTGAAGTGTTCATCGGCATCTTCATTGGTGGCGTCACGTTGACCGGTTCGATCGTGGCCTATCTCAAGTTGTCTGCGAAAATGAAGTCTGCTCCGCTGGTTCTGCCAGGCAAAAACTATTTGAACCTCGGCGCGCTTGCGGTGTTTGCCCTCTTGACTGTGTGGTTCGTCATCACGCCGAACTTGCCATTGCTCGTCGTCGTCACCATCCTTTCGCTCGCCCTCGGTTGGCACTTGGTTGCCTCCATCGGTGGTGGCGATATGCCTGTTGTTGTCTCGATGCTCAACAGCTACTCGGGTTGGGCCGCAGCTGCTGCCGGTTTCTTGCTCGGTAACGACCTACTCATCGTGACCGGTGCCTTGGTTGGTTCTTCTGGTGCCTACTTGTCGTACATCATGTGTCAAGCCATGAACCGTTCCTTTATCTCGGTGATTGCTGGCGGCTTCGGTATCGAAGCTCCTCTTGGCGAAGGCGAAGATTACGGCGAACACCGTGAGATTACCGCTGAAGGTGTTGCTGAACTGTTGAGCGATGCTTCGTCGGTCATCATTACGCCGGGATACGGCATGGCTGTTGCGCAAGCTCAGTACCCCGTTGCCGACTTGGTCAACAAGTTGCGCGCCAAAGGTGTGGACGTCCGCTTCGGAATCCACCCCGTTGCGGGTCGCTTACCTGGCCACATGAACGTGCTCCTTGCCGAAGCCAAGGTGCCATACGACATCGTTCTGGAAATGGACGAGATCAACGATGATTTCCCATCGACCTCTGTGGTACTCGTAATCGGCGCCAACGACACCGTCAACCCTGCGGCACTTGATGATCCGAGCAGCCCAATTGCTGGCATGCCAGTGCTGCACGTGTGGGAGTCGGAGAACGTCATCGTGTTCAAGCGTTCGATGGCTGTCGGTTATGCGGGCGTTCAGAACCCGCTGTTCTTCAAGGAGAACACTCAGATGCTGTTCGGTGATGCGAAGGATCGCGTCGAAGACATCATCCGAGCGCTGTAAGTCTGTTACATACGCCAGAGGGGCCAGTTGCATGCGGCGACTGGCCCCTCTGGCGTATCTGGTTCAAGGTGAACGGTAGACCTCCCGGCGTCAACACCTCAGTCGACGACACCGTACAAACGGTCACCTGCGTCACCAAGGCCAGGGACAATGTAGGCGTTTTCATCAAGACCTTGATCGAGGCCAGCAGTCACCACATTGCCCTGAACGTTGAGATGCTCGGTTTCGCGCTTAAACCGCTCCACACCTTCAGGTGCCGACAGTAGGGTAATGGCCGTAATTCGATCGGCACCACGCTTCGACAAGAACTCGACCGCCATAGACATAGTGCCGCCGGTGGCCAGCATCGGATCCAGCACAAAGCAGTGGCGGCCAGTTAGATCGTCTGGCAGACGTTCAGCGTAGGTTTCAATCTCAAGCGTCGTCTCGTTACGAATCATGCCAAGGAATCCAACTTCGGCTGTCGGCAAGATACGTTGCATGCCTTCGAGCATGCCAAGGCCCGCGCGCAAAATGGGAACGACGAGCGGCCCAGGACGGGTCAAACGAACACCCATCGTCGTTGTGAGAGGTGTCTCAATTTCCCATGGTTCTACATCGATATCTCTCGTCGCTTCGAAGGCGAGTAAGGTAACAAGTTCATCGGTAAGACGCCGAAAAGTCGGCGTATCCGTCGTTTTTTCACGGAGTACTGACATTTTGTGGGCGATGAGAGGATGATCGGCTACGTGAAGGTCCATGAGATGAGACTAGCGGTCGCTACCGGTGGTCTGTCACTATCTGGTTAGAGATTGGAGGCTGACGTGGCTGAAGACGATGTGGATTTTGTTGTTGCCGCTTATCGAGATGGTGGCGAATGGACGGCAATTGAGCTTGCGCCACGCTTGGGCGAAGACCTTGAAGCTTTGCTCGAAGCTCTCCACCGTTTTCCTTCTGAGGTGGGCGTGATCGGTCTCGCGTCCGTCAATGATGACTTTTTTGTCATCGTCCGTCGCAGCGGAACTCATATCCGCGCTTTACTCTCTGATGCCACAGCTATTCGCGATTGGCCGCTAGCCTCCGACGTCTCTGATCTGGTGCGTCGAACAGATCTGGGGGATGATCCTGTCCCAATGGGTGATCTGGAATTACTCGAAGACCTCGGTGTCAGTTCGGTCGAGTTAAGTCTGTTGTGCGAAGACGATGATCTCTACCCCGACGACGCACTTATCGACATTGCAAACCAGATTGGTTTCGGTGAGCAAATGGCGGAGATTGTCGGTTGAGGTGGGTTCCACTCATGGATCGAGCACTTGAGCTCGCCCGGTCGGCGACGCTCGACGGAGACGTTCCCGTGGGTGCGCTCGTACTGAATCCGGCTGGCGACATCATTGGCGAGGGTCGCAATACGCGCGAGCGTGACCAGGATCCTGCCGGTCACGCCGAAATTGTGGCGATGCGCGAGGCTGCTGCGGCGCTCGGAACGTGGCGGCTCGATGATTGCACGCTCATTGTCACGCTTGAACCGTGCACCATGTGCGCGGGCGCGCTCATTTCAGCCCGGATAGGTCACCTCATTTTTGGCGCTTTTGACGAGAAGGCTGGTGCTGTTGGGTCCGTCTGGGATCTCGTTCGTGACCGGCGGCTCAATCATCGCCCGCAAGTGACTGGCGGAGTAATGGCAGACGAAAGCTCACGATTGTTGCGCGACTTCTTTCAAGCTGAGCGCTGAAATATCCCTTGGGAATAATTTTCCAGACAACTATGTTAAAGTAGTTGAAAGATAAATTACTTATTAAGGCGTAGCGATGAGCATGCAAATCGGAATCTTTACCGTCGGTGATGTAACCATGGATCCCACCAATGGCACCACACCTACGGAGCACGAGCGCATCAAGGCGACCGTTGAAATTGCCAAGAAGGCTGACGAGATCGGCTTAGATGTGTTCGCCACGGGCGAACACCACAACCCTCCGTTCGTACCTTCGAGCCCAACAACCACGCTCGCGTACATCGGGGCACAAACGAAGAACCTCATCTTGTCGACCTCGACGACCCTCATCACGACGAACGACCCCGTCAAGATTGCCGAAGACTACGCCACGCTGCAACACCTCGTTGACGGACGCATGGACCTCATGCTTGGACGCGGCAACACAGCTCCGGTGTACCCCTGGTTCGGCAAAGACATGTCCAAGGCCATCGAACTTACCATTGAGAACTACCAGCTCTTGCGTCGACTCTGGGAAGAACCGGTCGTCAACTGGGAAGGAAAGTTCCGCACGCCACTCCAGGGCTACACCTCAACCCCTGCCCCACTCGACGGCGTCGCCCCTTTTGTGTGGCATGGCTCGATCCGCACACCGGAAGTCGCTGAACTAGCTGCCTACCACGGTGACGGGTACTTCGCGAACAATATTTTCTGGCCAAAGGAACATTACATCCGACTCATTAACTTCTACCGTCAACGCTATGAGCACTACGGCCATGGCACACCAGAGCAAGCTATCGTCGGCCTCGGCGGCCAGTTCTTCATGCGCAAAAACAGCCAAGACGCCATCAATGAGTTCCGTCCCTATTTCGACAACGCGCCAGTCTACGGCCATGGTCCGAGCATGGAGGACTTCACCGAACAGACGCCGCTAACCGTGGGAAGCCCACAACAAGTCTTGGAACGCACGCTCTCGTTCGCCGACTACTTCGGTGACTACCAGCGCCAATTGTTCCTCGTCGACCACGCCGGACTACCACTCAAGTCTGTGCTCGAACAGCTCGATTTGTTGGGCGAAATACTGCCTACAATGCGAGCTGAGTTCGAGGCTCGTCGTCCTGCTGGTGTCGCTGACGCTCCCACTCACGCAACTCGCGTCGCAGCAGCCCAAGCAGCAAACACCACATCACTTCAGGAGGCGCAAGCATGAGCACCATCGCCGTTATCTCCGCTGGCCTAGGCGATCCGTCAACCACACGCATGTTGGCTGACGCCTTTGCAACAAAGGTTGCCGAAATCGACTCTTCGGCTGAGGTGGGAGTTTTTGGCTTACGCGACTTAGCCCACGACATCGTTGACGCCACACTCACTGGCTTCGCCTCCCCCCGGTTGCAGACCGTGATCGAGACGGTACAGCAAGCCGATGGAATCATTGTCGTTTCACCGATTTACCAAGCCTCTTATTCAGGCTTGTTCAAGTCGTTCTTCGACGCTTTCGAGAATGACTCACTTATCGGTAAACCCGTCTTGGCTGCGGCCACCGGTGGTACGGCACGCCACTCACTCGCGATCGAATACGCGCTCAAGCCGATGTTCTCCTACCTACAGACAGTTCTCGTGCCGACGGGTGTCTTCGCCTCCCCACATGATTGGGGCAGCACGGGCGAGCGTGCTCTTGATGCCCGTATCGAGCGAGCTGTGCGAGAACTGTTGAACTTGATCGACGGCACGGGAACAGGTCGCGTAGCCGATGACACTATCGATTTGTTTAGCGAGACAATGCTGTCGATTTCAGATCCACGGCACTGACATTAGACGGGTTGGGATGCGCAATCGTAAGCGCTGCTACTCAACACCTAGACGAGACCGCTGACAAGGAAGACAATGAACGGTAGCGAGGCGAACCCCAACATCAGGACGTTCAACACTGTGTGATCGCGCAAGATCGCAAGGTACTCACGTAAGAACGCGCTCGGCCAAAAGTAGCGTGCGGTCGATGCGCCCACGGCATGGCCTGCGACACCAAGTTTTCTCATCAGGAATGCGGCTCGCATCGCGTGATAGTTATTCGTCACGACAAGGCAACGAGCGTTCTCGAGTCCACGTTCACAAAGGAGACGGCGGCTGAACTCAAGATTCTGTTCGGTCGTGGTCGACTGATCTTCCATCAAAAGTCGGCTGGAATCCACACCGGACGCTAGCAAATAATCAGACATCGCTTGGGCTTCGGACACGGGCTCATCCGAACCCTGTCCGCCCGAAACGATGAGCACAGCATTAGGGCTCGTCAGTCTCGCAAACACCGACTTTCCACGATCAAGCCTCGCCGCAAGCAAGGGTGTCACTTTGCCGTCCGATAGGCCCGCACCTAAAACAATAACCGCGTCTGCTTTACGACTTAGGCGCGAAACCAACCAGCCGTATAACGTGGATTGCGCCAAAAAGGAAACAAAAACCAGTGCCAAGTAGCCGATCGGGAGTGAAGCAAAAAGCAACCACCTGAACATCTCAAAAGCAACATCTCGATTCACCGAATCTAAAGCCAGACCAGCGATCACATAAACCACTGCAGCAACTACGGTCACGCCAAAGACGAGGGACAGTAAATTCACGAAGCGGTGGCTTTCCCTGCGCATCATCGTGACGCCGTTCGCCACATTGAACAGTCCCAAAAGCAGTGCTGAGAATAAGCCCAAAGCAAGTGCTGCCAAGAGAATTAAGGCAAGCGCCATATCGTCATCGGCAAATGCAGAGCTGGCGAAACCAATCAGTGTGAAGACAACCCAGGTACCGATAAAGACAAGACCCACTCCGATCCGCAATTTACGCAGATCCAGCCATGCGTCGATTCCTACAACGACAATCAGAATGCCACCGATGAGCCACCACATGGCTCAACACTACAAATCGTGACGAGCCTCGACGTCAACTTACGGCTCGGTGGCGGAGCCTCACGGTTTATCAGGTAGCATTTTCCGCGGTGGCGTGTCCGAGCGGCCGAAGGTGCATCACTCGAAATGATGTGTGG
>JBEBSZ010000009.1:0-70367 GCA_040394025.1 Aeromicrobium sp.
GAGGTGGCTTTCGCTGTCCCACTTCTCGCTATGGCAGGTGCCGCCTTTGTCGACGGTCAATGGGACCGGGTGATCTGGTGGTCGCTGCCGCTGTTTTTCGTCAAAGAGGATCTTGGGATTACGGTCGCCGCAATCGGCCTAGCCTTATGGTTTGCCGGTGAAAAGAAACGCGGGTTTTGGTTGGGTGTACTTGGTGTGGTTGGCACGATTTTAATCGTTGCTGTCGTGATCCCGGTTTTCAATAATGCTGGCTCATATGACTATGTTGACACCCTTGGCGGCGAGGCCGGAGTTTTCCAGACTTTGTTTGCAGAGCCACAGCAAAAGATCACCACATTGCTTGTCACCCTCGGTGTGGGCGGTCTGGCTGTATTCGGTTCGCCGTGGATCGTAGCGGTTGTTCCCACGCTCGCCTGGCGTTTCCTTGGCGATGTCGAACACTATTGGGGCACAGATTGGCATTATTCGCTTGTGCTCATGCCGATTGTTTTTATCGCAATGATTGACATGTTTGTGCAAAAGCCCACCTTGCGGTGGCCGAGCGCGGCGATTGCAGTGGGTGTGGCGATATGGATGTGGCCGGGTTCAGCGTTTTCGCAACTCGCGGAACCCGAAACGTGGGAAGTCGGTGCTCGTGGTGAAAGTGCCTATAAAGCCCTGGCTCACATTCCTGAAGGTTCTTATGTGGAAGCAGACATTGGCCTGCTTTCGCATCTCGTCAACAAACACACCGTCTATTGGAGAGGCACAATCGGGGATGCTCAACCCGACTACATTATTTTCGACCGAGGCTATTCGACTGACGACATCATTCTCTACGGATGGGAAGCCCACAACAAAGAGTTCTCGGTGGTCTACGACGACGGCACGTTCATTATCGCGCGCCGCCCCGGCCTTGTCGACTGACTGTGGATTGTCGATACGTAAATCGACGCGGGCACCCTATCCTCGGCGAGACAAGATGAATGTCTTTTGTTCCCGTTTGAGAGTAGGATCGCAGTATGGTCAGCCCGCAATTGCTTAGAACAGTGGATGCGCTTAATGAAGACGAGCGCATTCAGTTAATTGCGTATATCGAGGGAACCTTCGATGTTGAATTAGAGCCGACCGAGAAGCAAAAAGCGCTTGTCACTCAGCGGGATGCTGAGTTGAAAGCTAACCCTGAATTGGGGATTAGCTTCGAGGATGCAAAAGCTGCTTTGCGTGCACGAATTGCATGATCGAACGTAAGCGCATTCTCCATCTTGAGGTGCTCGATACCGATATTCCGCCAATCCTTGAGTATCTGCAATCAATAGATCCTGCATACGCAGTTCAGTTCCTCGAAGCGTTTGAAAAAGCACTTAGCCGGATTGAGAAATACCCACTCGCGCATTCCCGTTATTTTGGGGCTTACCGTCGTATTGTGTTGGTGCCCTTCCCGTATTTACTTGCATTCGTCGTCGACGAGGAAACTATTCGCGTCGACGCCATGTTGGATGGCCGACGAGATCCACTGACGAACCAAGGGATCATTCAAGGCCGACGTTAGGGCTCAGAGTTGCACGCCGGGCAAAACAGTGTGGCCCCGAGTCGAAACTCAGGGCCACACGGGCAAACAAACTGATCGAAATCAGGGGTGTGTCATACTCATCACGTCGAGAGCCGTGTCGAGATCAGCTTCGCTGATATCTCCACGCTCGACATAACCGTCTTCAATGACGACCTGACGGATCGTCTTGCGTTCCTTGACGGCCTTTTTAGCAATCGCAGCGGCATTCTCGTAGCCGATGTAACGGTTCAACGGAGTGACCACTGATGGGCTTGACTCTGCCAGCTCTAGGCAGCGTTCTTCGTTTGCGGTGATGCCATCAATACAGCGATCAGCAAGCGCTGTGGACGAATTCGCGAGTAGACGAATCGACTCGAGCACGTTGCGGCCAATGACTGGCAGCATGACGTTTAATTCGAAAGAACCAGTCGTGCCCGCATATGCGATTGTGGCGTCATTACCGATGACCTGAGCGCACACCATGAGTGTGGCTTCAGGGAGAACGGGATTCACCTTGCCCGGCATGATGCTCGAACCTGGCTGCAAGTCAGGCAGGTTGATTTCGCCAAGACCTGTGCGCGGGCCAGAACCCATCCAGCGCAGATCGTTACAAATTTTGGTAAGGCTCACAGCGATCGTGCGCAGTGCGCCACTGAATTCCACTAGACCATCACGCGCGCCTTGAGCCTCGAAGTGGTCCGTTGCTTCAGTGATGGGCAGGCCGGTCTCTTCGGCGAGGATCTCAATCACGCGTTGTGGGAATCCGGGAGGAGTATTGATGCCGGTGCCAACGGCGGTGCCACCGAGAGGAACCTCAGCAGCTTCGGGCAGCGCCTTTTCGACCCGTGCGATGCCTTTGCGAATCTGAGCGGCATAACCAGCAAACTCCTGACCAAGCGTGACTGGTGTGGCATCCATCAAGTGGGTGCGTCCCGATTTCACGACAGTGGCAAATTCTGCGGCTTTGGCTTCAAGACTCTTGGCGAGGTGATCGAGGGCAGGGAGCAGTATGTTCGATGCGGACTCAGTGGTCGCCACGTGAATCGAGGTTGGGAACACGTCATTGCTCGACTGGGAAGCGTTTACGTGATCGTTCGGATGAACTTCGATACCTGAATCGCGGGTTGCAATTGTGGCGATCACTTCGTTGGTGTTCATATTGCTTGAAGTGCCAGATCCGGTCTGGAACACATCGATGGGGAACTCATTATCGTGCTGGCCAGCCGCAACCTTGGCTGCTGCAGCAACAATCGCGTTCGCCATGTCTTGGTCGAGAATGCCGAGTTCGGCATTAGCTTTCGCGCAAGCGGATTTGATTTGGGCCAGCGCACGAATCTGTGCCGATTCGATCGGGGTACCGGAGATGGGGAAGTTCTCGACGGCGCGCTGAGTCTGGGCACGCCACAATGCTTTGGCGGGGACCTTAACCTCGCCCATTGTGTCGTGTTCGATGCGCCACTCTGTGTTGTTGTCGGTCATAAACCGAACCTTATCGCGCGGTCGGACACCCGCCTGAAGGCAGCCGAACTACTTGTCGGCCCGCAGGGTGTTGTTGACGATCGCGTCGATGATGGTGCGGTCGAGTTGAGCTGGTAAGTCGTGACCCATGCCAGCGATCTGTAGGTAGGTGGAACTCCCGATGGCGTTGGCTGTAGCTTGGCCCCCCGACTTGTGAACTAAGGGATCAGAGTTGCCGTGGATGACAGCTGTGGGTGCGACGATTGCATGTAGCGCTTCTGTGCGATCTTCCTGCGTGAGAATTGCGAGCAATTGCCGAGAAATGCCACTAGCGATCCGACCCCGATCGTAGGTTTCTTGAGCACGTTTACGTGAGACGATCTCTTCAGTTGGAAACGCGGGGGAGGCGATGAGTTTTTCGAGTCGGACTGCCAGTTCCACATACTCTTCCCGCGTTGGCCCGGTCTTGGCGACCATTGCTTTCATGACAGCTGCTCGTGGCCAACCGACGCGGCGCTTGCCTGTGGTCGACGAAATTGATGTTAACGAGGCCACGCGCTCGGGGTGGGTGATTGCAATGGTTTGGGCGATCATGCCACCCATCGAAACTCCCACAATGTGAGCGGTGTCGAGTTCGAGATGACCTAGGAGTCCGACAGTGTCGTCGGCCATATCGGTGAGCGTATAGGGCGCCGTGCCTCGGCCAGAGAGTGCTTTGAGTAGATCGCTGCGGGTTACTCGATGGTGGCGAAGTTTTGTGGAGCGACCTGTGTCGCGATTGTCGAAACGGACAACGAAGAATCCGCGAGCAGCGAGAGCTGTACAGAATTCTGTAGACCACCAGCCCATAGGGCCACCCAAACCCATGACCAGAATGATTGCCGGGTCGTGTGCCTCTCCGAACGTCTGATAACACAGATCGAGGCCGCTGGGCAGGTGAGCAAAGAGTTCTTCAGAAACCGCAATTTCCGGTGAACTGTTCTCCAAATCGGTCATCGTCAGTCCTGGGGGAGTCCAGCGAAAGCGCGCAGCTTTTGAGTGCGGTGTTCGCTACGAATAGTGCGGATTGTGCCTGAACGCGAACGCATCACGATGGACTCGGTGGTGGCACGACCAGCGTCATAACGTACGCCGCGCACGAGGTTTCCATCGGTGATTCCGGTGGCAACAAAGAAGCAGTCATCGGCAGTTACGAGATCATCTGTGGACAGAATCTGATCGAGATCCAAACCAGCGTCAATGGCGCGCTGGCGTTCGGCATCGTCAGTTGGTGCGAGCTTGCCTTGAATCACTCCGCCTAGGCACTTCATCGCTACTGCGGTGATGATTCCTTCTGGGGTTCCGCCCACGCCGAGTAACAGGTCCACGCCTGATCTAGGACGTGCCGTCACGATGCCGCCAGCGATATCTCCGTCGGTTATCAGTTGGATGCGAGCCCCGGTGGTGCGCACTTCGTCGATGAGATTCTGATGACGTGGTCGATCAAGGATGCAGACAGTGACGTCTGAGGTATTGATTCCTTTGGCGCGAGCCACAATGTCAACGTTTTCTGCCACCGGAAGCCGAATATCGACTTTGTCGGCTGCTTCGGGGCCAGCTACAAGCTTGTCCATATAGAACACTGCCGAGGGATCGTACATCGAACCGCGTGGCGCGACTGCCATAACGGAGATCGCGTTCGGTAAGCCTTTAGCGGTGAGTGTGGTGCCATCGATTGGGTCGACAGCAACGTCACACTCCGGGCCCTGCCCATCGCCAACATGTTCGCCATTAAAGAGCATGGGGGCTTCATCTTTTTCACCTTCACCGATGACCACCACACCGGCCATGGCAACGGTGTTGATCATCTTGCGCATCCCGTTCACTGCAACCCCGTCGGCACCGTTTTTGTCGCCTCGACCTACCCAAGGGGAGGCCGCGATTGCTCCGGCTTCAGTTACTCGGACGAGTTCTAGGGCTAAGTTACGGTCAGGTGCTTCGGCAGCAGGCTTGAATGTGTCCACCTCATCACTCTATCGAGACAGGTGTTTAGGCTGGTGGAGTAACGGCAAGTTGCCATAAGTGAGGACCACAACACTATGAGTTCGAATTCGCGAGGGAACCCCTCGATGGGCGATGTCTTGCGCACGACGGTGGTGCTGGGGGCAATCATTTTGGGGCTTTTTGTCATTGGCAATGTGTTCTTTACGACGACTCCAGAGAACCCGACCGCAGATGTCGACTACCTTTTGGCTGCTTCTGGCGTCGAGGATCGCACCGGTTTCGATCCACTCGTGCCACCGACCTTGGAAAAAGGTTGGCGTGCGACGGTCGCTGACTTCGATGGCAACCGCTGGCGTCTCGTGGTGAATACAGAAAACAAAGAATTCATTTCCTTTGAACAAGCTCGAGTGTCTATGCGTGAACTTTTGGCGACATCGACCGTTGAACAAGAACACGATGAGACTGTCAGCCTCGCAGGCCAAACATGGAACGTGGGCGTTGACGAAGCTGGCAACTCAGCTTATTTTCGTGAAGATGGTGAACTTGGCTTCATGCTGATCAGCAACGCCAAGATCGAACTTGTTGACGATTACGTTTCCTCGTTCGTGCCGTTTTCGTCGCTCGATTGAGTTTCTGCCGCGGCCGCGAGTCGTTCGCGAGCACCATCGAGCCACTGTTGGCAGATCGCAGCGAGTTTTTCGCCTCGCTCCCACAAGGTGAGTGATTCTTCGAGTGAACCACCACCAGTTTCGAGCTTCTGAACGATGGAAATGAGCTCTTCTCGTGCTTCTTCGTAACTGATTTCAGGCGTGTTGGTCATGCGGTTTCCTCTGCTTGGGTTGAGGTGAGTGAGTTGACGGTGGCACCAATGCGTCCCTGTGCAACCCGAACTGAAATGTCGTCGCCGGTCTTGAGCGCCGCAGGGTCGGTGACGTGAATGCCCGACGAGTCTTGAACAATTGCGTAACCGCGCTCCAGCGTGGCTAGTGGCGATAGGGACCGGATGCGCGCCAACTGGTGCGCCACATCGTCGCTAGCTCGCTGCACACGATGAGCAAAAGCAATCCCCGAACGGCTTTTGAGCGCGTTCAGGTCTTCTTGGCGAATATCGATAATCGATGTGGGCTGAGTGAGCACCGGTCGACCCTGAAGTTGTTGAATGACTTGGCTTTCGACATTGATCTTGTTGAGGAGCGCGGAACGACTCCGGCTTATTGCTTGGGCGATGCCGTCGCGTTCGGCCTGTTCTTCGGGAACGACTCGTTTAGCTGCATCCGTCGGTGTGGACGCTCGCAGGTCGGCAACAAAATCCAAAATTGGCACGTCCGGTTCGTGGCCGATTGCACTAATCACCGGAGTTTGACAAGCAAAAACAGCACGCACTAGACCCTCATCACTAAACGGCAACAAGTCTTCGAGTGATCCGCCACCGCGAGCAATGATGATGACGTCAACCCGTTCGTCATTATCGAACTCTCGAAGAGCGGCAATCACTTCACCAGCGGCTCTTGGGCCTTGCATAAGAGCGTGCCTTACGAGGATTGGCGCAGCTGTCCACCGATTAGTGATGTTCTCGAGGACGTCTTTTTCAGCAGCCGTATTTTTGCCAGTGATTAGACCGATACCGCGAGGCAAAAATGGAATAGTTTTCTTGTGTCGTGGTTCAAATAGACCTTCGGCTGCTAAGAGTTGCTTCCGCTTTTCTAACTCAGCAAGGAGAGCACCTTGGCCTGCTGGTTTGATCTGAGTGACTTTGAGTGAGAGTCGGCCATTGGGCACATAAAAGTCGGGTTTCGCCTCCACCACGACGCGCATGCCATCAGTGATTGGCGTAGGTGATGCTTCAAACACGCCACGAAAAGCGAGCGCTGACGTGCTCGCTTTCTCGGTGAGATCGCGGAGTGTGAAGTAATACATGCTGCCCGCTTGCTTTGGTTGCACGACTTCGGCTTCGATCCACACAGCCCCTAGGCGATCGATATAGCCGTTGAGTAATTGCGAGATCGTGTGCAGGGCAGCAGGATTCTGCTCGCTCGTTTCTAGGGCCATGACATCACTTTAGGGGTGATCGCTGACAGGAAGTGTCACGTCGGGTGAATGTGTGGTTAATGTGGGTTCTGCTTCGGACTTTAGAAGTCCTGGTGTGCGCAGGTAGAGTGAAGGCATGTCTTCAACTGTTGACCTTGGCATGCCTGTTGCTGATGGCCAAGTTCTGCTTGCTGCTCCGCGAGGATACTGTGCTGGTGTTGATCGCGCAGTGATCACCGTCGAGAAGGCTCTCGATCTCTATGGTCCACCCGTTTATGTGCGTAAAGAAATTGTGCACAACAAGCATGTGGTGAATGATCTCGCTGATCGAGGCGCGATTTTTGTGGAAGAACTTGATGAGGTTCCGCCTGGCTCGACGGTCGTGTTTTCGGCACACGGAGTATCTCCTGCCGTTCATAGCGAGGCAGCCGTCCGGAATCTCAAAACGATCGATGCAACGTGTCCGCTCGTCACCAAGGTGCATCTTGAAGCGCGTCGCTTTGCCGCAGATGATTATCAGATTCTCTTGATTGGCCACGCTGGACATGAAGAAGTCGAAGGAACCGCTGGTGAGGCGCCTGAGCGCATTACTCTCGTTGAACATCCTGAAGATGTCGATGATCTGGAGTTCCCAGAAGGCACTAAGCTCTCATGGCTTTCTCAGACCACACTTTCGGTAGATGAAACGATGGAGACCGTTCGCCGACTGCGCGAAAAGTTTCCACACCTCGAAGATCCACCTAGCGACGATATTTGTTATGCGACGCAGAACCGTCAGGTCGCAGTGAAAGAAATCGCTAAGACGGCTGATCTAGTCCTTGTGGTGGGTTCAACGAACTCGTCGAACTCGGTTCGTCTCGTTGAAGTCGCACTCGAAGCTGGTGCGAAAGCCTCGTACCTGATTGATGACGTTTCAGAGTTGCAGCCCGAATGGCTAGAAGGTGTATCTACTGTGGGCGTCACCTCGGGCGCGTCTGTTCCAGATAATTTGGTTCAAGACGTACTCGATTACCTCCATGATCAGGGTATTGGCGATACACAGGCAGTAAAGACCGCCGAAGAGTCGCTGATTTTCGCACTGCCACCAGAACTCCGGAAAGACCTCAAGGCAGCGGGCAAACTCTGAATTAGCCTTGGCTGTAGAAGCGATAACCCCGCGGATTTTGTGCGCTCCAGAGGCGCAATAGCACCGTCATAATGGCTAATGCTTGGCCAAGTAATAGTGCGCCACCGCGATGCACGGTTGCAGAGATTGCTCGGCCAAATACGCCGGTGCTTTCAGGCAAGTTTTCGACTGCCAAAGCTTGAGGAGCAAGTGAAGCAATGACCAGCATCGCTAAAAACAATAAAATTGGCGGCATCAAAACCAGCGCATAAAGGCCGCGGACTTGAACGGCAAGTGGAGCAGTAACGACCGCGAGCACGAACCCGACAGTGAACGGCAAACCGATGGTGCCGTCGATGAGATCGAGGGCGGTAACAAGTCCTAGAGCCACGACTGCGGATCCGATCGCGCCACGCAATGACAGATCGTGGCGCGAGAGGTTCGCGGGAATGCGTGCGATCGCGGCCATTACGCTGCTCGCCTGCGTGGTCATGTCTTCGAGATTAGTCCACTTTTCTCGCGGAATTTCGACACTAGATCGGGTGTCGCCCCGATATCGCTCAGTCTCCAAGGTTTGGGCGGTTTTCGCCCTAGATTTCGTGAATTGCGGTGTTAAATCGCACAAAACTTGTTCGAAGGGAACCGCGAGGCGTTGAGGTTGGTATGCGCGCCGTAGGCTTGGGGATCGTGGCACTGACTATAGGTATCGTCGGACTCCCCAACGCAGGCAAGTCGACGCTCTTTAACGCACTGACCAAAAACAACGTCTTGGCAGCGAATTACCCCTTCGCGACAATCGAACCGAACGTTGGTGTTGTGGGGGTCCCCGACCCACGCCTTGAGAAGCTCGCGGAGATTTTTGGTTCACAGAAGATTTTGCCGGCCACCGTCCAGTTCGTTGATATCGCAGGCATCGTCCGTGGGGCCAGCGAGGGGGAAGGCATGGGAAATAAATTCCTCTCGCATATCCGTGAGTCGGACGCGATCTGCCAAGTAACGCGGGTTTTCCGAGATGCAGATGTCACCCACGTGGATGGCGACGTCAATCCTGCAAACGATATCGAGACTATTTCGATTGAATTGATACTCGCAGATCTCCAGACGGTGGATAATGCGATTCCTCGCCTTGAGAAAGATGCGCGTAAGGACAAAGACCTGCTTCCTGTGTTGGAGGAAGTCCGTAAGGCCAAGGTTGCGCTTGAAGATGGTCAAGGTGTATTGAACGCTGGGCTTGATTTGGCGCTGTTGCGTGATTTACATCTGATGACGGCGAAGCGCTTTCTCTATGTCTTTAACTGTGATTCGGATGAACTGCAGGATGAAGAACTCAAGATCAAGATGCGCGAACTCGTGGCTCCAGCTGAGGCGATTTTCCTTGACGCCAAGAGCGAAGCCGAACTGGCTGAACTTGGTGACGACGAAGAGGCCGAAGAAATGCGCAACGAAATGCTTGCTGAACTGGGAATCACCGAGCCCGGCCTCGACCAATTGGCGCGAGTTGGTTTCGACACGCTTGGTTTGCAGACGTATTTGACGGCTGGACCGAAGGAAGCACGTGCGTGGACCATTCGTAAAGGCGCGACCGCTCCTGAAGCTGCCGGTGAGATTCACACCGATTTCCAAAAGGGATTCATCAAGGCTGAGATTGTTAGTTTCGAGGATCTGGTTGCTGCAGGTTCGATGAACGATGCCAAGGCTGCCGGAAAAGTGCGCATGGAAGGCAAGGACTACGTCATGGTCGACGGTGATGTGGTGGAGTTCCGCTTTAACGTGTAGCGGAATTCCGCGTTCAATGTGTAGATGCATCCACGCGAGCTATTTGCGTACAACTTGTACAAGTAGTACGCTTTGCACATGACTTCCGTGACGCTCTCTCAGTTTCGTAGCCAGCAGAGTGACTACATTGCCGCTGCGCAGCGTGAGCCTGTCGAGATTACCTCTCGTGGGGTGGGACGTCGGGCCGTCGTGGTGTCTCCAGAATTTTTTGACCGCGCGATGCAGGCGCTTGAGGATCAGGAAGATATCCGCGCGGCGGCCGAAGCACGTCAGGAACCGCGAGTCTCCCATGCTGAGGTTATGGCTGAGTTTGGGCTCTGATCCTTCTGTATGTCATACGAGATCACTTACGCCCGCTCAGCGCTCAAGTCGCTTCGGAAACTAGACCGTACCGCTGCTCAACGAATCTTGAAGGTCATTGACGCGCTTGCTTACGACCCTCGCCCCCAAGGATCGCTACAACTGAGCGGTGGCGACGGTGAACTCCGTATTCGTGTCGGTGACTACCGAGTCGTCTATGACGTGCGGGATGAGGAACTCATCGTCCTCGTGCTGCGCCTCGGTCATCGCCGCGAGGTCTACCGCTGATCCGGTGTGAGTGCCACGCATGCCCAGAGTCACCCACGTATGCCCAGTAAAACTCACAACACGCGGAACGCGGTGGAGTTCCGCTTTAACGTATAGCAGGGGCGTCTGACGCAGAAGATTCAGTGAGCATGGCTGCGTAGTCGCGTGCTGCGCGCTGGCATTGGGCCAGCACTTTGTAGATGCTTCCAGCTACCTACAGACGATTCCATGGGATCCAGTTTGTCAGCGGGACCGTACTGTCCGAGTGATGTCATGAGTAATATCGAATGGAGGTGGTTCTGACGGCGTCGATTATTGTCCGTGGTCTGGATGACCCCGTGAAGAAACGTTTGGCCGCGCAGGCAAAGGAGCATGGTCGTTTCGTGGAGGCAGAGGTGCGCGATATTTTGACGCGCGCTTCTTCCCGGCCGCACATCGGGATCGCGCTCATGCACGCTGCCCGCGACGTGGGTGGGGTAGAAGACCTGCAGATCCCTGATCGCTCCGATACCCCGCGAGAGGTGGACTTCAGATGATCGTTCTCGATACAAGCGTCATCTCGGAGTTGTTCCGGTCGACCCCTGACCAAGGTGTCATCGCATGGCTCGAATCTCTTCAGGAAGAAGCTGCGATCACAACGATTACTCTTGCTGAATTGCTGGTTGGTGTTCGACGGTTACCGGCCGGTCGTCGCAAGAGCGAACTGGAAGCGGCGCTGAGTACCGCGTTGGAGGCCTGATCGGGAGCCAAAACGTGCGCGATGTACTCGAAGTCTTCGGCTTGGAACGGTCGCTTAACGCGGGTTGACGGTAAGTTGGCGCCTACCATGAGCGCGGTGAGCAAGGCGTTCCATGTCGTGGAGGTCTACCGGTCTTCTGGCCCGGCCTGAGACTGGGGACATTAAGTGTCGTATTCCTCGCCGTCCCAAGGTGCGTAATAGACGACGAAATCGCCGGGTCGGATTCCGACGTAGTACTGGCCGTCGGGGTACTGGCCAATTTCCCAGCCAAACATCACGCCGTCCACGTCTGCCGTGAAGGGCTCCACGGTGATCGGCTCCATCGTGTATTCCCCAAGTTGGCGCAAGTACTTGTCGACGAGATCGTCAGCACCGGCACTGAAAGCCTGTCCTGGCGGGAGGTCTCCTGCCCTATTGACTGGCTCAACTTGCAATTCATCGAAGGTTCCGTCGGCGTGCCAAAGAAACAGCCCGACAAAGCCGGTTGCTTCACCATCGACCCAGTCGAAGAGTTCATCGCTGAGGAAGAACTTCCGCCCGGCAATAGGTTGGAAATGCTGAAAGGCGATCGTGCTGGCCAGCACAGCATCAGGATCAATGATCAGTGGCGGATCTGCTTCGTGTGGACCAACGCTGGACCAGAGGAGGTCGAGATTGTTGACTATCACTGACAAGATTCCCCCGATCCATCCAGGAGAGATTCTGATGGAGGACTTCATCAAGGGCTTCGGGATCACGCAAAACAAACTTGCCGTGTCCATCGGCGTACCTCCGCGACGAATCAATGAGATTGTGCACGGCAAGCGCGGGATTTCGGCCGATACTGCCCTTCGGCTCGCGAAGTACTTTGGCACGTCCGCTGAGTTTTGGATCAATTTGCAGAGCCACTACGAGCTCGATAGGGCAGAGGATCTTGTAGGCGACCAGATTGCCAGAATCACACCACTGCAAGTCGCGTAGCTGCTGGAATCGTTGGCAGCCGTTGGTGCGTTGGCCATTCCGCAGAAATCCAAGCTTAGTAACGGAACCTTGGCGGCATGAGTGCCGCGGCAGCGGGCGGGCATGATGAACAGGTAGTAATGACAACTGGTGGGGAGCGCCAATGAACGACCAAGAGATCCTCCGACTTGAAGCCGTGGACTTTGTCCGAAGTTCCCGTCAGATCCTCACCGATGTTAATTTCACCGTCCGTGCCGGCGAACGGTGGGCGCTAATTGGCCCCAACGGAGCAGGCAAAAGCACGATCCTGAGCGTGTGCGGTGCCGTGAACCACCCGACGCGCGGCAGCGTGCATGTTCTCGGGCAGAAACTGGGTCGCGTTGATATTCGGGAGTTGCGTGAATCAATCGGGCACGTCAATCCGCGTCACCCGCTCAGATCGCCACTCACTGTCCGGCAGGTAATTCTCACAGGCGCGACGGGAACCGAAGAACTCATGGTTCGCTGGGCACCCGACAACCGAACTGAAGCCCGAGTTGACGAACTTATCGAGATGCTCGGCCTTAGCGAACTTGACGGAGCCACCTGGCCGACCTTGTCCCAAGGTGAACGAGGACGCACGCTCATTGCTCGTGCGCTTCTGCCTGAGCCTGCGCTCTTGCTCCTCGACGAACCATCCACTGGGCTCGACGTCGCTGCACGAGAGCAGTTCCTGGCCACCATCGATGAGTTGCATCGTGCACGACCTGAACTCGCCACGATTTTGGTGACGCACCATCTGGAGGAACTCCCGCGCTCCACGAGTCATGCGATGCTTATCAAACACGGACGCCTTTATGCTGCGGGTCCGGCGCATGACGTTCTGACCACAGCGCATGTCAGTGAGTGTTTCGATTACCCGATCGAGATCGAGCATCGTTCGGGACGTTGGCACGCTCGGGCACATGAGCGAGAGTGATGAGCTACATGTTTAAGAATCAGCGCACTGAGTCGATCGTCCTGACGATCATCGGGTCATTTTTCGTGGTCGCAGGCATCATCATGATGTTCAACGGTGAGTTACTGTTCGGCCTCCTCGCTGTGATCTTCTTCGGAAGCGGTCTGACCATTGGAGTGCACCAACTCGCGCGTCCGAATCAAGAACTTCCGGCTGCTTTAGGCATTGTGGGTGCGCTCGGATTTGCACTCACAGGCGCGCTACTGGTCTACGGCGAGCTCACTGGAAGGGAGTTCCTGGGTCGTCGACAAGCACTTGCGCTCCCCATCGGGTTGATTGCCCTGATCTTCTTCGGGGGTGGGGCAGTCTTGCTCGTCGTGCAAGGGATCCGAAGGAAGTCACGTCCTCACGATGAGGCTGATCCGCTGCCCGGTGACTGAACGCGGCTGCATTTCGTGATGCTCATCGTGTGGGCAAAATGTCCCTCCCGTCGACTGTTGTGGTGACTGCGATTAGTGCTTATCGCCAAGGAGGCTCCCATGGGCTTGAGCATGGGAAAAGGACATCAGTTCGTTGCCGAGACTCAGTCTTCTGAAGGCGCCGCAGAATAGAAGCAACAACTTGACCCCTACGCTCCGGGTGCCTCTGACTGGGTCGTTGACGCTGTCTCCGGCGGTACATACCAGCGAGAAGGTCTCGAGCTTCGCGACTGGCAAATGCTTAATACGGCCATCCTCGCTGCCACGGGGGAGTACCGAACTTCAGTTGACGGCCAATGGCGAATCTGGGTTCGGGCTGCGCAAGGTCGCATGTCGATTTATACGCCGAGCCACTTGGGGGAGTCCTGCTTAAAGTGGTGTGAATAGGTCGCTTGTTTCTTGGTTAAAGACAAGACGCGGAATCTGTTCGAACTGTTCAGCAATTTGGGCGACTTAGGTTTCCCATTGTGCCGGCTACTTAAGAGCCATATGGCACATGTGCGAGAAAACCCGAACTAAATATGCGGTGGCTCGGAATCGAGTATTGGCACTAGGTCGATGCGTAGTGGGCGTAGATCGCGTCCTCGGATTGCTTTGCCATTTCTCTGCGCACGCACAGCGCCTAGCGCTAGGTCTGAGAAATGAGTGGCGAGTTGGACCAAGTCGTGGCCGAGGGCGGGTCGATACCAGTAACTCATGCCAGTGCACATTGAAATTAAACTGAGCCGAGTCAAGTGCTCATCATCAATTGTGAAGACACCTTCCTTGATGCCCTCAGAGAGCACCTTGGTCCAGAAACTCTCGAAGTGGTCTCGTAGCATGACAATCTCGGTTCGTGCATCTGAACCGATTGCCAGTGCACGAATCTCCGAGTCGACGACGCGGGTTGAAAGCGGATTTGTGGCGTGAGCTGCAGCCAAGCCGCCCACCAAAATGCCTAATCGTTCTTCAGGAAGATCTGAGCTTTTAAGTTGTCTCTGCACTGACTCTGTCAATGCGCGATGTCCGTCGCGCATGATGTCCATGAGCAAGGCTTCTTTGCTAGACGTGTAGTGATAAAGAGTGGCACTTGTGATGCCCGTCGCTCGAGCTATATCTCGGATTCCAGTCGCCGCGTAGCCTTTCTCGGCAAAAAGCTGGACCGCCGAGCGTCGAAGTCGAACTTCGACTGCTGTGGCACCTTTCGAGGAAGGAACCCTCAACTCAGTCACAGGCGTGACGTCTTTATTTGCAGTCATTTTCGAATCCTATGCCTGATGGATTGCAAACTGCGCAACGGGTGCGAAAGAACTCTTGACACCGTTCGCTCATCTCACTAAAGTGTCTCACATCACAACTCAATCGA
This sequence comes from Aeromicrobium sp., assembly GCA_040394025.1. Taxonomy (GTDB): domain Bacteria; phylum Actinomycetota; class Actinomycetes; order Propionibacteriales; family Nocardioidaceae; genus Aeromicrobium. The sequence goes on from JBEBSZ010000009.1 coordinate 14,888, forward strand.
TCGATCGATTGGGAAAAGATATGTTGATCTTTTTGGGAAAACGAGGTTTGAATAATGCCGGATGTCGTGCTTGTCAATGGTTCAATCGACGCGACTGACTTGGGAATTACTCTCATGCACGAGCACTTGTCTGTAAATCTCACGCCTGAGTATCGCGCAACGGGACTGGTAAATGACGTCGAACTGATGGTGGAAGAGATTGGTCTCTTCAAGGAAGCGGGAGGGTCCACGATCGTGGATGTCACCCCTGCAGAGCTGACATCAGGAGCATCACCAGACCCCGGGAACTGGAGAAGCCCCGAAACGGTCTCAGAGATGGGTTACTCATCTCGAACGAAAAGCAATGTCGAAACCATTCAGCGTCTTGCCGCTGAAAGCGAAATCAACATCGTGCTAGGGACAGGGCACTACCGGGACCCTTATCTCGCCTCAGGGTGGCTCGACGAACACAGCGCTGATCAGATTGCAGATCATATGGTCCGCGATATTGAAGAAGGAATCAATGGTACTTCCGCCCGAGCAGGAATAATCGGGGAGATCGGCGCAGATAAATGGTTTGTTTCGGCGCGAGAGGAGCGCTCTTTTCGGGCCGCAGCGCGTGCGCAGAGAAAAACGGGGCTCGCACTTACGACGCATGCCGCGCGATGGCCGGTAGGTATCGCACAACTTGACCTGCTACGGGAGGAAGCGGTCGATTTGAGCCGCGTCATCATCGGCCACTGCGACAGCGTCCCGATTCCCGAGTACCACGAAGAAATTGCAAAACGTGGGGCTTTTGTGCAGTTTGATCTGATCCGTGGGGAGTCAGAACGGCAGATACAACGTGGCGTGGACTCAGTCGTGCACATGGTGAGAAAAGGTTTCCTTGACCAGTTACTGCTAAGTCACGACGTGTGCACACTTTCGCAGCTGAAGGCGAATGGTGGCTGCGGCTATGCATTTATTCCCACGATTTTCGTCGAACGTCTCACGTTGGCGGGACTCAGCTCTGAGGAAATCCAAACAATCTTGGTAAGCAATCCACGCCGGGCCCTCACCGGAGAGTGACTAAAAGTTTCTGTTTTACACATGATCGGAGGAAATAAAGTATGACTTCTCTACGCCTTGGAATGGTGCAGATGAATAGCGAGGTCAAAAATCGAGATCAGAATGTTCGCAAGGCTCTCGACTATGTTGACCAAGCAGTTGACATGGGCGCTGAACTCGTGGTGTTGCCTGAGTTCTTCAACACTGAATATTTTGCGCAATATTGGGATTACGCGTATATGGAGTATGCCGAGCATCAAGATGATTACACCATTTCGAAGATGCGCGACAAGGCACGGGAGCGCGGTGTATATATCGCCGCTACCATCTACGAGTTGGAAGCTCCCGGCCTCTATTACGACACGCTGTTCATGATCGATCCAACCGGAAAAATTTGCGGCAAATATCGCAAGACGCATCCGGCCGCCATGCGAAGCATCGAAAAGATCTTCTACCGGGCAGGAAATCAATTTCCGGTATGGGATATCAAAGGAATCAAAGTCGGAGCAATCATCTGTTACGACCATGTATTTCCTGAAACTGCCCGCAGCGCGACTGTCAATGGCGCTGAACTGATCCTTGGTCCATTTGCGACAAAGCCAATTCCTGTTTGGGAAGAGCTGATGATCGCCCGAGCATTCGAAAACGGTGTCTATATGGCGCCTTGCAACAAGGTCGGCACCGAGGATGGTTGGACTTTCGGCGGAAAGTCGATGGTCGTGGACCCGAGCGGGGCTGTCCTGCACAAGGCTAGCGAGACCGAGGACGAAGTGTTTGTTGTCGGTATCAGTCGTCAACAAAGTATCGACTCACGTGTGACATACCCGTTTCTTCGTGACCGTCGGCCAGAAGCATATGGGCCGCTTGTGTCGCAAGACGAAGTGACTCGCCAACTCGGTACGAGTTTCTAAGTTCCACCGATTTCTAACTCACTATTTTTATGGAGATTTCACATGATTCGTAATTCAACATCCAAAAAAATTCACGTTGCTGTTGGGTTAGCTGCATCCGCGCTGATCCTCACGGCCTGCGGTTCATCCGACGGCGATTCTGACACCAAGGTGCTGCGCGCTGGAGTAATTTACGCACCGAGCGTACCTATTGTGCAGTGTGGGCTGGCTCCCTTGGCTGAGAATGAGTCACTCGCTGACGTGGGTATTAAGATTGAGACGACTGATTCTGGTCAACTCGGAGCCGAAAATGAACTGCTTGAGCAGTCTTCGTCTGGCGAACTCGATATCGCATTTGCCGCTGGATCCACCTTGGCCACGGTCTTCAACATCCCTGAACTCGAAATGTTTGAGACGTATTTCCTTTATGACTCACCGGCCGATATAGAACGTGTCAGGAACACTGCGGTCGCCGACGCCGCATTTGACAAGCTCCCGGAGAAAGCAAACGTCAAGTCTGTTGGAAATCCGTGGCTCTATGGTGAACGGCACATGTTTGGCAATAAGGCACTGCGGAGTCCTCAGGATTTTGACGGCCTTAAACTCCGTGTACCGGATACCAAAATCTCGATTGAAAGTGCTCGAGCACTTGGCGCCGGCCCAACCCCCACGGCCTATTCTGAGCTGTACCTAGCGCTTCAGCAGGGAATCGTGGATGCTGCAGAAGCTCCATTATCGATCATCTCTGCCGAGTCGTTTGATGAGGCATCCGACTACATCAGTCTGACCAAGCATTTGATTTCTGCGGCAGCACCGCTTGTGAACAATGACACCTGGGAAAGCCTGACTGATGCTCAAAAGGAAGCGCTTGAGGCCGCCTTCAACGAGGCTGCGGAATCAGTTGCGGATTGTGTCATCGAAGCGGATCAAGAAGCGAGAGATGCGTGGGAAAGTGCAGGAAAGCCAAAAATCGTCGAGGACGTTGATCGTGAGGCATTACGCCAACTCGCCGAGGCCGTTTATTCCGAAAAATTCTCATGGAGCTCTGAGTACACCAAACTCCTAGAGGAACTTCGTGGATAGTCAGCCTGACACTGGGGTGAAGGAGAGGAAACCATTTTGGCGCGCCTATCTAGTCCTGGTCGAGATCGAGAAGGCCATTGCGGTCATATTGCTTCTTGCAATTCTCATTCTGACCTTTGGGCAGGTGGTAGCGCGCTTCCTCTTCCATTCACCGTTTTTCTGGACTGAGGAACTCGCTCGATTCAGTTACGTGTGGTTGTCGTTTATTGCATCAGTTTTCGTCGTGGCAGAGCGTTCGCATATCGCGATACAACTGTTCGAGAACCGTCTGCCACGCCGAATTCGGCTCATCGTCAACTGTTTCTCGGTCGTGGCTGTGATTGTTGTGTGTTTGATGATCTCCATTGGAAGTTTCCATTGGTTGTCAGAAACTGCCCAGGGCCGCTCGTCGGCCTTGGGCATCCCAACAGGAGTGCTTTATGGCGTGGTCTCGATTTCATTTGTGGCTATGGCTCTTCACTCGGTCGTCGTTATTGCTCAAATAATTCGAGCAGATCGACGGGAGCGGACTCAGAGCGATGAGCAAAGGCGAATTCGTATGTCGATTGGAGAAACAGCACTATGACAATTTTGCTTATCGTCTTGGCACTACTGATTCTTCTGGTGCTTCGCGTTCCTGTTGCTTTCGCGATCTTGCTGCCATGTCTCATCTATGTCGTCGCTGATGACTCGCTTTCGATGGGAATTGCGCTCCAACGTCTTGGTGCGACTCTCAATTCGTTTCCGTTGCTGGCTGTGCCGTTATTCATTATGGTCGGCTTCGTCGCCGAACGAGCGAACATGGCCGATCGGCTTATTCGCGCGCTTTTGACAATATTTGGTCGTGTACGCGGCAGCCTCGGCTACACAAATGTTGCTGGGAGCCTCACGTTCTCTTGGATGAGTGGCTCAGCCACGGCCGATGCGGCAGCTATGGGATCAGTCATGGTCCCATCTATGCGACGAAATGGCTATGAAGGTAGTTTTGCGGCCGGGCTAACAGGCGCTGCTTCAATGATCGGACCGATCATGCCACCGAGCGTGGGTGCAATTCTGTATGCAGTGTTGGCGGGAACGTCGGTTGGAACGATGTTTGTCGCTGGGGTCGTTCCAGCGTTGGTCATTACCGCCGGTTTGTGTATATACGTTTACTTTTATTCACGAACCCGGCCGCACCTCACTAGCGAAAAGATAGAACGTAAGGAAGCCGTGTCAGCAATACTTGGCGCGCTTCCGGTCTTGCTGACCCCCATCATTATTCTTGGCGGAATATTGGGTGGCGTCTTTACTGCAACCGAGGCGGCGGCGGTGGCAGCTGTCTACTTGATTCTCCTCGGACTGGGCACCGGATGGATGAACCTGTCGGACCTCTATAAAGCCCTAGTCGGCACAGCGGCAACAACCGGCAGAGTGATGATCATTGCCACTGCTGGCGGCTTGCTGGCTTATGTGCTCGCTCGTGAGGGAGCACCAAAGAAAGCAGCCGAAGCGCTTCTTGAATTGACCGATAGTCCGTGGGTGTTCCTGATATTGCTCAACATCATTTTGTTGATCATGGGAATGTTCTTGGAGCCGGCCTCGGCGCTCCTAATTTCTGTGCCCGTTGTGCTTCCAATTGCCCTTGAATACGGTATTGATCCGGTGCATCTGGGAATCATCATCATTCTGAATCTCAGTATTGGTCTATTGACGCCACCGGTTGGCCTAGTGCTTTTCGTTCTCAACACGGTCACCGGAGTGGAACTACGCGAAGTGATTCGTGGAACATTACCTGCACTTGTGCCGCTCGTACTTGTGTTGTTGTTGGTCACCTATGTGCCGGGCGTCGTCACTTTCTTACCCAACCTTCTCTAACGGTTCTTTGCTGAGATCAACCGTTATGAGTCCAACTAGTTAGAAAATTGAAAGGTTTACCATGAGCCTCGTCGAGTATGAGTTTCTCAACAATATTGCTTACATTGAACTCAATCGCCCCGATCGGCTAAATGCGGTTGTCCCGCAGTTAGTCGAGGAACTATGCCAGGCACTCGAGAGAGCAGAGCGTGACTCCGCCGGGGTCGTGGTTTTACGTGGACACGGCCGCGCATTCTGTGCCGGTCATGATCTGCGAGAACCAACGACTGACGACGATGTGGAGTTGCGTCGCCAACTGCATCGGATCCAAGATGTCACCCGGATCATTAAACGTCTTCCCTGCCCGGTTATCGCTTCAGTCCACGGATATGCGCTGGGGGCTGGCTGCGAGTTTGCGTTGTGTTCAGATCTTGTTATCGCTGCCGATGACGCATGCTTCGGGTTCCCAGAGGTTGACGTAGCACTTGCGGTAACCGGAGGCATTACTCATGTGCTCCCGCATGCAATCGGCTTTGTGAAAGCCAAGGAACTACTTTTGCTCGGCGAACAATTCACCGCTGAACGAGCATACGAATGGGGACTCGTCAATCGAGTGGTTCCAGCAGCGGAGTTGCGTCAGGTTACTGATGATTGGGCGCTTGCTCTAGCAAAGAAACCTGTGCTTGCTATGTCTGTGGCAAAACAGGCCCTCGATACGTCACCAGGAGGTTCCCTCGAGTCAGCTTTGAATATGGAGACAACGTTTGCACACTTGGCGATGCGTTCAGGTGAGATCACCGCCAAAGCTGCTGCATTTTCGCCCGACAGTCGCCTCGAAGACAGCGCTAAGGGGTCATGATGACGGCACATCCTGCTGTCAGAGTTCCGCCAGAAAAAGCAAGCGATACACCGCCCTGGGCAACGATTCCTGAATTGGTTGCGAGTGCTGCCGAGTCTTATGGGACACGAGAGTTTCTTCGCTTTGACGATGGCACGTCAATCTCGTTTAGAGAATTTGATGAAAGAACTGGAACAATTGCGAACCACCTCGTTTCTCGGGGTTTGCGTCGCGGCCAACGTGTGGCAATCATGATGTCCAATGGGCCGCTGTGGCCCCTGACGTGGATTGGAGTGATAAAGGCTGGCGGGATCGCAGTGCCCGTAAACAGTCGATATCGGACCGCAGACTTGCTTCATGTTCTAACCGATTCTGGAGCGGTTGGGGTGATTGGAGACCAGTCCACATTGGGCATGATCCAAACCGCAATCGCGGACTGCCATAACTTGGCTTTCGTAATTGATGGGCAGGAACTCGAGCATTCATTGGCTGCGCAAGTCGACGATTCATACGCCGGTGATATGAATCGCAATGATGCTGTGAATTTTCAGTACACCTCAGGGACAACTGGTTTCCCCAAAGCATGCGTTTTGACTCATGATTATTGGCTGCGGATGGGCTGGCTAGCGGCGTCGGCAGCAGGCATAAGGTCCGATGACGTTGTTCTTACGTCTCAACCGTATTCATACATTGATCCTCAATGGCACACCATCATGTGCCTAGTCGGAGGTGTCCCGCTGGTTGTGCTTTCGAGGTTCAGCGCCAGCGGCTACTGGCCAGCAGTGCGTCAACATAAGGCAACGTTTATCTACATGCTGGGCACCATGCCTGTTTTGCTCTATAAACAACCTCGTTCGGATGATGACCGCAAAAACCACGTCCGGCTTGTGCTCTGTTCAGGGATAAACCCTGAGTTGCATTCCGAGTTTGAGCGCCGATGGGGAGCGCCGTGGCGGGAAGCGTACGGAATGACTGAAACTGGGATGGACTTAGTGGTTTCCGAAGATGCGGTTGAGACCGTCGGCTCGGGTACTGCGGGGAAACCAGTGGCAACCAAGGAAGTCCGAGTCGTTCAAAGTGACGGATCTGGGTGTGCGATTGGCGAAATTGGTGAACTGCTGGTCAAGGGCAAACCAATGATGCAGGGGTATTTCAACCGTCCCGAAGAAACCAAAGCCACGATCGTTGATGGCTGGCTACACACAGGAGATACTGCCTATCAGGACCATGAAGGTTGGGTCTACTTGGTGGGTCGCTTAAAGGATATGGTCAGGCGTGCTGGCGAAAACATTGCGTGTAGCGAAGTCGAAAGTGTTGCCGCTGGGCATGATCAGGTGCAAATGTGTGCTGTAACTCCGGTTCCAGATCCGATACTTGGCGAGGAAGTGAAGATACACGTTGAACTCGTATCTGGGGTCGAGCCGAGCGCCGAAGTGGCACTTTCCATTGTGGATTTCATTAGCGCACATATTGCACAATTCAAGGTCCCACGTTATGTGGAATTTGTTGATGAGTTTCCGTTGACACCGTCAGAGCGAGTAGCTAAACCGCAGCTCATGGCAAGGAAATTGGATCAGCGACAAGGTTCCTATCGCGTTGAGAACGGTAGAGCCGATCTGTGGGACGAGACCGACGTGAAGTAGTCAGAGACACGTCAACGGGATCTCGACCTGCTGGCGCATGTTGTGAGCATTGACCTGATTGAACTTTGGGTCGAGAGACGAACGTTCAGGTCCTTGGCCCGTATCGAGTTCTTGACGATGGTTTGAGGCGTCACCGTGTCTTGGTCACGATTGCCTAGGACGGCGTCGGCAATTGCGCAGTTCGACCGCCATCGACGATAAGCACCTCGCCATTGATGAAACTTGCCATATCGCTGATAAGGAAGGCCACGGCATTTTCAATATCGCGAGGCTGACCGAGGCGTCCGACCGGATGGAGTTTGCGAAGTTGTTCCCTGGCGTTAGCCGGGATAGCGGTTGAGGCTAGGTATGCCTCGCTGAGATTCGATTCGATCCAGCCCGGTGCGATTGCATTGCAGCGGATGCCGCGAATGCCCAGATCAACAGCTAATGCGCGAGTCATTGCATGCAGTCCGCCTTTAGAAGCGGCATAGACGGCATGTTGCGGGTTCGCGCTGATTCCTTCAATTGAACCGATATTGATGATGCTCCCTCCCTCGGGCAAATACGGCAGTGCCGCTTGGGTGAGTAGCAGAGGCGCTCGTAGGTTGACGGCCGTCATAGCATCCCAAGCTTCGAGCGTCACGTCTGTCGTGTCCTGTTCGAACATGAGCCCCGCGCAGTTGACTAGCGCATCGAGTCGGCAGAACTCCGCAACCGTGTTTTCGATGAGTGGCGAGAAGTTGGTTGTTGCCGAGAAATCTGTGGAGAAGTAAGACACGCGAGGATCTTCTTCTAGCAGGTTGTCGAGCGGAGACCGCTGTGCGATCACTACGTGTGATCCATGCTCAAGAAGAACCTCCACAATGCCACGGCCAATGCCTTTTCCGCCCCCAGTGACGAGCACAACTGTGTTCTCTAGGTTCATCTCACTCACCCTAGCTGTCGACATTCTCGGTCCAAGGCGCGGTTGAGGGAGCGGCTTTGAGGCATATTGTGAGGATCGAGTACTTGTCATTGGTCATGGCTGATGTCGCAACTTATTCCTAGCTGCTGCACAACATTGAAGCAAGGCTTGCGTCATTGGGTCTGGTGTTAAACCTTGCCCAGCTATCGGCTGCAAAGTCGGCCGAAATGCTTCATGATGAGTCCATGAGTGACGTCAAAGGGCCCGCCTCCTATTTTCCTTCGATAGAAAAGAAATATGGTCAACCGATTTCTCACTGGATGACACAGCTTGAGCATGTTGCCGACCAAAAACACATGGAAATGGTGGCTTTCTTAAAGGACGAGCATGGGCTCGGTCACGGCCATGCGAACGCTCTCGTGGCGCAGTTCCGTAGCGATAAGGGAATATAAAAACTCATTTGCCGATAGGTTGGCCGCATGAACTTCGCTTCTAGTCGCCGATTTTGGTCGAGTCTGGTGCCGTCAGTTATTGGTGGGACGCTACTGCTTGCAGCGTGCGGTAGTCAGAATTCAGATGCGGATTCGAGCTCAAAGGAAGCCTCGAACACTGTGCCCACCTATGTCGTTTTTGATCGGGCTGCAGAAGAAATTGATGAGCTTCCTCACGACCTCCCAGATTATGCCGTTGAGTCAGCGGATAAGACGACGGCGCGGTTTGTTGGCGAATATGAGGCCACGTCACTGTGGCTCATGCGCGGCCGAGAACCTGCAATGATTTGTCTCTTGGCGCACCGAAGCGAAGAAAAATGGAATGTGGCTTGCGCCGGTGAGCAAGGGCCACTGGCAGTGAGCGGAGACGCAGGTCATTTCACGGTGATGGCCGACGGTGGCGCCGGTCCAGCGGGTGCGACCCAGATTTCCGAAAACGTTTTCTCCTACTGATAGCAGTTCTACGGGCTCTAGTGAACGACTACGTAACGTCCAGCGTTCGAAAGTTTCGAGTTGGGTACCTAGAGTCGAAAGTAATATCTGAGGAGGCTCTATATGTCGAACGTCGAATCTAATGCACAGAAACTAGCCGAATTACATGAGTCGGGTGAGATTCTTGTCTTGCCAACCGTCTGGGACACCTGGAGTGCAGGGGTCGCCGCCGAAGCCGGGTTTCTCGGGCTCACTGTCGGAAGTCATCCGGTTGCCGATGCGATTGGCAGTTCAGACGGTGAAAATATGGATTTCGCGGAATACCTCGGCGTGGTCAAGAAAATTGTTGACGCTGTAGAAGTGCCGGTTAGTGCTGATGTCGAGTCGGGCTATGGGCTCGAACCGAGCGAACTTATTGATCGTGTTCTTGAAGCCGGTGCTGTTGGCGCAAATATTGAAGATGTTGTGCATCGTGAGAGCAAGCGAGTCCGTGAGCGGCAAGAGCATGCCGACTATATAGCTGCTGCTCGCCAAGCTGCTGACGATGCTGGGATTCCCTTTGTTATTAATGGCCGCACTGATGCCGTCAAACTCGGCACTGACGTCTTTGAAGACCCAATGGATGAAGCTGTTGAGCGCGTGAAACTGATGGAACAAGCTGGTGCACGCGCCGTCTATCCTGTCGGTCTGACCAATGCGATTCAAGTGGATCGTTTGGTTCAATCCGTATCGGTCCCTTTGAATGTAACTGCTCATCCGGTTAAGTGGCACGGCGCTGGTGATCTTGCGGCATTGAAAGAACAGGGAGTCCGTCGCGTGACCTTCGGGCCACTCTGGCAAATGTGGCTGGCTGAAATATCGAAAGAAAAACTCGCTGTTTGGGCTTAGGTTAGTGAGTATCTCAGGTCCAACGTACGGGCTGGGAAATCCGCGAGAAGGCATGAACAATGGGGACTTTGAGATATGCGGTGACAATGTCGCTTGACGGCTTTGCCGCCGATGAGGAAGACGGGCTCCAGTGGTCGGTGCCTGATGCTGAAGTGTTTGACCTTCACGTTAAGCGCTTGGCCGGTGTAACGACGGAGGTGTTGGGCCGTAAAACCTATCGCCTCATGGATTACTGGGAGAACTACGACGAGGTCGACGGCAGCGAGGCCGAATATGAGTTCGCCAGACAGTGGGTCGATGTCGAGAAGGTTGCCGTCTCGACGACGATGTCGAGTGAGGAACTATCGTCGGCACGCTCCCGGCTTGTACGTGACTTTACGCTCCGAGATCTGGAAGATATCGTCTCCGAGGCTGAAGGGATCGTCGAAATTTTCGGGCCCACCACTGCGGCTGAAGCAATCCGAGCAGGGATGGTCGACGAGTTCGAGTTCTTTATTGTGCCCGTGATGATTGGTGCCGGATTGAAAGCGCTTCCCGATGGCGTCCGGCTTGATCTCAAACGTGTTGAACAACGGACATTCAAAAATGGCGTTGTTTACCTGCGTTACGAAACCAAAACCCGGGCGAGTGACGAACTGAGGTGATGGGTCATGGGCACACCCACGGCCGCCATCGCAAAATCTGTGTGGAGCTGATTGCCATCTAACTGGATCCGACGGGTCGTTTCGTCGACAATTTTCGCGGTTCCGGAGTTATGGATCCGTGAACGAAGTTCTGCCTCGAAACCGTTCTCATGAATGGAAAGTGTCCCTTCAGCGAGTTCAGTTTGACCGGTAGGCTGAGCCAAAATGAATTCGAGCGTCTCGTAACTGGGAGCTCGGAGATAGCCTGTTTCGACGTGCAGCGGGCGGCCGGCGGGATCCCATGTGCGTTGTGAATACGCGAGGAACGGTTTACCGACGTTGAGAAAGGTCAATTCTTCGGTGTATTCGAAAGAACTAATCGTCGGATACTCACCGCGACCTTCGCCACGCCAGGTCCCGATCAATCCACTAACGACGACAAGCGAAGGATGAAGGGTCATGTTCTCAGTCTAGATACCCGGTGGAGCATCTGGAATCGACGTACGATTGTGAATGTAGAAACACGGAACTCTGGTGCTCCGTACGGGCTAAACTTGCGGGACTTCAACAGTGGATGATTCAGAGGGTGGCGAGTTGAACATGCGCTGTTCTCGGGTTTTGAAGCAAGAGTCCTGCCCAGAGTTCGATGTTGGCAGCCATGACTTTTGAAAACATTAAGCGATGGGTCATTGCCGTATATCGTGTTCTGGTTCCCTCCGTGTGGACGCCATTGCGTGTTGCAGTGGCATTTTCCTTGTTTATTGGAACCGTCATGGCAGTTGAAACGGTATGGGTATGGTTCGACACTCGCGGTGGGATGCTAGAGACCGCAACCGTTGTTGCCGAGGCGAGAACTGCAGGGGAAGCGACGTGCCCAATAGGGCGATGGGAGAAAGACTACGGCTACGACTACACGTGGCGGTCAGACAACCCACCGGCTGGGTTTTCGGCTGAATTTGTGGAGCGCGACAGTTGTGACGCCTGGCGTTTAGGCGAGTCGACTGAGATTATTCGCCAATACAAAGATGGTGAACTTGTGGTCACCACAATGGCCCTAGAGCGCTTTGGGGACGTTCTGCTTTTTATTGCGTTCGGCTATTCCCTTTTGTTTCTTGTCGTATATGCATTTGCTTGGCTACTGCGAGTGTTGCGTTTTGTTTTTGTCAGACCTGCCGAGAATATGCGGAATGAATTTGTATGGCACCTCAAATTGAAAAAGATGAAACCTAACGAACCAGCGATAGGCGAGGCTAATGACTAGCCGGACTTTTAGACGTGTTGACTCTGGTGTGCACCATTGTCTCGGCCAAAGGATCGCACAATGAGGTTTGAATTATTTAAGGACTGGCTCGGAGCTCTGGTTGATTTGTTTTATCCGACCGAGGAGTCGCCATTTCGGTTAGCTGTAGCTTCAGCACTAGGGCTGGGCGTGCTACTTTCTGTTTTTCTGTCTTGGAACGCCTTCCAGATCCGTGGTGGAACTGTGGAAACTGCTCAGGTAATGCGTGTGAGTGAGAGTTCATACGAGCACCGTTGTGGCTTTGGCGTTTTCGGTAAGCAGGCCACATTCGATGTTCGCTGGGAGTCTCAAAACCCTCCGGATGGGATGACTGCAAGTTTTGTTGAAGAAGGTTCCTGCACTGATCGAAGTGCGGGAGAAACAGCCGACATCGTACGTCAATATGATGGCGGGGATCTTGAACTCAAGGAAGTTATCGTTGATAGCCTTGAGGATGCAGTGCTGATGGTATTGACCGTCGTTTTCGGTACTTTCGTGATCAGCTTCGTTTTGGCTTCGATCGCATTCCGCATGCCACGCTGGGTGGAACAAGTGCGGCGACGATTGCGTCGAGATTCTGGTTGATTTTCGCGACTGCACTCGTAGGGGCTAACTATTCGTGTCCGGAATGGTATCTGGTTGGGATAGCGTATATGGCTCAACACTTCTACACATCGGCGTGTTGATGATGTGAGAAAGGGGTGCAGACGTTGGTCCCCACGGAGCCGACCACGGCACTTGACCTCATGCGTTCTCGTTTTGAGGCCTATCAGCGCGCAGATGTTGAATGGCTGCTGCACACTTGGCACTCGTCGACCCGTCCCCGTGAACTCGATCTTGATCACAACCCGTTCTGGCGTGGACTCCAGATTGTCGAGGTCGTCGCCGGTGAGGAATGCGACGAAGCTGGAATTGTTGAGTTCCGCGCCACCTATCTGCACAGTGATGGGAGCCTAGGTATCTTGCACGAACGCTCACGTTTTGTGCGCGAATCTGGTCGCTGGTTCTATGTGGACGGTGACATCCTCAATTAAGGGCCTGAGATCGTCGAAACTGGCGTGCAGTTTGACTCATATGGAAAGCCGGATAGAGTCCGAGAGTTATGACTGACAATTTTCCGCCCTGCCCAGAGTGCGACAGCGAGTACACCTACGAAACGGGAGTAACTCTTACTTGCCCGATGTGTGCGCACGAGTGGATCCCGCGCGAAAACGATGGCAATCCGAGCGACGAAAACGTTGTGAAGGACGCCGTTGGAAATGTGCTTAACGACGGCGACGACATCACGATCGTGAAAAGCCTCAAAGTTAAGGGCGCTGGCGGCGGAGCAATCAAAATTGGCACCAAGGTTCGAGGCATTAGGCTCATCGACGACGCTGGCGATGGTCACGACATTGACGCGAAAGTGCCCGGCCTTGGCTCAATGAAACTCAAGTCAAGCGTGGTCAAAAAGGTCACCTAAAACGGTTGCGAGTCAACCCTGCGGAATACGTCCTAAAAACTGATGAGGGTCTAGTGAAGGACGGCTGGAGTCTGCCAAACGAGCTTTGAAACTCTCATCGATCGATCCCACGTAGATCCACCCCATCAGCAACTCGTTGTCCGCCAAACCGTGGACGTCCCGTACCTCGGGAGCATTCGCCAATATGCCCGAGCGCCACATGGCGCCCCAGCCTGCCTGCCACAGTGCTAGTTCGAGTAGGTGTCCGGCACCGGCTGCAGTCGCGTGTTGCTCCCAATCGGGAACCTTTGGGTGAAACTTCGGGCTTGCCACTACCGCAATCAGCAATTCTGCGCGAAACGGTTTGGTGTTGAATTCTCCGGGCTTGCGTACTTCACCAGCAGCCATATCAAGCGCTTCACCGAGCCGCATCCGATCATCGCCGCGTAACAGCAACATCCGCCAAGGTCTAAGTGCTTTGTGGTCCGCAACTGGAGTGACAGCAGCGAGCAACTGTGCGATCTCATCGTCGCTGGGAGTTTTCGGACCAACTTTTGACACTGACCGCCGAGAAGCCATCGCCTCAAGAACAGGGTCAGAAAAATACTTCATAACACCAGTATCGACTGGATCAGAAATGTGTTTTAGTTGCGCTACTGAGAATGCAGGTGGCACAGAGTGTCTATAGCCTGAAACAAAGCGAATAATCATGCATATCAGGAGAGTGACGATGACTGAATTTGAAGATCATGGACCGACGCCGTACGTCGTAGATATTGAGGAAGCCACTCTCAGCAATGAGAATTTCCGCACCACTATCTGGACTGGAATGAACTTTCAGATGACTCTCATGTCGATTCCCGTCGGTGGTGATGTTGGTTTCGAAGTTCACAGTGACACGGATCAATTTTTGCGGCTCGAACGCGGACGAGGACGCGTACAGATGGGACCAGACAAGGATGACCTTTCTTTTGACGAAGAGGTCTCAGACGATTGGGTTGTGATCGTGCCGCAAGGATTTTGGCATAACATCACCAATATCGGTGACGAACCAATGAAGATATACAGCATTTACGCGCCACCGCATCACCCATTTGGCACTGTGCATCAGACGCAAGCGGACGACGATGATCACTGACGTCACTCGGATGTAATCGCGTAATCGAATGTGGCACGATCGAATCGTGACTGACGATGTTGATATTCCCGAGTACCTGCCGGGCGGATCTGGTGGCGTGTGGAAAGTGGGCCGAACGGTTCGGCGCCCTACGGGACCATGGACACCAGCCGTTCATGAGTACCTCGATTGGCTTGATGGCGAAGGTTTAGGAGGGATACCCAAAGTAAGCGGTATCGACGGGGACGGTCGCGAGATTGTTTCGTATATCGAAGGTCGTGGTGTTCCGGTCGATGACGAAATTGTGCTCGACAATGTTCTCGTTGAGGCCGCCACGTGGTTGCGAGAGTTCCACGATATTGCATACGATTATGCGCCCGACGGGCCTCGAATTTGGCGTCAGACCGGGGCCGGAGCAGTCGATATTGCTCCAGGTCAGATCATTTGTCATAACGACACAGGGGCCTACAACTGGATCATCCAGAGTGGTCGATTTGTTGCCATGATCGATTGGGACCTTGCTGGGCCCGGTGATCCGATCGAGGATTTAGCCTTCATGTGTTGGACGGCTATTCCACTCTACCGTCCGATTCCGGTTAAAGACATCGCGCGCAGGATTGATCTTGTCGTTGACGCCTATGCAGGCCCTGGCCCGATGACACTGCTCAATGCTGTTGTTGCACGCATGACGAAAGCCACCGAACGTATTGCAGCCGGAATTGAGCGCGGTGATCCGGGCATGCTCAGTCTGGAAAAGCGTGGTGAGCCACAGCGCACGCGAGATCGGCTCGCTGCATTTCAGGAACGCATGGACGACATTCTGAATGCTTTCGAGTAAGGGATAACCATGGCTACCACAATCGTTCGTGCCGACATCACGACACTTGCGGTCGACGTCGTTGTGAACGCGGCAAATTCCGAACTGATGGGTGGCGGGGGAGTCGACGGAGCGATACACGCTGCTGGCGGTCCCAGCATTTTGGCTGAATGTGT
Organism: Aeromicrobium sp.; assembly: GCA_040394025.1. Lineage (GTDB taxonomy): Bacteria > Actinomycetota > Actinomycetes > Propionibacteriales > Nocardioidaceae > Aeromicrobium. The sequence continues at coordinate 30,330 of JBEBSZ010000009.1, forward strand.
CACCTTGCGTCGCACCCGATTATGCGATGGTTTACCTACCGGCCAAGCGGTAGCGACCACTGCTGGAGAGCTTCCGGCCACTTGGGTAGTTCACACCGTCGGCCCGGTGTGGTCGGAACAGGAAGACCGCTCGCCCCTACTGGAATCTTGTTACCGAAATTCCTTAGCGGTTGTGCGAGAGCTTAGCGCTCGCAGTGTGGCATTCCCCTTGATTTCAGCGGGCGTTTACGGCTGGCCACTGGCTGATGCGGCTCGAATTGCTTTGATGGTTACCTGTGAATCGCAATTTGATGATCTGATGATTTCTCACGTTGCTTTTGGTGACCGTGCCTTCGATGCCTTGTCCGCGGGTAAGAAGAACGTATGAGAAAACTGCACGATGGCCTAGGCCACCTGTGCATTTCTGGCGGTAGCGGCAAAAAACTGGATTAAATATTGGAAGGTGCTTGAACTCGTGGTGGTAGTGCTACAGACTGTGACTCACATCACGAAAGGGTGACCATGGATTCCGCTTTAACCACCGTTGGCTTGCCGATTGCGCTCGGCATCATCATGTTCGGTCTGGGCCTGTCATTGACGGTCGACGATTTCAAGAACGTCAGTAAGAATCCAAAAGCGGTTTTGATTGCACTGGGCTGCCAGTTGATCTTGTTGCCACTTATTGCCTTCGGTTTGGTCAAGCTCTTTGACCTCAGCCCAGTGCTTGCGGTCGGTATGATGCTGCTCGCTGCGTCTCCTGGCGGCACCACAGCTAATCTCTTTAGTCATTTGTTCCGTGGAGATGTTGCACTGAACGTGTCACTTACTGCGGTGAACTCCATCATCGCGATTTTCACGCTGCCATTGATCACGAACCTCGCGATTTTCTATTTCTATACCGATCTCGACGAACAAGTTCCACTGCAATTTCTTGAGGCGCTGAAAGTGTTCGCGATCGTGCTGGTCCCCGTCGCGATAGGTATGTTTGTCAAATCGGTGCAGCCGGGTTTCGCCGAAAAAATGGACAAGCCCGTACGTATCATGTCAGCCATCATTTTGGCAGTCATGGTGATCGGCATTCTGCTGGCCGAACGCGACAAGGTGAGTGAATATGTCCTGAGCGTCGGACCGATTACCTTGCTCTTCTGTGGGCTGAGCCTAGGTTTGGGTTATTACGTGCCCCGCATGTTTGGACTGACCGATGGGCAAGCGATTGCATCATCGTTTGAAATCGGTGTCCATAACTCAACCCTCTCGATGGTTGTCGCTGTCAGTTTGCTGAACAATGAATCTATGGCTGTTCCTGCTGCGGTCTACAGTCTGGTGATGTTCGCTCTTGCAGCAATCTGGGGCTTGGTTTTGACCAAGGTGATTCTGCCACGGCGTAGCTCGGTTGTGCTCGCGAAGTGACGACGTCATTTGTCGTGTTTCACGCTGGCAAGCGATGAGCTTGGGCCAAAGCGACTACCTCTCTTGCGATGACGTCAGGATGTTCTTCACATAGCCAATGGCTGGCGCCCTCTAAAGGCACGAATGTGTAGGGCCCGTTGACGAATTCTGCCGTTAATTCGGCAGCTCCACGAGTGAACGCGACATCGCCGCTACCCCAGATGTAACAGGTGGGTACGGAGATTTTTCCCGGCAGTGGGTCCGAGCCTAAAGCACGGTAATACTTCAGCGCAGCGTCGAAAGCACCTGGTTCGCTAAATCGTTCAACATACGATGTGGCGAGCTCGGCTGGGATTTTATTTTCATAAAGGCTGATGAGGCGGACGCCTCCGTCACGTAACAAGGTTTCGGTAACAGCATCGGGATGATCTCGAATAGCGCGAAGGTAATCCATGCGATGGAACTGATCTTGATCTTCTTTCATGCGCTGCCCATGGGCAGCCGGGTGGGCGGTTGCCACAGCAGTGAATGTTTGAAGTTTGTCAGCGTGGGTGTCTGCGAAACTCCAGCCAACAACGCCGCCCCAGTCGTGGCCGACGAGATTAAAACGCTCGATGTTACGGGCTTCGGTTACCGCCAACAGATCGTTCATAAGCTGGGATACCGCGTACTGCTCAACTGGTTCTGGGCGCACGCCAGGTGAATATCCGCGCTGGTCGTAAGCCAAGACATTCATTCCAGCGCTCAATAAGGTTGCGGCCACTTGTTCCCAGCTTGAGGCGTATTCGGGCCATCCATGGAGAAGCACCGCCGTGCCAAGCGTCGGATCATAGTCTTGTGCAAAAGCATGGAAACCTGAAAATGCTCCAACGGTAGTGAGAATATTGCTCGCATCAACTGAGGAGACAGTTGGCAAGTTCCGTAGCCGCGAAGCTATCGATCCGTTGTCGTAGGGATAACCGGGTGCTTCGGTTTGTGCTGCTGTAATCATGGTGATCCTTGGGTTTCAGGTCAAAGATTGACGATTCCTTTCAACCTAATGTGAATCTTTGGCTCGCGCGCGCTTCGTTACTTCAGGGGCGTCGTGTTAATTCGGGCGCATCTGTTGGCACATGATCGGGGCTTAGGCTGTTGCCGTGTTTGATGTTCATTTCGATGAGGTAGAAGCTGCCGAAGAGTTCCTCGCTGATGTACGTGAACGAGGTATTCGTGCTGAACTCAGTGTGGATGTGTTCGCTGGGGAAGATGATCTTGAAGACGCCGCTCGTATCGTTCACGTCGCGGGTGAGTTGACGAGTCTCGTGCCGCTGATTGAGGCCCATGGCGGTTGGCCCGTTCAAACCCCTGCAATGCGAGACACCTATACCCGTCATGGTAAAAACCTCCCGGACGGACCAAAGCGGTATAAAGGTTGAAAGTTCAAGAAAATCTGTAGCGAGACAAGCCATAGTCCAATGTGACTAATGAGGGTGGTCACAAGCATTTTTTCCACTGGTTAATCGGAAACATCTTTGGGTAAATATGTGATGTGCCTCATGTTTTGGATTGCAACAGGGTGCATTCCCTACCTACGCTTGTCTTGTTCATTTCAAGGGAAAAGTGAGCTTGGCTCAGTGCCAAACCTTGAAGAGGAAGGTGGAGTGACTTGACTGTTCCAAAGCCACTCATGCGATCAGGGCTGCGTCTTGTGCGCCCGATGCTTGACTCCACCTCAATCGCGCTCGGAACTAAGCGCTCAATTGTTGACCGGGTGGTGTCACTAGCGCGCGCTCCCGAAGGGCATGTTTACGACTTCGACACGCTCGCAGGCATGAGTATTCAATACGTCACGATGGAATCCTTGAACCACCGTAGCGGCTCTTCAACGATCCTTTATCTCCACGGCGGCGGCACGGTTGCCGGGAGTGCTCGGGCTTACCGTGCCTTCGCTGCAAACCTAGCGCTCACCTCCGGCATGGATGTCATCATCCCGGAGTATCCGCTGGCTCCGGAAAACCCGTACCCGGCGGCCCTCGAAGCTCTACTTGAGCTCTACCGCGATTTGCCGAATCACGGCATTTCATACGAATCGTTAGTGATTGCCGGCGACTCCTCAGGTGCTGGGATGGCCTTGGCGTTGACCATGCGGGTGCGTGACGCTGGCTTGAAGATGCCGTCAGCTATTGGTTTGATCTCTCCTTGGCTCGATATGTCTGTTGATATCGAACGTCGTCGTGATCCGAACAATGATCCCACCGTGACCCCAGCCATGATCACAAACTGGGCTTTGCCATATGTCGGACGGCATGATCCGCGCGATCCGGGCATTTCGCCACTCTTGGGTAATCTCGAAGGTCTACCTGCGATCGTCATGCATTATGCCGGCAACGATCCGCTGCGAAGCGATGCTGAAACATTCCTGGAGACACTTCGTGACCTCGATGGTGCGCCACGCGTGGTCTCGCGAGAGTTTCCTGACCTATGGCATGGCTTTCACCTCATGGCTGGTCGCATGGGTCTCGCTGACGAGGCCGTCATTGAATTTGGCGAAACCTTGCGTTCGCTCGTTCTCCAAGAAGAGAACGCACCACTAGCTGAGGTTGTGCCAATTAATCGTCCTGTTGCGGAGCGCGGTGGCCACCTGCGTCCAGTCAAGCCAGTGAACGACGCAGAAAGTCCATCTGCACAAGCTTGAGGTTCTCAGCCACTTCTTCTTGTGGCGTCATATGTGTCACTCCTGAAAGCGGCAAAACCGTGTGTGGTTTTCCGGCCGCCAGCAGGGCAGCTGATAGCCGCAAGGTGTGTGCAGCCACCACGTTGTCGTCGGCAAGGCCATGAATCAACATCAAGGGACGTTTGAGCTTGTGGGCTTTGGCGATTAATGAGTTTCGCGCGTATACCTCGGGCACCTCGTTGGGATTGCCCAAGTAACGCTCGGTGTAACACGTGTCATACAGGGTCCAATCAGTGACAGGAGCGCCTGCGACGGCAGCAGTAAACACGTCTGGTCGTTCCAAAACTGCCAGCGCTGCCAGGTATCCGCCATAGGACCAACCGATAATACCCACCCGATCCGGATCGACATCGTCCGCGAATTGCTCCGTGATTGCCGCGACCGTATCGGTTTGATCTTCCAAGGTCACGGACGCGAACTCGTGGTAAATTTCTCGTTCCCAAGCGTGACCCCGGCCAGGTGTACCCCGGCCGTCAGCCACAACTACACAAAAACCTTGATCGGCAAGCCACTGTGACTCCATAAACATGCGTGCTGACGACATCACCCGTTGAGCATGTGGCCCGCCGTAGGGATCGAGCAGTAAAGGCAGACGTCGTGAACCAGGCGTGTGATCACGTGGAAACAACACTGCAACCGATAGGTGGTTTGGTCCGAGCTCCAGAAGGCTGACCTTTGGCAAAAAAGGTGCTGGCTCTGCCGCGGTGGAAATCTCAACGACCGAGCCATCCTCGCAGTGAACTCGGTACTCAGAGGCGACCGTATCGAGCGAGGAGCGAACGATGACAGTCGTCGGGCCACCAATAACAGCGGAATGGACGCCTTGGCTAGTCGTCAACACATCCTCGGAGCCGTCGTGACCAAATCGGACGACCTGAACACTAGTCGGCTCTTGCGAAGCAGTTACCACAACAGAATCATCAAAACAGTCGACAATGCCTCGCACCTGCCACTTCGTGCTGCTTATCGGTGTCCCATCGACCGCAATCCGGCGGCGGTCATTCATATCTTCAAGCGTGATGAGACGACCTTGAGAATCGCGACGAGGTGCGGACGCCAATTCGACCCAATACGTGTCTTGGAGGTCGCGAACTAGCGTGGTTTCTCCGCTTTCAGGCTCGACATCGAGCACGTGGCTCACTTTCTGATCTCGGCTCAGTACCTGAATGATCGGTCTTTGACCCATTGACCACGACACTCGAGCCAAGTACTCAAACTTTTCACGATCCCACATCACCTGAGTCCTGGTGTCGTTCGTCAGATCCACATGCCACAAGGAGACAATCGCATTGTTGGTGCCAGCTGCCGGGTAGCGTTGTTCACGGGGCGGGTGATCAGGATTCGCAGGATCCGCAATATGCCATATCGGCACCGATGATTCATCCGTGTGTTGTACGAGTAGTGAGTTTCCATCGGGGGACCACCAAAAACCGGTGAAGCGACTCATCTCCTCGGTAGCGATGAACTCCGCTTGGCCCCAAGACTGATCGGCCGTATCGGGGTGCATAGCGAGTATCTCTCGGCCGCTCTCAATATTGACTATCCGGAACTCACCTGCCGCATTCGCATAGGCAATAACTGTGCCTTGGGGGTTGAGCTGGGGATCGATGACCGGACCGACTGCTGGAATCTCCACCACCGAATGACGCGAAAAATCTACTAAGAAAAGCCGACCCGATAATGCGAAACAACCACGGAGCCCAGCCGTGTCAGACGCCCAAGACGTTAAGCCTGCAGCCGACTCACGGGATCGTTCGCGCCGAGCCCGTTCAGCTGCTGACAGTTCCTCGTCGCCATCAAGCAAGGCAGCAGGATCCACGATGAGTCGTTCACTACCAGTCTGAGCGTCTAGCTCCCACAACTGTCCCGTGCGAGTTACCCCGTCTGGCGTGCGTATGAATCGCACGAATCGTCCGTCTTGGCTGACGCCAATATTGCGTGGAAGTCCGAGAGTGAATCGAAGAGTCTTGGCAGCGAGACGCGGATACGACAAAGTCATATGCCTATCTTGTCCCATCATGTATGGGAGTTTGGTGAGACAGACGTACATTGGACTCCATGACCGTACTCGCGGACCGCCGCATGCTGCTTGTGCATGCCCACCCTGACGATGAATCCATCACCACTGGCATAACGATGGCCAAGTATGTTGCCGAAGGTGCCCATGTCACCTTGGTTACCTGCAACCTAGGTGAGCATGGCGAGGTTCTTGTTGAAGAACTTGCTCACGTTGCCGCAGATCGGGACGACACGCTCGCTGAGTATCGGCGTATAGAACTCGATGATGCAATGTCACATCTGGGTGTTACCGACTATCGCCGACTGGGTGGGGATGGAAAATACCGTGACACCGGCATGTCGTGGGGAGAAGACGGATTAGCCCAGCTTCCTGAAAACACGCATGGCAATGCTTTTTGGCATGCCGACTTGCTGGAAGCAGCTAGTGAACTGGTTGCCGTTATTCGTGACGTTCGTCCGCAGGTTGTCATCACCTACGACGAGTTCGGAAACTACGGACATCCAGACCATATCCAGGCTAACCGCGTGACACACTATGCTGTTGCGCTCGCTGCGGCTGACTCATTTCGACGAGATTTGGGCGAAGGATGGGATGTCGCCAAGGTGTACTGGATCACCGAATCTGCCCGGCGCTTGCGGGAAGGCATGGAGATGGCTCCCGAAGGTAATGAACTTTTCAATAGTTTTGATCTCAATGCCTTGCCTCCAATGTTCGCCGAAGACGAAGATATCGATGCAGTTATCACCGGCACACCCGAGCAGGTTCAAGCAAAACTGGCCGCAATGCAAGCGCACGTCACACAGATCCAACCCGACGGGGCTTTCTTTGGAATGGGGATGGATTTGGCTGCTATTGCGTGGGGACAAGAGTCATTCCGCCTCATTAAAGGACAGCGGGGACCCTCGGGTGCTGATGGTTTCGAAACGGACCTCTTTGCAGGCTTGTTCTAAGTGGAACAATCGGCCCTGAAAGCTGACCCGTAGGCTGGTGTAGATGAGTACTGAGATTGATCAACAAGCGTTCCGTGGTGCATTGGGACGATTCGCAAGCGGTGTGACCGTTGTGTCGACTGTTCTCGATGGGATTGATCATGCGATGACGGCGAGTGCATTCTCGTCAGTATCTCTCGATCCGCCGCTGGTACTCGTCTGTTCAGACCGCCGCAGTCGTTTTCACGATGCTGTAGCAGAAAGTGGCCGTTGGGCAGTTTCCATTTTGAATGAGGCGGGGCGTGACGATTCCGCTTGGTTTGCGAATCGAGGCCGACAACTCGAGAGTCAATTCGACGGAATCAAGTTCCAGCGTAGTCCTGGCGGGCTTGCGATCCTCGACTCCGCGCTGGCTTGGTTGGAATGCACGACCGAAGATATTTTTGATGGTGGTGACCACTCGATCATCGTTGGACGGGTGGAATGGGCTGCCGTTGATGAAGAACCGGATGATCCGTTGCTCTACTACCGCGCTCATTACGGCACGATCGTGCGTTCAGCAGAATCAGAAAAGACGGTGCTGGAGAGTCGATCGTGAAGCGACTGGCTTGGATTCTCGGCAGTGTCGTAATTCTGCTCGGACTCTTGTACATAGTTGGCTGGTTTCTGACCGGCCAATCGTTGCCGCGCCAAACGTCTATTGCCGGAGTCAATGTGAGTTCCATGTCGACGAGCCAAGCAGAAAAGGTGCTCGCGAAAGGAATTGCCGACCGGAAAGATGAGCCGATTCTGGCTCACCACAAAGAAACAACCTACGAATTCATCCCAGCCGATTACTCCATCAGGGTCGATATCGCTGCGAGTGTTGCCCGAGCTGGCGGGGTGCGCAGTTGGTCGCCCAAAGCGATGTGGGCACTCATTGTTGGCGGTGGAGACAATAGTCCAGTTTTCACAATCAACAACTCCCAATTGGACGCAAAGATCACCGAGGTTAGTGAAGACATCGATGTTCCCGTTTTGGAACCCCGGATTACGTTTCCCAATAACAAGCCTGAGGTTAGGGAACCGCGGATAGGTCAAATCGTCGATCAGACTGCATTTGCGACTCGCATCCAAGACGCGTATCTGATGACGAGCAAACCGGTCGAAATCCCGATTGAACGCGTGTGCCCCGAAGGCACAAGCCAAGATGCTCGGGATGCGATGTCGGCGATTGCTGAACCCGCCGTCTCCGCGCCAGTGTCTTTGAAGATTTCAGGCAAAACTGTCGAATTGCCCGTGTCTGCATTTGCGCCGGCACTCGCGATTGAGTTTGTCGCTGGTGAAATGAAACCGCAGCTCGATCCAGAGAAACTGGCGAAGCCTCTGCTTAAAGCGACAAAATCGAGCACGAACCCGCCCGTAGATGCGAAGTTCACGTTCAAGTCAGGCAAAGCAGTTATTGTGCCGAGCGAGCAGGGTGCCGGAATTGATCCAGAAACGCTTGCTATCAGCTTGATCCCGGTTTTAACGAAACAGGGCGACGAACGCACATTGGCGGTTCAAACGACCTTGGTCGACCCCGAGTTCACCACCGCTGATGCAGAGAAACTTGGAATTAAAGAGCGCGTGAGTGATTTCGTTACTTACTATCCCTACTCCCCTTATCGGGATGTGAACCAAAGCGAGGCCGCCCGCCGAATCAACGGTCACATCATCAAACCGGGTGAGACATTTAGTTTTAACGAAGTGGTTGGCCCTCGAACTGCGGCAAATGGCTTCGTCAAAGGCAACGTCATCAGCAATGGCGTGTTCGTCATGGATTATGGCGGGGGAGTGTCCCAAGTGGCCACGACAACCTTCAATGCCGCATTTTTTGCCGGGCTGGAGGATGTGGAACACCATCCACACTCGCTGTATCTGAGTCGATATCCTGTCGGCAGGGAAGCGACCGTCAGTTATGGGGCGCTTGATTTGCGTTTCAAAAATCCTTATGACACCGGAATTGTGATTCGGGCTTGGGTCGACAAGAGTGCTCCCGGTCGGCAAGGCGAAATGCACGTCCAAATGTATGGCACCAAGGTGTACGAAATTACGGCAGGCCACAGTGATCGCAGGAACTTCCGCTCAGGTGGAACCCGCGAAAGCACTGATGCCAACTGTTCGCCACAAAGTCCGATCACGGGCTTCGACATCGACATCTACCGAACCTTCAAACAAAACGGAAAAGTAGTAAAGAAAGAAACGCATACGACTCGATACAAGGCGGGCGATCGGGTCGTATGCAAGCCAGCAAGTTAGCTGACGTCGTTTGGATGTTCGACGAAGCCATGTGCTGTCAGAACTGAAAGCAGATCTGGGTCGTCTCGGTCGAGCACGATCCAGCTGTAAACTGCGCCGCGTTCTTTAGCCCAGGAAAGTGATGTGTCGAAAATGCTCGCGATATCGTGGCGTCTTGTCTCGCTTGATGGGACGTGGAATGGAGCGATTGTGAACCAATCGCCACACAAAACCACTCGTGCGAGAGCACCTGAATCACGCCGCACAAACGCTTGTACCTGATTGGGTAGTTCTGGGCCACTGACGTTCAAGCCTTGGCTTACCGCAGAATCGAGCCACGCCTCGTTGGCAATGGAGACCAGGGGGCTTTCAGGATTCGGAGCAGTTGTTTCCAATTGGTGAACATTCGCAGTCCATACGCGTAGTTCGGCAGAGTTGCAGCCCAAAGTGCGTTGAATCATCTCATTGAGCAGTGCTCTTGTGAATTCTTTGACTGGCCGAAGTCGACGGTCGTCATCTGGAACTTCACGAGCCGCGATAATGTCGTGTATTGGAACGACTTCGATTTGCCCGTCACGACGCATGAGATGAACAACCTCGTCGCTGCGATGGACGACTCGGCCGATAACATCGGTTGCCTGTCCGGCCACGAGTTGGCGGACAGAAATACGCCGAAACAGCCAAGGGTCCATGGTGCAACATTCTCACGTGACGGACAACCTATGGGAACCCGTAGGAAAGAGGAGCATAATCGAAGGCGTAGAAGGAGATAAATCGTGACTTATGTGATTGCCCAGCCGTGCGTCGATGTCAAGGATCGCGCTTGTGTCGACGAATGTCCCGTCGACTGTATCTACGAAGGCAATCGCATGCTTTACATCCATCCGGATGAGTGTGTCGATTGTGGAGCTTGTGAACCGGTATGTCCGGTTGAGGCGATTTTCTATGAAGACGATACCCCGGATGAGTGGAAAGATTACTACGACGCCAACGTCCACTTCTTCGATAAACTCGGTTCGCCAGGCGGTGCGGCCAAGCTTGGCGTTATTGACGATGATCACCCGCTCGTGGCTGCCTTGCCGCCGCAGAATCAGGAATGACGTAGGTGGCCTTATCGGAGCGGTTCCCAGAATTTCCTTGGGACACGCTGGCTGAAGCGAAAGCTAAAGCGGCAGCTCATCCGCGTGGCATCGTTGATCTTTCGATTGGAACACCAATCGACCCGGCTCCTGAAGTCGCTCAACAGGCGCTCACGGCCGCATCTGACGCACACGGATACCCCACCGTTTTCGGCACCGAGGAACTGCGTCAGTCCGTAGTGGACTGGCTATCGCGTCGATTTTCGATTTCCGGAATCTCTGCTCAGCAGGTACTGCCGACAATAGGTTCCAAGGAGTTCATTGCGAACCTCGTGCAACAGTTGGGTTTCGGCCCGGGCGATCTGATCGGTATCCCGGAACTGGCGTATCCGACCTACGAAGTCAGTGCGCGTTTGGCTGGCGCTGAATATCTGGCTACAGATAGTGCGATCGGTTTCGGCCCTCGCAGCCCTAAACTGGTGTTTATCAATTCGCCCGCAAACCCGCACGGGCAGGTTTTCGGGCCAGAACATATGCGCAAATGGGTGGAGTTCTGCCGCGATCGTGGTGCGATACTCGTGAGCGATGAGTGTTATCTGGAGTTCGTCTGGGAGGGTAAGCCGTATTCGGTTCTTGACTCAGAGATCAACGGCGGTTCACTCGACAACATTTTGGCTATTCACTCGCTATCGAAACGGTCAAACCTCGCCGGTTACCGTGCAGCATTCGTGGTGGGCGACGAAGCCCTCATCCAAGAACTATTGCTGGTCCGTAAACATACCGGTTTCATGCTGCCAAGCCCGATTGCTGCTGCTATGCAGGCGGCCTTGGGCGATGATGCTCACGTTGATAAACAGCGCGAGCGTTATCTCGAACGAAGGAAGCGCTTGCGGCGAGCGTTAGAAAACGCTGGCTTTGATATCACCCATTCGGAAGGCTCCTTGTATTTGTGGGCGAGCCGATCTGAACCGTGTCGTGACACCGTATCTTGGTTGGCAGACCGGGGCATTTTGGTGGCACCGGGAAGTTTTTATGGCGCGCGTGGCGCCGAGCATGTACGGGTCGCGTTCACGGTAAATGATGAAGGCGTTGACGAGGCGGTCGAGCGCCTCCGTTAATGTCGTGGGTGGTGTCAACCACAGGAGGTTCAGTGAACCAAGAAGCGACAATCGAAATCAATTCGTTGACAAAGCAGTTCGGACGAGTCAAAGCCGTCGACGAACTGAGTTTTGCGGTTAAGCCCGGTAGAGTCACTGGTTTTCTTGGGCCGAACGGTTCTGGAAAAACTACCACCTTGCGTATGCTTTTAGGTCTGGTGAATCCCACCGCAGGCTCGGCTTTAATCGGTGGCAGGCCTTACGTCAATTTGGAAAATCCCGGTCAAGTCGTTGGTGCTGCGCTGGAGGCGTCAAGTTTCCATCCTGGCCGTACGGGGCTTGACCATTTGCGCGTACACACCCCTCAGATTGGTGTCAGCGATGATCGCTGTCATGAACTCTTGGAGTTCGTGGGTCTCTCCGAATCAAAGAACCGACGGGTTGCCGGTTACTCGATGGGCATGCGCCAGCGCTTGGCTTTAGCTTTCGCGCTCCTCGGAAACCCTTCGGTCATTGTCTTGGACGAACCGGCCAACGGTCTTGATCCCCAGGGCATCGCGTGGCTACGAAATCTTTTGCGCCACTTCGCTTCCGAAGGTCGTACTGTCCTGGTGTCGAGTCACGTGCTGACTGAAGTCCAGCACACGGTCGACGACGTCGTGGTCATCGCCCGCGGAAAGAAAGTGCACGCATCGTCACTAGCAGATTTACGCAAACTGGCGTCTCGCGCAGTCAGTGTAGACGGACCAAATCGAGCAGCGATCGTTCAGCTCGCGGGGGACCATCAATGGAACTGGAAAGAAACGAACACCGGTATTTCGATCGAGAATGTCGATGCAGCCGAAGTGGGTGCTCGGGCCTTTGCGGCGAATATTGAACTCCACCGGCTTGTGGACGCCGAGATAGGACTTGAAGACATGTTCTTGAAGATGACATCCGATGCTCAGGCTCCGGTTTCCTTGGGAGGCAACGCATGATCCCCGCAATCCACGCAGAATTTCGCAAGGTCTTCACGACGCGCATTTGGTGGCTATTGACGTTCGTCATGATCGCCTATCTTGGATTTATCGTACTCATCATGGCGGCCGCTTTCGTGCTTGGTGGTGACGAAATGACCGGTGGTGGCGGACCCCAGATGGGCAAACAACTCGCCCACATGCTTTACAGTTTGGCCGGACCGATTGGCTACGTATTTCCTCTGGTAATCGGAAGTTTGCTCTTTACTACTGAGTTCCGGCACAAGACAATCACCTCAAGTTTGTTGGTGGCCCCGAACCGCACGAATTTGTTGATTGGCAAGATCGTTGTGGCTGCCACCGTCGGCTTGCTGTATGGAATCGTTGCCATTGGAAGTGTCGTTGCAGTCGCGGCGCCATTCCTCGAAATTTTGGGTGACGGCGCTTTCTTGGGTGAAAAGGAAACTTGGGAAATCTTTCTTGGCACCGTTTGGGTTTACGTGTTGTGGTCCATGTTAGGCGTGGTTCTTGGTGGCCTGATCGTCAATCAGGTTGCGGCCATCATCATCCTCTTGGTGATGACCCAACTCGTTGAACCGGTTCTGTCGCTTTTGCCTCTCTTTTGGGAGCCTGCGGAACACGTGGTCAAGTTCTTGCCTGCCGCATCTGGTACGTCCGTCATCGGTGGTAGTTCTCTCGACATGGGTATGGGTATGTCTGCCGAGCTAGGCCGAATTGAGGGAACGTTTGTGCTGCTCGCCTATGTTGCCGTCTTCGCTGTGGCTGCGCGATTGATCACTTTGCGTCGAGACATCGGTTGAATCAGTTTAGGGTGAAAGCGACCGAGTCTTGTCCGATGTTTTCGGTTGGAATCCATTTGGCTTGGCTGTGGGCGGATTCCCACCGCATATCGTCATAGGAGACGCTGGCAATGCCGAACTCGGCAGCATTGCCCACGAGGAAGTGGGCCAGTGCCCAACCGCGAATACTTGAGTCTTCGGCTGGTCCACTGATTGTGATCGAGTGCTGCTCGCCGTCGGAACTTATTGTCGATTCCGGCCAGAACTCACTCAAGTAATCGTTGAGCGCGGTTAATGAGCTAGGTTCATCGCTTATGGCACAAGCGAAGGCTGCTGGAGAGTAGCCGCGTAAGGCGGAAGCGAGCGCCCGCGCATTTGCTTCGTGCTGAGCGTAAGCCTCAGGGAACGCTGAACGTTGTACGGCTTGGGCAGCTCGAGTAATTTCCATGTCGGTGTAACCGTTGACGCGTTCGAGACCTTCGTAAAAGGCGTTGATGGCGTAGATCGGGTTCATGATTTGTTCTTCAGAGCCCCAGCCTTGAGATGGGCGCTGTTGGAACAAACCTAGCGAGTCGCGGTCTCCGTAATTGATGTTCCGCATTTTCGACTCTTGGTAGGCGGTTGCAATAGCGATTGTGGTGGCACGCGGTGGCAGCTCCCGGTTGATTCCAATCGCCGCCATTTGAGTGGCCCATTTTGTTTGTTCAAGGTCGGTTTCGACTACGGTGTTGCCCACTTGCGTGACACAAAATCCGGTGTCATTTTTGAGCGGCTGTCCTAGCCAGTAGACAATGCCAAGGGCAATGGTGATTGTGATGAGTGCGGTGACGACAATGGCGCGCATTTAGTTACCGTGCAGGGTTTCGTTCAAGGTGATGCCAGCGCCTTCGTCTCGAGGGTGTGCTTCCAGGGCTCCTGTTTCAGAGTTGATCCAGAACGTGAGGTTGTCCTGCCCTGAAAGCGCGTTCGCCTTGACTGTAGTTCCATCAGGCAAACGGACTTTGGCACCTGCCGTGACATAAGTGCCTGCAGCGACGACGCAATTGTTGCCCAAAGAAATGCCAATTCCAGCGTTTGCTCCGATGAGGCAGCGTTCGCCAACGCTGATAATTTCTCGTCCGCCACCACTAAGGGTGCCCATGATTGATGCGCCGCCACCGATATCGGTTCCGATTCCGACGACAACTCCAGCTGAAATCCGGCCTTCAACCATTGCCGTGCCGAGTGTTCCGGCATTGAAATTAACGAAACCCTCGTGCATCACGGTGGTACCCGGGGCGAGGTAGGCGCCGAGGCGCACCCGGTCTGCGTCGGCGATTCGAACGCCCGTGGGCACGACGTAGTCGGTCATGCGCGGGAACTTATCGATGCTAGTAACGCTCAGATGCTGGCCTGCCAATTTTGCCCGCAGTCGGATGGCTTCGACTTCCGAAAGCGGGCATGCTCCTAGATTTGTCCAGGCGACGTTTTCTAGGAGGTCGAATGTGCCATCGAGATTGAGATCATGCGGTCGTACGAGGCGGTGTGATAACAGGTGTAGGCGAAGCCACACCTCGGCGCTGGATTCTGGTGGTGCTCCGAGGTCGGGGATTGTGACAGTGACGACTCTTTGTGTGACGCCGCGGAGGCTATCGGTACCTTCGAGTCGTGAGAGATCAGGCTGTTGGCGGGTGCCGGGCTGTCCAAGAGCGGGCGAGGGAAACCATAAATCCAAGAGCGTCTCGTGGAAAAAAGTCCCTATGCCAGTGCCGTGGGCGGCGTATTCACTCATAGGAAAAATCTACTGGACAGTCACTTTCCGCCACGAAAGCCGTGCTGTCGCCATGCTTCATAAATTGCAATCGCCGCGCAGTTTGCTAAGTTCATCGACCGGCGGCCGTCGAGCATAGGAATCCGAACGTGCTCAGTAATCGTGGGGTCAGCAAGTACCTCTTCGCTCAATCCTGTGGGTTCGGGACCAAACATCAAGACATCACCCGGTTCGTAGGAGATGGTGTCGTATTGGGCGGTTCCGCTTGTTGTGAAGGCGAAGACTCTCGCCGGGAGTAGAGCCTCCCATGCTGATTGCAGATCCTCATGGCGCGTGACCACGGCCAGATCGTGATAATCGAGTCCCGCTCGGCGAAGCTTGGTGTCCTCAAAATCAAACAGCGGATTGACAACGTGGAGTTCCGCGCCAGTTCCGGCCGCGAGCCGGATGGTATTTCCTGTATTGCCGGCAATGCGCGGCTCGTGAAAGAGGATGCGAAACATGATTCGATCTTTTCACGATGTTCATAACGTATGTGTGCCCCCATCGCCGATGGCTACGGGGGCACACGGAACGTGTTAATGAACTACTTGAGGATTGGCATCAGAACACAGTTAGAGGCGGCCTTTTTACCATCGAGGCGATCAACCAGCCAATTAATGGCAGTGCCTTGATCAATTACTGCTGGTAGTAGATGATTCACTACCAGCTTGTTGCCTAGGTTAGGTGCGACAACCGGTGCATAGGTCACGTTGGCTTTGGCCTTGCACCAGTCGACTGCGAGTTGTCGAGACTGTCCGTGTGGTACGGAGTCGTCGGCCGTCCCGGTGGCCACTCGCACCGGGACTGCTGGCTTGAGTTTTCCAATGCGCTGTGCATCCGCAACGGCCTTGAGTTGTGGTTCCTTAGCGAGAACCTGAGAGAGTGAAATGCCGTCTTTGGTCAAGGTTGCGGTCTTGGTGAACCCATACTTGATGGCACCGTCGCCAATGCAACGTGTCGCCGCATCTTTCAAGAGGGTTCTGCCTTTGTCGTTCATATATTCGTCGATTTTGTAGCCGAGCTCGGGTGCATAGACCAAGAAACCATTGATCGTCCAGGCAAGAACGACCGCGATAGCGCTTCCGTCGACTCCGTCGATCACTTTGGCAAGATCGGCCGGGGGAGCCCCCACGTAGGCTCCAGCGAGGTTGAGTTCGGGTGCGTACTGTGGCTGCAACTCGGTGGCGGCTCCTGCTGCGCCACCGCCCTGGCTGTAGCCGTAGAAGCCGATCTTCGAATCTTTCGTAATCGAGGTTCCCGCGAGGTTCAACGCCGCGCGTGCTGCGTCGTTGAGTGCATGTGCTTGATCGAGGCGGTTCATGTAGGTGTGAACGCGATCCGTTGTGCCGAGACCGACGTAGTCGCTCAACATGACTGCGACGCCCTTGTCGAGGAGGCGATACACGGCGAGAATCTCGTATCCGGCCGAAAGGGATTCGCCTTCGAGGTTCAGTTTGATGGGCTGTTGTAAGCCGAGAGATGGCGAACATTGGTCGCCTTGGCCCATGGTTCCGGCGCCAACGACGACGAGTGGCCGTTTGCCTTTGCCCGACCATTTTTTGGAAGGCTCAAGATAAGCACCGGTGACTGCGACGGGCTGATTGGCTGAGTCAGTGGACTTGAACATGACGCGGGTCGCGCTCGCGGGTAACTTGCCATAGGGCGTCGGCAAGGTGAGGGCAAGTGGCATCGCTTCGGAGCGAACTAGGCTGCCGTTTTGCGCTGGCAATTGTGCTGGTGGATTGTAGAAAGCTGGCACGGTGACCCCGCGCACTGTCGTGTCACCGTCAGCAGCCTGAGCTGGTGTGGTCAGCATGCCGACGCTGCCGATAATTAGGGCAAGTGCCCCTACTGTTACTGGAGCTTTTTTCTTCCTCAACCGCAAAGTCATGTACTCGATCCTTTTCGTCGCAATGAGATGTCTTCTGGTTATTTAGGACTGATTTCCTAGTCAGTATGAACTAGATCACGCCCTTGCGGTGGTGGTTTTGTGATTTGGCTCTCGAACGTTTTCTGCCTCTGGGGAGTGAGACTTCTAGAGTGGTTAGTGTTGCTCTTGAGGCAAGGATTTGTTGGCGAGGTTTTCGCGAGGTCCCAGTCCGAGCACAGGAAAAGTTCGCCCCCACCGCTACTAGCGATGAGGGCGAACTCGTTTCCAGTGAATTACTTGAGGATTGGCATGAAGATGCAGTTCGAGGTTGCCTTCTTGCCGTTGAGGCGATCCACCAACCAGTCAATCGCTGGACCTTGATCAAGAATTAGTGGCAGGAAGTGGTTCGTCAGGACCAACTTGTCGCCAAGGCTTGGCAGGACGATTGGCACATAGGTGACGTTGGCTTTAGCCTTGCACCAGTCGACTGCAAGCTGTCGGGACTGTCCGTGAGGCACAGTGTCATCCGAGATGCCGGTCGCAACACGGACGGGAACCGATGGCTTGAGTCTTCCGATGCGTTGCGCATCCGCGACAGCCTTGAGCTGCGGTTCCTTAGCCAGTACTTGGGCAAGTGAGATGCCGTCTTTGGTCAGAGTCGTCGTCTTGGTGAAGGCGTACTTGATCAAGCCATCGCCAACACAGCGGGTTGCAGAATCCTGTAAGAGCGACTTGCCTTTGTCATTCATGTATTCATCGATCTTGTAGCCAAGTTCTGGCGAGTAAGCCATGAAGCCGTTGATTGTCCACGCAAGTGCCACTGCGAGCGCGCTGCCTTCGATACCGTCGATCGTCTTGACCAAATCGGCTGGAGGAGCGCCTACGTAGGCTCCAGCGAGGTTGAGCTCGGGAGCATACTGCGGTTGCAGTTCAGCTGCGGCACCGGCTGCGCCACCACCTTGGCTGTAGCCGTAGAAGCCGATTTTCGAATCTTTGGTGATCGAGGTTCCTGAAAGGTTCAATGCTGCGCGTGCTGCGTCGTTGAGAGTGTGTGCCTGGTCAAGGCGGTTCATGTAGGTGTGAACGCGATCCGTTGGACCCAGACCGACGTAGTCGCTCAGCATGACGGCGACGCCCTTGTCGAGTAAACGGTAAACGGACAGAATCTCATAACCAGCAGACATCGACTCACCGGACAGGTTGAGGTTGATGGGTTGCTGTAGGCCGAGAGATGGCGAACATTGGTCACCCTGGCCCATGGTGCCAGCACCAACGACGACGAGTGGACGCTTCCCTTTGCCGGACCATTTTTTGGAAGGTTCAAGATAAGCGCCGGTTACTGCGACGGGCTGGTTGGCTGCATCAGTGGATTTGAACATGATGCGAGTGGCATTGGCCGGTAATTTGCCGTAAGGCGTCGGCAAGGTGACGGCCAAGGGCATCGACTCTGAACGAATGAGAGATCCGTTCTTAGCGGGAAGTTGAGCTGGTGGATTGTAGAAAGCTGGAACTGTAACGCCCCGAACCGTGGTGTCGCCTTCGGCGGCTTGCGCTGGGGTAGCGAAAATGCCTAGGGCGCTGGCCACGAGTGCAAAGGCAGCTGCCATTGCTGGAAGTGCCCTTTTCCTCAGTTGAACAGTCATAAAAACTCGATTCTTTTCGTTTTCCGTGTTCGTCGGCTAGTCATTCTTAGCCTGTAACTCCTAGTTAGTATGAACTAGATCACGATTGTTTGGGCGGGGTTTTGAGATTTTGATTGGGCGACGGTGAAGTGTGCGGGAAGCAAGTAAACAGCAGTTGCTGATGTTGTTTGAACGCCGTTGGAGATTTCTTCATCCAGTCCCCAGCTAGGGTTTGTCCGCGGTTGAATCTTGGGCCGCAATAATGCGGCTTCTAGTGATTCTTATGAGGTCGCTATTGTCATTGGTTGGCAAGTGTTGTGAGAAAAAAGGGGAATTATGGCTTCGCCACGTCGACGTGCTCCAGAGTGGGTCATGCCGACCGTAGCTTTTGTTGTGGGCCTTGCACTGCTAGGCACAATGTTCGTCAACCAACTAAAGACTTTTGACTTTGGTCAGACGACGGAAGTAGCAACGATAGTGGAGTCTGAGCGACAAGACTTGAGTCATGTCGAAGGCCGAGACCCTGGTGATTTGATGGTCGCGGGCCCGGTAGATGCGCCGGTAACTCTCGTGGTCTTTGCTGACTATCAGTGTCCATACACTGCCCCTTGGAATGAAAAGACCTTGCCGACCTTGATGAAATATGCAGATGCTGGAGATCTGCGTATTGAATGGCGAACCGTTGATATTTTCGGCGAAGATTCACAGCGTGCAGCCCGAGCGGCTCATGCTGCGGCCATGCAAGACCGCTACTGGGACTTCCATAATGCCTTGTATCCGGCTGGCGGTAACCGTTCAGAAGAGGAACTCTCGCAGGAGGCCTTGCTCGAGCTGGCAGATTCTTTGGGACTTGATTCGCAGCAGTTGGCTAGAGACATGGAATCCGACGAGGTCATCGAGACGCTCGCGAAGCACCAAGAGCTTGGCGATAGTCTCGGCGTGGCTGGCACGCCGATCTTTGTTCTCGACGGGGAGCTCATGGCTGGCGGGGTTTCAACCAGCACATTCGTCGAGAAATTAGACAAAATGCTCGGACGTTAATTGCTGTCATTGATTCGCGGACGTTGAAATAGCAATTTCTGAATTACCCTATGGGGTATCCTTTAGCTCATGTTCGAGCGAATGGAATCAACAATGCGCATTTTTGTTTCACTACCAATCCGGACGTTCATTGCCGTAGTGGTCGTGTTCTTTATCGCAGGTTGCTCGTCGACGGCCGCTGCTATTGAGGTCACAGAATCAACGGTGGTGATTGATGTTCGAAGTGCCGAGGAATTTGGGGCTGGTCACTTGGCGGGTGCGGAACTACTCGACTTTAACGCGGGGGATTTAGAAGCCTCGCTAACGCAACTTGATCCCGAAGCTGACTACCTCGTCTACTGCCGGTCGGGAAACCGCTCAGCTCAAGCCGTCGCGATGATGGAGGATGCTGGCTTCACGAAAGTCACTGATTTGGGATCTATGGAATCAGCGGCTAAAGCCACTGGAATCTCTATCGTCAAAGATTGACGTCTCTTTAGATTTGAGCGGGGTTCTCTGGGAAATGGTGGGCAAAGTGCGCGTCAGCCCTTTTGGTCCAGTTTCCCTAGGCTGATTTCACCTTCTACCCCGTTCGAGTTCGTTCTAGTCGGTCCAAAAACCAAGCTTCACCCAGGTTTTTGGGTTCACGCGTACCTAATAGGTGTTGTTGACTCACAATTCCGACGGTCTCGTGGGAATTGTGAGGTGGGAGGGAACACGAAGGCGCAGACAAATTGGGATCCAGAGAGCCCGTTTTTCGTTGAAATCATTGGTGCCGGTGACAGGACTTGAACCTGCACGTCCGAAGACACAGGAACCTAAATCCTGCGTGTCTACCAATTCCACCACACCGGCATGCTGAACTAGCCTAATTTAGGCCCGTCCAGCCCTGTTCCTCAGGTCGATCAATCAAGACCTAAGTCACGACGAAGCTTCGCAACATGGCCAGTAGCGCGCACATTATATTGAGCGAGCTCAATCAAACCTTCGGCATCGACAACGAAAGTTGAACGGATAACGCCCTCGACGATCTTGCCGTAGAGTTTCTTTTCACCAAACGCGCCCCAGGCCTTGAGCGTCTCTTTCTCTGGGTCGGACAGAAGCGTGATGGTGAGACCGTCACGTTCACGGAACTTTGCGAGTTTCTCGGGCTTGTCCGGTGAGATGCCAACGACTTCGTATCCGTCGCTACGAAGTCGATCGATTGAATCGGTGAAATCACAAGCCTGCTTGGTGCAGCCCGGTGTCATGGCAGCTGGATAAAAATAGACGATGACACGTTGGCCCCGAAAGTCCGAAAGACTTACGGTTTTACCAGCATCATTAACTAAAGAAAAATCGGGTGCGGAGTCCCTTGGCTGCAAACGTGTACTCATAAGCACTATCCTGACAAAGACCAAAGAAGACTTTCGAAGGGCGTCCAGTGACAGAGCCAATTGTGGGAACCCCAGATGAGCTTGCGGCCGAGATAGAACAGATCCGTGAGCGGCTAAGTGACACTATTGATGAACTTGTCTGGCGTGCCAAACCCAAAAACATTGCCAATCGACAGTTGGAGAAAATCCGTGCGCACTTTATTGACGAGCACGGAAACCCACGTTTTGAAAACATTATGCCGCCGCTCGTCATCTCGGCTGCAACATTGGCTGGAATTGCCGTTTTACGCCGATTGCTGAAGTAGCTAATACGGTTCGAACGACACTGTGCCTCCCCACTCGGGTAAGAGTGGGGAGGCACAGTCTGCTTATAGGTCAGCGAGACCTAAGCACCTCAGCAAAAGCGAGTATGCGCTTAGCGTCACGAATATGGAGTTCTTCAACCATCTTGCCGTTGAAGGTAGCAACGCCCTTGCCTTCACGCGCAGCCTCATCGAAGGCTTCGATCATGCCCTCGGCGCGCTCGATGTCTGCATCGCTCGGCGAGAAGATTGTGTTTGCTGGTTCGACCTGAGTTGGATGAATCAGAGTCTTGCCGTCAAAGCCCATTTCGCGCCCCTGCTGCGCTTCGGCATTGAATCCTTCAGGATCTTTCACATTGTTGTACACGCCGTCGATGATGACCTTGCCGGCAGCGCGAACTGCTAAGAGCGTCCAAGCCAGCGAGGTCAGCACCAGCGGATTACGGCCGGGCACGTGCAAGCCGTACGTTTCGTTGACGATGTCATTCGTGCCCATCACGATAACGGTGAGCCGATCATGAGCGGCAGCAATTTCTTCGGCATGAAGTAAAGCCAGCGGCGTTTCGATCATGGCCCACAGTTGGGTCGACTCAGGAGCACCGGCAGCCTCCATCTTGGCAACGAGTTCTCTTACTTGCGCAGCAGATTCCACCTTCGGCACCAAGATCGCGTCCGGGCCAGCCGCAGCCGCAGCTTTGATGTCGTCGTCGTGCCATTGGGTACCAATCGAGTTGACTCGAATGGCCAATTCTCGGTGGCCGTATTCGCCGGAGCGAACTGCAGCACATACATTTTCTCGACCGATTTCCTTGGCGTCCGGCGAAACGGAATCTTCAAGGTCGAGGATCAATGCGTCTGCATCGATTCCCTTCGCTTTTTCGAGAGCGCGCTCATTCGCCCCCGGCATATAGAGGACTGAGCGGCGTGGACGGAGTGTAGTCATCTGGGCTTCCTTCAGAGGTCGTAGCTGGCAGCTAGTTCAGGATCGCGCTCAGCGAGCATACGCGCCAAGTCGAGCATGACGATGTTTTGCTTGCAGGAGGCATCGTCTTCCATCTTGCCGTCGATCATCACCGCGCCCGTGCCGTCACCCATTGCCTCAACAACACGCTTAGCGTGCGCGACGGCTTCGGGACTGGGGGAGAACACGCGTTTAGCGATATCAATTTGGACGGGGTGCAAACTCCATGCGCCCACACAGCCGAGCAGGAAGGCATTACGGAACTGGTCTTCGCACGCGACGACGTCCTTGATATCACCGAACGGACCATAGAACGGCAGAATGTCGTTCATGGCGCAAGCGTCGACCATGCGTGAGATTGTGTAATGCCACAGGTCCTGCTGGAAGATATTGCGACCAACAGTGAGGTCTTCGCCGGTGGGGTCTTGACGTACGAGGTAGTCAGGGTGTCCACCGCCAACGCGAGTGGTCTTCATGCGACGGCTGGCGGCAAGGTCTGCTGGGCCGAGGCTGATTCCCTGCATGCGTGGGCTGGCGGCCGCGATCTCTTCGACGTTTGCCACCCCCTCGGCGGTTTCGAGGATGGCGTGAATCTTGATCTGGCGTTTCAAACCAGCGCGAGCTTCGAGCTGAGCCATCAAGCGATCCACGTAGTGAATGTCTTGTGGTCCTTCAACTTTAGGAATCATGATGACGTCGAGTTTGTGGCCCACCTCAGTAATGAGCGTGATCATGTCGTCGAGCATCCAGGGGGAGTCGAGGCTGTTGACGCGAGTCCATAATTGAGTGTTGCCGAAGTCATTGGCCTTCGCGATCTCGACAAAACCGAGTCGGGCAGCTTCTTTCTTTTCCGTCTTGACGGCATCTTCGAGGTTGCCCAGAATGATGTCTGTTTTGGCAGCGATATCTGGCACTTTGGCAGCCATTTTTTCGTTGCTGGGGTCAAAGAAATGGATCATCCGGCTGGGTCGGGACTCGACATCTGCGGTCGGAGTTGGCGCGCCAACAGCTAATGGACGAAGGAATGCTCTGGGATTTCGCACGTTGATCTCTTCCTAGAAACGACTGCTTGTCTTCCTCATTATGGCGAGCGACTCAGATTAGGAACGCACCGCGTCTGAGATTGTGACGCTCGCACCCGCGGATAAAAGAGCCGCTAGCATGGCGAGTGTGACGTCTAATGAAGATTTTCTCGCTGCCGCAGCGACGTTGTCTGGGCTGGAACTTTTGCGATTAGCCACTTCGATTCCAGCTGAGCAACGGCACCCGGTCATTGGCGATGTGTTCAAGTTTGAAGTGGATCGTCTCGAGCAAGGTGAAGTGCAGTTTTCGATGCCGTCCGATGCTGCTTTTGCTAACCCTTTAGGCACATTGCACGGAGGAGCATGCGCGACCCTGTTGGACTCAGTGCTTGGATGTGCGGTCCACACTATGTTGCCCGCGGGCGTGGGTTACGGGACGCTCGAACTCAAAATCAATTACATTCGGACCGTTCCGGTCGATGGTCGGAAGCTCACTGCTGTAGGGACTGTTATTCATTGCGGCAAATCGACGGCAACCGCTGAGGGCCGCGTGCACGATGACCAGGGGAATCTCGTTGCCCACGCCACGACGACCTGCATGATCTACCGCTGAGAAAGCGCGGGTTTGCTGCCCTCGCGTTCAGCGGCAGCGTCACTCAGGCGGTAAAGTAACCCGTGGTGTGCCGGGAAGTCTGGTCGGCGATCAATTCGTCAATGCCAGAAAGGCAACCAGTGAACAACATTCTTTTTTCTCGAGGCAGTTGGCTCGAAACATCGCGCATCGCCACCATTCTCCGAAAAGAAACCGTCGGTGGCACTCTTTTGCTGGCGAGCGCCTTGTTCGCACTACTGTGGGCCAACTCAGCATGGGCAGATGCCTATTTTGATCTAGCTGCTGTTCAGGTTGGACCCAGTGTTTTGCACTTGGATCTGACTTTGGCTACCTGGGCTGCTGATGGATTGCTTGCGATTTTCTTCTTTGTTGTTGGGCTCGAATTGAAGCGCGAGTTTGTCGAGGGCGACTTGCGTGATCCGGCGCGTGCTGCACTACCGATTGTGGCTGCAGTTGCCGGTATGGCGGTTCCCGCACTATTTTATGTTGCAGTGAACATCAACGAGGGTGGTGTTCGGCTGCACGGTTGGGCCATTCCATCTGCCACTGATATCGCCTTCGCTATAGCAGTGCTGGCTCTCATGGGATCTTATTTGCCGCTTGCTTTGCGTACTTTTCTTTTGACTTTGGCGGTCGTAGATGATCTTTTGGGGATCTTGGTCATCGCCTTCTTTTATTCGGCTGGCGTTGATTTTCTTTTCCTTGCCGGAGCGGTCGTTCTCGTTGCCATCTTCTGGTGGGTCACCCATCGCGGTTGGCATTCGGGATGGCTGTTGACTCCGATTGCGATCGGCACCTGGGTACTCATGCACAGCTCAGGAGTACATGCGACCGTCGCTGGCGTATTGCTGGGCTTGGCTGTTCCGGTGACATCATTTCCGGGTTCGGCTGATGCGCGAGGCCCTGCTGAGCGGTTCGAGCATCATCTGAGGCCAATATCCGCGGGTATCGCAGTTCCCGTGTTTGCGTTCTTTGCTGCTGGAGTTTCCGTTTCTGCGCCCGGTGTGGCTAAGCAGGCGTTGAGTGAGCCGGTCACCCTCGGCATTATCGCGGGATTAGTGCTGGGTAAACCAATTGGAATTTTTATTGGTTCTTGGCTGCTGGCTAAGTTCACTCGCGCCAAACTTGATCCCAGTATTGAGTGGATTGATGTGTGGGGCGTGGGCATGTTGGCAGGTGTGGGCTTCACTGTTTCGCTCTTGATTGGGCATCTGGCTTTTCCAGCGGGTTCGGGCTTAGGCGACTTCGTCACGATTGGCGTCCTCGTGGGTTCTGTTTTGGCAGCGGCGCTGTCAGCTTTGGTGTTGCTGGGTAGAAATCGCCACTATCGTCGAATTGCCGAATTTGAAAGCCGAGACGAGAATGCTGATGGAATCCCAGACGTATTCCAAGGCTTGGAGTTCGAGTCGAGTGATCCGAAGGATGAACAATGAGTGATCGTTATGCGGTTTTGTTGCGAGGTGTCAATATTGGTGGCCGCAATAAAGTCCCCAAGATTGAGTTTCAGCGAGCGCTGGAAGGTCTCGGGTTTAGCGACGTCTTTGTCTACATCAATTCTGGTAATGCCGTGTTTACCAGTGCCACAACTCCAAGCAATGGTCTTGTTCGAGAGGCCCTCGCATCACATTTTGGCTTTGCCATACCAGCCTTAGTTTTGCCGGGAGCGAAAGTGAAGGCAATTGCCGAGGCCATACCCAGTCACTGGCGAAATGATCGGCCAATGCCAGACAAATCGGGATATCAGTCCAATGTCTTGTATCTCTTTGACGAGATTGACACGCCAGACGTAATTGAAAAACTGGGACATCGGCCTGAGTTCGAGACGTTGACCTACGTGGAAGGGGCTGTGCTGCAGAGCATTGCTCGACAGCATCAAGCCAAAGGCTCGCTGGCGAAAGTGATTGGCACAGCCTTGTACTCGCAGATGACGGTGCGCAATGTAAACACGGCTCGCAAACTAGCTGAGCTAATCAACTGATTCCGCTCAACTTTTGGGCGGTTTTTCCCGCAAATACGCGAATTTTGGGTAGCAAACCGCCCAATATTTCTCTGTGGTGCGCCATCTAGGGCTCGAACCTAGGACCCACTGATTAAGAGTCAGTTGCTCTACCAACTGAGCTAATGGCGCGCGAAGAAAAACTTTAGCACCATGTCGGAGACACACAAAACTGGGTCTCCCAATTTATGAGTGACTTTCGGAAATTGACAAAGATCTTCGGACAGACATGTCACAGGTCACACTCCGGCTCGGTATCGTGGCGCGCATGGTGAAGTATGTGGGCGCAATCGACCAAGGTACAACGAGTACTCGATTCATGATTTTTGATCACTCTGGTCAAGAGATCGGTCGACACCAGTTGGAGCACGAACAGATCATGCCCCAGGCAGGCTGGGTTGAACATGATGCTAAACAGATTTGGGCGAACTCTCAGGAAGTGATCGCTGAATGCCTTAGGAAAACGGGCATTACTGCTGATCGGTTGGTGGCTGTCGGGGTGACAAATCAACGCGAGACCACGGTCGTGTGGGATAAGCGAACCGGTGAGCCCTATACGAATGCCATCGTGTGGCAAGACACGCGTACAGCTGACTATGCGGCCGAACTCGAAGCAGCTGGACACGGCAAAACAATTCACGACCGCAGCGGACTGCCACCTGCGGCCTATTTTGCTGGTGGCAAACTGCATTGGATCTTAGAAAATGTCGACGGTGTGCGGGTAGACGCTGAAGCAGGACATGCGCTCTTCGGCACGATCGACACTTGGTTGATCTGGTGGCTCACCGGCGGGCCTGACGGTGGAGTGCATGCGACAGATGTCACCAATGCTTCCCGCACGATGCTCATGAATGTGGAGACACTTGAATGGGATCCTGAACTGTTGGAGATTTTCCAAGTGCCAGCAGCTATGTTGCCGAATATCACCCCGTCCTCGGGCGTCTACGGCACGACGAAAGCTGAAGGTCCGTTCGGAGCCGAGGTACCGCTTGCTGGAAATCTTGGCGACCAGCATGCGGCTCTCGTCGGCCAAACCTGTTTTGAGCCAGGCATGCTCAAGAATACGTACGGCACAGGCAACTTCCTCGTACTTAACACGGGTAACGAAATTGTGCGTTCTCACAATGGCTTACTCACGACGCTCGCCTACCAGTTTGAAGGCCAGCCGCCCGTCTATGCGCTAGAAGGCTCTATTGCCGTGACCGGTTCAGCAATCCAATGGCTGCGCGATCAGCTCCAAGTGTTCGACTCGGCGGCCGATTCTGAAGGACTGGCCGCATCGGTTCCAGACAACGGAGGCGTGTACTTCGTGCCAGCATTCTCCGGGCTCTTCGCACCACATTGGCGGCCAGATGCTCGTGGCGTCATTGTGGGATTGTCACGATTTAATACGGTCGCCCACATTGCGCGGGCAGCGCTTGAAGCGATCTGCTACCAGAGCAAAGATGTTGTTGACACGATGATTGCTGATGCAAACCTCGACCTACAAGTGCTGCGGGTCGACGGAGGTATCACCCAGAATGAACTGTGCATGCAGATTCAAGCTGACATTCTCGACATTGAAGTCAGCCGACCAGTGGTGGCCGAAACAACCTGTTTAGGTGCAGCATACGCAGCCGGGCTTGCTGTTGGTTTCTGGGAAAGTACCGATGATCTTGTCGCGAATTGGTCCGAATCTAAGCGTTGGAGTTCGCAATGGACTGACGAAGAACGCGCGGACGGATACCGTCAATGGACAAAGGCAGTCGAACGAACCTTGGGATGGCTGGAATGAGCGCAGCAAACAAGCGGAAGATGCCCATCGGTCTGAAAGCCGCGCAGATCGCATTACGTGGCTTTGGTCGCACACCACAACCGCTAATGAGACAACTCGGCCGCCGAGCGCCAGTCAATAAGGACGGCGAAGTCATGGCACCAGAGATCGCTGTTGCACTCGCGGCTATCAATCGAGCACCTGTAAAAGACTTCATTGAACTTCCCATTGCAGCAGGCCGCAAAATGTTGGAAGACACGACATTCGTATTTGCAGATGAATTTGAGCCCTTTGCGGTTGAGGAAGACCTTATTATTCCTTCGCAAGCTGGCAACATTTCGGCCACTCGATACCGCTATCGGGCAGAATTTTCGCGAGGGCTCATGCTGTATTTCCATGGCGGTGGCTGGACCTTCGGCAGCAGGGTCTCGCACGATTCGGTCGCACGGTTCCTTGCCGCCGAGGCAGGTATTGATGTGATGGTCATCGATTATCGACTGGCCCCAGAACACCCCTTCCCAGCAGCAATCGACGATGCGCTGGCAGCTTGGGATTACATTTCTGAAAACGCGGCACGCTGGGGATTCGGGCCGTACCAGTTGATCATCGGTGGCGACAGTGCCGGCGGAAACATCGCGGCCGTACTCGCCCAACTCATTAAAGGTCGAGAAGTCCAGCCTGCCTTGCAGGTGTTGTTGTTTCCGGTAACTGATGCATCAAAACAGGCGCCCTCTTATGAGGAGTTTGCTGAAGGTTTCTTCTTGTCGGCGGCGCAAATGGAGTGGCATATCAGCCACTATCTGACCACCGAAGAGGATGCGTTCGATCCGATGGTTTCGCCACTGTTGGCCGAAGATGTTTCGGGCGTTGCGCCCGCCTATATCGCTGTCGCCGGATTCGATGTCCTGCGTGATGAGGGGATTGAATACGCTAAGAAACTCATGCGGGCAGGTGTGCCAACTCAGTTGGAACGCGAAAGTGGGCTGATCCATGGGTTTGTAAGCGTGACGGGGGTAAGTCCGGCTGCACGGCACGCAGCCAAGAAGGTTGCGCGTGCTATCCGAGATGTCTTGGTCGTCCCTTTGCGCGGTCTGAAAGACTGATCAACATGCGACCGATTGCGCTTTCACCTAAATATCGTGACGCGGCGATTTCCGCGCTAGCCAACCAAGAATTAGACATCTTGGTGATCGGTGGCGGTGTTGTCGGTGCGGGTGCAGCTTTGGACGCAGCTACTCGCGGCCTCACCGTGGGGCTTGTTGAAGCGCGCGACTTTGCTTCGGGCACATCGAGTCGGTCCAGCAAACTCATTCACGGTGGTTTGCGGTATCTCGAAATGTTGGACTTTCGCCTGGTTGCGGAAGCGCTTGGCGAACGTAGTTTGCTCACCACGAAACTTGCTCCGCACTTGGTAAAAGCCATCCCGTTCATTTACCCGCTCAAGGGTTTGGGCTGGGAACGACTTTACGCCGGCGCTGGTGTGGCGATGTATGACTCGATGGCGCTTCTGTCTGGTCGTTCGCGAGGCTTGCCCGGACATCGTCACCTCACCAGACACAGCGCCCGTAAACACATGCCGTCCTTACGGAAAGATGCGCTCGTCGGTGCCATCCGTTACTACGATGGACAAGTTGACGATGCCCGCTACACGATGTTTTTGGCACGCACGGCAGCAAGTTATGGCGCTCAGGTGGCAAGCCGCGTCCGAGTCTCCGATCTGCTGCGCGAATCTGACCGGGTGACGGGCGCGGTGGTGAAAGATTTGGAAAGCGGCAAAGAGTTCAACATCAAAGCCAAGGTCGTCATCAATGCAACTGGAGTTTGGACTGACGAAACTCAATCCTTTGCCGATGAGCGCGGTCAATTTCATGTGCGGTCCAGCAAAGGTATCCATATCGTGGTGCCCAAAGATCGTATTCGCAGTGATTCAGGTCTGATTCTCAAAACAGAGAAATCGGTGCTGTTCGTGATCCCGTGGGGCCGACACTGGATTATCGGTACGACAGATACTGACTGGTCTCTCAGCAAAGATCACCCGGCGGCGAGTAGTTCAGATATCGACTATCTGCTCAACCACGTCAACAAAGTCTTGGTTGAGCCGTTGGACCGTTCGGATGTTGAAGGCGTATTCGCCGGCTTACGTCCGCTTCTTGCTGGGGAAGAAGAAGCAACGAGCAAACTATCGCGTGAACACGCCGTGTCAACTGCCGTCAAGGGGCTCGTCGTCATCGCTGGCGGCAAGTACACGACCTACCGTGTGATGGCTAAAGATGCAGTAGATGCTGCCGTAGAGGTCATGGGTGTGCTGATGGACCGCAAAGTGCCACCATGTTGCACCGAAAAGGTGCCCCTCATCGGTGCCGATGGGTTCGAAGCGCTCTGGAATCAACGTCACAATCTGGCACTCAAGCATGGTCTTGGCGTGGGTCGGATTGAACATTTGCTTAACCGCTATGGTTCTCTGTCATTAGAAGTACTTGCCCTGATTGCCGAGCGGCCCGATCTTGGTGAACCGTTGCAGAACGCAGAAGATTATTTACGCGCAGAAGTTGTTTACGGAGCAAGCCATGAAGGTGCTCGCCACCTCGATGATTTGATCGCTCGCCGTACGCATATTTCGTTCGAAGCCTTCCATCGTGGAACCGAGGTTGCCGAGGAAGTGGCTCGGTTGATGGGCAAAGAACTGGGATGGTCGAAGAAGCAGCGCGCTACCGAAGTCGAGCACTATCGCAAACGTGTGGAAGCTGAACGGGAAAGCCAAACCATGCCTGACGACGAAACCGCTGACGCAGCCCGTATGGGTGCGCCAGATGTGGTCCCAATTCACCAAGGTTGACGTGGTTGTGTCGTTTCGCGATGCTCGGCTTGAAGCGGCTTTCGACCTGCATTGCACTGCGACCTGTGAGACTCTGAAATCAGAGCCGTTATAGGCCGAAAATTTTTTGGGCTAGGGTTCGAATGTCTGGCCGCCGAGCTGGTCTATTTCTCATTCTTTCAATCTGTGTCTGTAAATCTCGACCGTCGAATAATGATCTGGCCGAGGAGGAGGTGGACGATATGGTCGTCTACAACGAATTGGTGGCAGTTGCAGCAGGTATCGGACTCATAGGTGTGGCCGTTTTCTTGAGCTACCTGATGAAAGGGAAGCGAATTGAAAGCGAAGGGTGGGCAGCGTTCTTTGGCATCACAGGTGTTCTGCTCTTCGTCACGGGCTTGCACACGACTGTTGCTTGGCCATTTGGTGGTGAAGGGTTCGAGTATGCGAATATCGCTTTCGGACAACCAGCACTAGCTTTTGGTTCCTTGCTGTTTTTTGCTGCTGTGTATTTGTGGCGACACCGCGACCATTTCGCGGGAAGCGCAGAAATGGCGAACGAAGCTGCCATTGCCGCTCTCAAGCCAGTGAGCCTTTTTGTGGGAGCCTTAGGCGTTGTGATGGGGGTCCTGGCTATAACTTTCATCCGATTTCAGCTCGGTGCTGCTCCGCCTGAAGAACCCATCAGCGGACGAGTGGGACACATTCCGATTATTGAAGCCTTGTTCCTTGGCGGTCTTTGGGGAATTGTGGCCGTCGGAGCGTTGCTGTTCTTCGCGGCATTATGGTTTGGCCGACTCGAACTGCTCACGTGGACGGTGTGGACTTGGGTGATCGGCGGCGTGGTGTTCCTTGGGTTCGGCGCAATGAACTATTACACGCATATCGGCATGTATTTGAATATTGCTCACGGCACGTCATACATGTGGTAGCCGAGCGGTGTGGCGGCTACTGTCGCCACACCACGCGGCTTGCTTCGTTCAGAAGCGGAAGATCGCGGCCACTTCTCGGTCAGGTACGACAGTTTGTGCCGTAGCAAAGACCCGGCCGCCCTTATGCAAGGTTGCGATAGCAGCCTTGTCGACGAGTTCGGCGCTTGTGTACGCCGTGTCTTCGCCGAGCACGACGACCGGTTCGAGTTCGTCGGTAGCTCGATCCCACGCCCAAGGATCAGCTCGAACGAACAAGGTTTCAACGCGACCGTCAACGGCTGCTTGGGTCACCAGTTGCAGATCGCTCGATACCTTCCCTGTTCCGTCCTGTTCCTTGAATCTCTCAAACACTTCAGCGCGTCGTTCCTGCAGGCGTTTTTCGACGACGGGCCAAGCGAGCTGATGTAATTCTTCGTCCGAGAGATCGTCAGCATTTCGTTCCACGACTTCATCCATAAGGTACGGGTAATCATTGTTATCGCGGAAACCCACGACGAGGTTTTCAAGACCAACGAGCACGAGGGGAGCCGTTTGCCCTCCCAATAGTTGGCGAACTCCGGACGCAACGGTCCGCAAGAAACGATTGAGTTCGTCTTGTTTCAGATGATCGTCCCCGCCGCCGTGGCCATAGAAAATGGCGCGACCGCCTCGGACTGATACCGGCCGGGCCATAGCGTCTGAACGTGAATCATGCGGGGTGATGACTTCCGCCAAACTGGCTGGAATATCGGCCAGATGAATGTCTTCGACCGTGTTCCGGCTGCCTTCTAGAAGGCGGATCTTGCGTTGACTGAGAGCGAGCATGAAGAAGTGTTCATCGCCGGATACGAGCCGGATGAGCGGCCCGAGAACGAAGCGATCACCCACGGCCGCCAATGTGGTGACTGGGGCTGGAACTCGGTAACTTTCGTGGCCTTCAGCGTTCAAGAACATGACGAGACCATCACTCATGTAGTTCCATTCCATGGTGTCGTTGAGTAAGTCTCGTGCTGGTTTGAGCAAGGCCTCGACGTCTGGCCGTCTCATCGAGGTCAGGAGTTTAGTTTCCACGCCTGCAATGAGATTTTTCCAACGTAAGCGATCGGCTTCGCTTTCAGTTGAGATGCGTTTAGTGGGCATGAATAGGGATACGTGTGGTCCATCGGATTTCGGCGTCGCGATGGCGGCGAGATCTTCGGGGGTTAATAGGTCCATAGAGTCCTCCTCAGGTCTACTTCCACCCTAGGTGGGGAGTGGGTGTATCCGCTTGTTGAGTTGGCGGTTCCCTCGTTTAACGTCACCTGAGCTCCACGGTTCGCCCGCATCGGGCGGTACACCGCTGGCCACCCCTTTAGTCTGGAACTATGAGGATTGCAATCGCAGGTGGCACGGGTCAGGCAGGGGCCCAGGCGGCCCGCGTAGCACGAGAACGTGGGCACGAGGCGGTGGTGCTTGCTCGTTCAGAGGGAATCGATCTCGTTTCGGGCGAAGGAACTGCTGCCGCCCTAGCGGGCGTCGATGCCGTCATTGATGCGACCGGTGTGGGCGCCAAAGATGACCCAGTGGCGTTTCATGAGGCAGTTATGCGCTCGCTTACTGACGTGCGACCTCCGCATATTGTTGTGCTGTCGATTGTGAACTGCGACCGAGCAGGTAGCTATCGGCTATACGACGGCAAATTGGCTCAGGAGCGCGCCGTTGAGCGCAGTGGCACTCCCTTCACGATTGCCCGAACTACCCAGTTTCATGAGTTCGCTGCGCAGGTGTGGCGCATGGGCCGTGTTGGACCTCTGCATTTCAGTCCACGTATGCGCACCCAGCCGGTGGCTGTGAGCGAGGTGGGCTCGTATTTGGTTGACCTTGCCGAAGCTGCGCCCGTAGGTCGGGCCGCCGATTTCGGTGGTCCACAGGAGGAATCGCTTGTAACTATGGTGCGCGATTATGCCCGGGCGAGTGGAATAGGAGGCTTCGTGATTCCGATCAACATGGGCGGTGCGTTCGGTCGTGCTCAACGTGATGGCTCGTTATTGCCGGACACGGATGCAGTCCGCGGCACTCAAATCTTCGCTGAGTGGTTGGCGCAGATTTCCCAAGCTCGTTAGGTCATTCCAAGGAGCGGCAGGTCCATTACGGCACAAGTACTGCGCGGCCTTGTATCCGTCCGTGATGGAGATCGTCAAACGCTTGGACGGCGTCGTCGAGTGCGTAGCGCATGACGTCAACGCTGATCCTTCCGGCTCGTGCGAGCGCCAACACCTGCCGTAGTTCGGCGCGAGTGCCACCGTAGGCGCGTTCGATATTGACGCCCCACGGTAGTTCGTTCGCGGCCGCAACGTAAGTGAATTGGCCTGCACCGAGTCCCACGAAGCGGATCGCGCCGCCCCCTCGTACCACTGCGACTGCCAAATCTACTGTGGGCTGCACGCCGACAAAGTCAAGCACTACGTCCGCGCCCTGCCCCTCGGTCTTTTCGAGGATGCGGCCCGCGGCGTTTGCATCGCTCGGAAGCGCCAAGTCAGCACCGTGGCTTTTAGCGAAGGCGAGCTTCGCTGGATCGGTGTCGAGGGCGATGATTCTGGCTCCCGTTGTTGCGTTAAGGATCTGTAAAGCCATGTGTCCCAGTCCGCCAAGTCCGATTGTTACGACTGTGGCATCACCCACCATGCGATCCCGCACGCTGTTGATTGCGTGCAACGGAGTTAGAGCGGCATCCGCCAGTGGCGCTGCCTCGATCGGATCGAGTCCCTTGAGGGGAAGTAGGTGGTGCGACTTCACCGCGATGTAATCGGCCATGCCGCCGGGGCTACCGATCCCTGGGGATAGCGGTGCCAGTGCGCTACGAGGATAGACAACCTCACACTGGTTATCGCGGCCAGCGACGCACTCGCGGCACTCCCCGCAACAGAGGATCAGAGCAACGATTGCACCGTCACCTTCGGTCCATCCCCGTACCTCGGCGCCAACTTTCGCGACTGTTCCGGCCACTTCATGGCCGAGGGTGCTACCAATCAGCGGGCTATCATCACCCATGCCGATGAGCGTGATATCGGAGTGACAGACGCCTGCCCCACCTACCTTGAGCAGCACTTCGTTGGGCTGGATATCTGGTATTGGCTTGTCCGTGACCGCAACGGTGTTGTTTTTCACGATAGTCACTGCACGCATAATCTCTCCCGTCCTAGCTGCGGCCGCACTGATTCGGAGTCTTGCCGCAGGACCCATAAATTGAGTCTATGCCTGCTAGGTGAAGCGTGCTTGTGAGCAAGATTGTGGTCTTGAACATGTCACGTTCAGAAGAGGTTTTGGCCCGACTGATATCGGAAACAAAAAGTGGTGAGTTACAAACTATCTCCAAAATGTAGTTTTTGTGGCCGGGACTTTAGCGACTATGGGAGTTTGTTCTAGGCGCTGCAATCCCTGTGCTGATCTCGGTAATTCGAGCACGCTTGATCTGGCACTTCGGATTTCAGTGGGGCTCTCAGCAGAGCATAGGGAAAAGTGTGCGTTAACTCTTCTTGATCTGGTTTCTATAAGCCTGTATTCGGGTTGCGTGGTGTCTTGGACTCATCTCGTTGGGCGCTTTAGGTGACGGTAATTTCCTCAGATTGATGTCACTGTCTAAACCCGGCTGGATTCGTCCAAGACCTAGCTTCACCCACCTTTTTGGGTTCATGCGTACCTAATAGGTGTTCTTGAGTCACAATTCCGACGGTCTCGTGGGAATCAGGGGACGGGAGTGAACGCAGGGGATTAGGTGGGGAGGAGCCTAGATCGGGCAACGCGAACACACACTGAATACAGCAACCCGAGAAAACGCTTGCGGCTTTCGTCGCTAAAACCTGCAATGTAAAGAAAGCCGTGCCGAAGGAGGTCCGCCCGCCAAGTTCCGACGAGCCCTCAATCTTCTCTGGGGTGGATGACGGGACTTGAACCCGCGACCACCGGCACCACAAGCCGGGGCTCTACCAACTGAGCTACACCCACCATGCACGTGCCAAGCATGCGCCCAGCACGGCGATGAAAACTCTACACGCTCACTTAAAGAGAACGCCAACAGGTCAGGCTCTTGCCGCCTTGATCGCAGCGGCGGCCGCTTTGGCGTCATCACTGGATATCCCGGGCTCAGGCCAGAAAACTGTCGAACGGTAGTAGCGAAGCTCCTCAATGCTCTCAATAATGTCTGCAAGTGCGCGGTGATTCCCGCCCTTCTCAGGCGCATTGAAATACGCGCGCGGGTACCAGTTTTTCGCGAGCATCTTGATTGAAGAAACATCAACCATTCGGTAGTGAAGCCAGTTGTCGAGTTTTGTCATGTCGCGGGCGATAAAAGCGCGGTCCGTCGCGATGGAATTTCCTGCAAGCGGAACTTTGCCCGGCTCGGTCGCATACTCACGAATGAAATCGAGGACCTGATCTTCAGCCTCTTCCAGAGTCACCCCAGAATCGAGTTCAGTAATGAGTCCTGACGAGGTGTGCATATTGGTGACAAACTCATCCATTTGCTCAAGTGCAGCAGTCGGCGGTTTGATGATGACATCGACCCCGTCGCCGAGCACATTCAATTCGTAGTCCGTTACCAGCGTCGCGATTTCAATGAGGGCGTCGTTCTCAAGTGACAGGCCCGTCATTTCGCAGTCAATCCACACCAAAATGTCTTTCATTTTGAACACCCTAGTCTTTTGGGATTTGTGCTTGAGTCGCACGGTAGGATTCAGTGACTTCTGAATTCAACTCAAAGGACTTGGATATGACGAACGACCGGAAAGCACGTGCGGCGCGCGCCGAAGCAATGCGCAAAGAACGTGAAAAGGCCGATCGCAAGCAGCGAAACATGATCTCGATTGCGATTGTTGCGGTGGTCGTTGTTCTCATTGGCATTGCTGCTTGGGGCATCAGTTCTATCAATGCGTCGAATAAGAAGAACACCGAAGTTATTGAGCCACGAAATCTCGTTGAAAGTGGGGTTTCTTACGTTCCAGCTAGTGGTGCCGAGCTTGCAGAAGGTGCTCCAGTCGTAGAAACCTTCGAAGATTTCCTCTGCCCTGCATGTGCTCAGTTTGATGCGTATATGGGCCCGGTCTTGGTTGAAGCTGCAGAGGCGGGAGACATCGAGCTTCGGTTCATGCCGTTCTCGTTCCTGCACACCGCTTCAACAAATGAATATTCGCGTCGCGCTATGAATATCGCGATGTGTGCTGTTGATCAAGAGGGTCCTGAAGCGTTCTGGGACGTCAAGACCGCCTTGTTCGTCAACCAGCCGAGCGAAGATGGAGCCGGTCCAGACAATGCCGCACTGCTGTCGTTGGCGCAGTCTGTCGGTGTTGACGGCCTTGATGAATGTGTCCGTAGCGAAAAGTTTGTGCCATGGATTGACGAGCAGCGGACGAACTCGTCCAAGAACCGGGGCATAACCGGGACCCCGACCATGCATATCAACGGCGAAGAATCCGATGCGCGCACGCCCGAAGCTTTCGCCGCTGCAATCAACGCGGCAAAGAAAAACTAATTGGAGTACCTTCAGCTATACAGGCGGAGGCTCTCACCCGTTCTGGGTGGGAGCCTCGCTGTTTGTCACGTTTGCGACATAGCCAACGAGTGGTGAAACCGTCAGGGTCACAATGGAGCCCGGCCGCATGAGGTTTGCGAACTTCGCATTCCGTACTGTCCACTGCTTCATGCCGTCTTCGGTTTGCAAAACGACCTCTGTGCGCCATTTGCGGTTGTCGGTGCGGCCGTTACGTTCAAAAATCATTCTCTGCACCGGGTTTGGTAAGAAATCGAGATACATGCGATTGCGGATACTCAAGACTCTGCCGGTAAACGTCGATCGTGGCACGAGATCAAGAACACCAACGAGGATTTTGGCTGAGCCAAGAACAACCAAGGTTGCCAAGGTGATGACTATCATGATCCCGATCCCGCGCACCAAACGAGCTTCATCCGCCGTCATCGTGATCTCACCGCCTCGGGCGAGATCTAAGAACAGCTTTGCAAAAAAGAGGCAGATCCCAACTTGGATTACTCCGCGGATGATGAGCGATAGCGGAGAGCGACCTGACCATGGCCGAATGGAAACACCAAGAAAGCGGGTCCATTTATTGACTGTTCCTGATACGCCTTCTGACGCAGTTGAACGAAACATTGGCAGCCTTCCTCATATGTTTGGTCGTGGCGCACGGTCAACTGCGCGCAATGACACAGATTAGAACTGCCTTCTGTCAGTTTTCTTAAAAACTGAATCGTGCAAAACAATAAGGTGGCGGGTCTGAATCGGCTTAGGCATCAAGAATGTTGACAGATTGACTCGTATATTTTTTGGCGGGCCTTTTGCATTCAAGTGCATCGACTCAGGGGAGCCGAATGAGAAACCTTATTCAATTTCGCAATCTTGCTTTGGTTTTTGTCGTTTCTTTCCTGCTGGCGACTGCCGCATGCGGTACGTAGTCTGATTCTGAACCGAACCGAAACGCCGGCCAAGATGCCGATTCGCAAGATGTTCGCTCAAATAACGGAGCAAGTGACAATGCCTATGGTTCGACTCGTGAGGAGATTGCCTTTGTAGTGAGTAAGGCCTTCGAGAACGATAATGGCAAGGCGAGCTGGGAGGGCGACACTCTCCTCTTAGCACTGGACGGTGATGCCGGAGCAATGATGGCGGGATTCACTCCGTGCCGCGTTTTGAGCGAAACCCTCGGTGATGATGACGCCAGTGTTGTCGCATTTCCGAATGGTCGGGTCGATTGCGCTGATGTATTAGCTCAGTAATGAACTAGGTGGCTCGTCGAGTCGTTCGTAGATCCTGCGGGCATGCTCGCGAATATTGTTTGCCCAATCTGAATACGGGTCCTCGGAAAAAGCATCACCGCGATAGAGCGCAAGTGCTTTTTGTCGACTCTCATCGTCGGGTTGTTGGGCCGTCGTTAAGAACTGTTCCAAATCAATGTTCACGTTCTCAGTAGCCAAATAGACGGCATCCCCTTCAGTCACGACGTGGTGCTGAGTTGGCATGAGTTTTTCGGGATCGAGCGCGCGTCTGATCACATTGAGTGCTACTGAGAACCGATTCGCCAAAGACTCCGGAGATTCATCGGGCCACAGTGCGTGCATATAAACCTCACGGGATCGCGCTGTGCCTCGGGCCGCAATGAGCATTTTCAGTAGATCGCGTGCCTTTCGAGACGACCATTCTGCCCGGTTCCCACACATTGAAACAACCTCGAAACGCCCCAGCACGTTGATTTTTGGTTTCTGCATTGACCTGCGTGCCAATGCAGGGAAGCTACGAGCTTGACATGTGAGTCTGGCTTCGGTGAGTAGTTCGTGTGCCGGAATATCACTTAGATCGTGCCGTAGCGCAAACTCTGCTAGTTCGATCTGTGCTTCGGCATGCCAAGCCATTGCTCCGATGCGTGCGCTCGTATCGACTGCCAGTTCGAGATGTTGGCGAGCGTCTTCGAGCAGGCCTAAGCTCTCTTCGAGCAAGCCGAGCGAGCGAGCGCATGTGCCCCAGAAGGCGACACCGACACCTACAGGTACGAGGCGTTTTGCGTGAGGTTCGAGCGTGGACTTGACGCTTTCACTGAGCTCGCGGGACCCATGTAGGCGAGCGATCTCAGCCAACACAGTCATCGTGGAGAGCCAATATCGGTCTTCAGGTATGTCGTCGATTCTTGGCAAGGTTTTCATCATCGAAAGCGCGGCAGAACGTCGGCCCTGTGCTAGCCATAACCAAACCAACGAGACGGTCCACAAGAGTTGGTCGGGATAGGCGCGTCTAGCTGCCAAGAAGCCCTCTTCAGCGCCCGCAATTTCACCGCGCATCCAACGGATCATCCCTTTTTGGGTTGTGTAAAGGGCGAGATTGGGGTTTCCGTTCTTCGTGGTTTCGAGGTAGTTAGCGTCGGCTTGTGCTTCAGCTAATTCCGTATCGCCATCAAGAATTGACCGTAGGCATTCAAACCAGTCGGCGATATGGGCGTGGCCTGTTTCTTCAAGGCCGGTGCGAGCTTCGCGGATCTTCAAGAGTTCGACATCGAGGGATCGAATATTGCCTTGTTCAAGTAAAGCGATCAGCAGAATAACGTAACTTGCGGGATATAACGCATACTCGCCGGACTTGTCTGCGAGTTCCAGTACCTGAAGTGCGTTGGCAGCCCGTTGTTCGGAGTGTTCAGGTTTTGAATGGGCGTAATTCCATGCGGTGAGTGCATATGCTCGTGAAATATCGTCGCCAGCTTTTTGTGTGCTATTGATAACAGTTTCTGCGGTTTTTGTGGCTTGACGTGGATCAAAGTGTGACTGAGCTATGGCTTGCGCAGTCCGAAGCTTGACGCTGCTGATGTCATCATGGTCGGCGAGCAGCGTGAGCACATGATCGCAGCGGGTGGAGAAGTCTTGCGCAGAGTTCGTATCGAGGTCGAAAGGCAGACCCTCGGCGAGTAGTGCTTCTGCACTTTCGAGTGGTCCTAATGGGGAAGCAAGGGGTACGGGACCCTGAAGACGCATGCTGCAAACCTTAGTCACTTATGAGTTGTAAAATCGTGACTAGTGTCTCCCATATTTCACTTTTATGACAGTGTTGTGATGCTTTGATACCTAGATTTCAGTAAAAATTGGCTCTTTGTATTCTGTTGGGGCTCGTGGTGGCTGTAGTTTCTTCAGATTGATCTCACTGTCCACTCCCGCCCGGGTTCGTTTAATAACCTAGGGTCACCCACCTTTTTGGGTTCACGCGCTCGTTGTCAAGCTGTGTTGAGTCACTCGG